>WFNS01000301.1 GCA_015488495.1 Gammaproteobacteria bacterium | reverse complement strand
TTGCTGTTTCACCCACACTTTTTGGGGAAGACCCAGTTTTTTATGAGCTGCAGTCAGATGAGCAGCGACAACCCGAGTATGAGGGAGTCACCTCTCGCTACAGCTCCCAACTGTTACGCTTCCTGAGCCGCAGACGGGGAAGCACGATCCCCACCAGGATCCCGGCAATCAGAACACCTGCACCCAGCAGGAACCAGTCCCGATCGGAGCGGTCTTTCGCCACCTGCAGCTCCTGGCGCACCATCTGCAGCTCCTTTTCGAGCGCCACATTCTTGTTGCGCAGCGTTTCATTTTCATCTGCCAGGGCAAGCGGCTCCGTATTGATCTCCTTGAAGCGCTGGACCTCGGCGGTCAACCGTTCGTTTTCACTCTTCAACCGCCGTAGCGCTTCAGGATCCTTGCTGAGCGCCTGGAGATCCTCCACCTCCTTCTTGAGCCGTTCATTTTCTTCCTTGAACCGCTTCCACTCCGTCTCCATCTTCGCCAGACGAATGGCCGCGATGGGCTCGTCCACCAGATAACGCACCGCCACCCATCCCTCTGTCCCGTTCTTCAACGCCACCTTGGCATAGGCGCCGTTGCTGGAACGCTCCAGCAGCTTCACCTCGGCTCCCGTGGCAATGGTACGCAGCACCTTGCCTTCCTTGCCAGGAGCATCGCGCAGGGAGACCACGATGCGATCCCGCACCCAGAGCGTGGTCGCTTCGGCCCATACGGCCCCGGTCATGGCCGCCAGCATCACCAACAGAACAATTTGCCGCTTCATCATGTTTGCAGGCCCGGAAAGCTCCATCTCTTACTCTTGGGGAGGAACAAACCCCTCCGGCATGGATCCCCCTTCGCCAAAGAAGTAGTTTTCCATCTCCCGCTCCAGAAACTTGCGATGTTCCGGATCGATTGGGGTCAGGCGGTGTTCATTGATCAACATGGTCTGGTAGCGAATCCATCCCTGCCAGGCCTCCTTCGATACGTTCTCGAAGATGCGCTTGCCCAGCTCTCCGGGGTAGGGCGGCCTCTCCAGACCTTCGGCCTCCCGGCCCAGTTTGACACATTTGACCATACGGCTCATTACTATTGGCTCCTCACTCAGATAATCATGTTTTCCAGAGCTGCTCGAGCAATCGCCTGACGGGTGCGGCGACCCCACAGGGCTCGGGTCGCTCCCTGTTATACCAGAGTAGCGAACGGGCTTCCATCACCCGCGCCACGGATTCCTCTCCCTGGAGATACACGACCTGGGGCCGGATCCGCAGCCGGAAGTGGGTGAATGTGTGGATGAAAGGGGCAATAGAGTCACCCGCTTCTACCTGCAGGCCCAGCTTCTCCCGGCACCAGAGAACGGGGTCGACGCCTTCCTCGCACTCCGGCGGACTCCACAGACCGCCCCAGATACCGGCAGGTGGCCGCCTTTCCAGCAGGATCCGCCCGCTTGCATCGGCGATGAGCAGCAGAACCACGGTGCGCAGAGGCAGTGCGCGATACCGCCTCGGTACGGGCAGCTCGTCCGTCCGCCCTTGCCGGAGGGCGAGACACTCTCCAGCGAAAGGGCACTCCCCGCAACGGGGCTTGGTGCGACGGCACTGGAGCGCTCCGAAGTCCATGATGGCCTGCGTATAATCGGCATTCCGCTCGCAAGGGAGATAGTCATCCGCCAGCCGCCACAGGCGGCTCTGGACGGCCGCCCCTCCCGGCCACTGGTCGATGGCATGCAGACGACACAGCAGGCGTTTGACATTGCCGTCCAGAATGGCGTGACGCTGGTCGAACGCCTGGGAAAGTATCGCACCCGCGGTGGAACGGCCGATACCGGGGAGTTGCATGGCCGCCTTCAGATCACGCGGGAAACGGCCACCATGTTCATCCCGCACGATGCGCGCCGCACGGTGCAGATTGCGGGCTCGTGCGTAGTAACCCAGGCCGGACCAGAGATGCAGCACCTGGTCCAGCTCCGCCGCGGCCAACGCCCGCAGGGAAGGAAACTCCTTGAGGAAACGGCGGAAATAGGGGACTACCGTATCCACCCGGGTCTGTTGCAGCATCGTCTCCGCGACCCAGATGGTGTAGGCACTCCGCCTCCGTTGCCACGGCAGATGACGACGACCATGCCGGTCATACCACGCGAGCAGCCGGAGGGCAAATCCTTCGACAAGGGGTTCCTGTTCCAAAGCGCTTTCTTGTCAGTCGGCGACGATCACCCGATTTCTGCCGCTCTCCTTGGCCTTGTAGAGTGCCTGGTCGGCCCGTTCGATCAGTTCCGTTCCCAACTGCCTGAACTCTCCCTGATGCTGCATCGGCTCCAGCAGGCTGACGCCGATGGAGGCGGTGATCTGCAACGTCTCGCCGTTCTCGAGGGGAAGAAGCTTTTGCTCCAGCGCCAGACGGATGCGCTCTGCTATCACCCTGGCCCGCTGCACCGTGGTACCGCTCAACAGGGCGACGAACTCCTCTCCGCCATAGCGAGCCAACACATCCTGTCCACGCAGATGCTGCCGCAACAGGGCAGCCACCCGCTGCAATACACTATCACCGGCCTGATGGCCATGCGTATCGTTTATCCGCTTGAAGTGGTCCACATCGATCAGCAGACAGGCCAGCGGCGCCTTGCCCCGCAGGGTCCGCATCACCTCTTCGTCCAGCCGCTGATCGAAAAAACGGCGGTTGTTGATCTCCGTCAGGGGATCGATCAGCCCCAGAATGGCCAGTCGTTCATGATTGATGGCGCTCTCCACACTGACCGCCACCGTGGTGGCCAGACGTTCCAGGAAATAGGTATCCTTGTCACGGGCGAACCGTTCCGTATCTCTTGCCGCCATGACCAGACACCCTGTGAGGCGCCCCCGCCGGAACAACGGCAACATGGCGACACTGCCCGGCCTCGGGCGCAAATCGCCGAGCAGCGAGGCGTGAATGTGGGTATCGTACCCTCCAAGGCGTGGCGTGGCCGACTTGCCGAACAGCGAATCCAGCGGTTCACTGTCCGGCAGCAATACCACGTCCCGCAGTTGCTGTTGTACGGCACCCCGCATCTGTTCGAACAGCTTCCGGATCTGGTCGTCGACATCCACCAGCACCAGCATCACCCGGCTGAGCCCGAAGGCACGCGGATAATCCACGGTGAGGGTGAGAATCACCTCAGACAGGGAGTCGAGCCCCAGCAGCTCCATCTCCTGATGCTGCAGCCGCCGCAGCTTCTTCTCGTTGACGCGGGCCTGGTGCAGCAGTTCGTCCAGCCGCTCCCGCAGCTGCCGGTTCTCCCTGCGCAACTGGGCCAGGGTGACTGCATCCATGCTGCGTTGGATCGCCTCGACGGGATCTTCCTGTTTCTGTATGGAAAGCATCGGTTCCTTCTGCCCCTCGAGGCAGCTCAACGGTTCGACAAAACCCTGTTATCGGCCGAAGAGGAGGAAGGATTAGCCCTGAGCCAGAAGGTGACCGGACCATCGTTCGTCAATCGCACCTGCATGTCGGCACCGAACCGCCCTGCCTCCACCGGGTGATGTCGCCGCCGCGCCTGCGCGAGCAGATACCCGAACAGGCGCTCTCCTTCCGCTGGCGGGGCGGCAGGGGTGAAGCTGGGACGCATCCCCTTGCGGGTATCGGCCGCCAGCGTGAACTGCGGAACCAGCAGCAGACCGCCACCGGTGTCGGCGAGACTGCGGTTCATCCTGCCCGCCGCATCGGGGAAGAGCCGATATCCCAGCAGGCGCTCCAGCAGGCGATCGGCCTGGGGCTCCCCATCCCCTTTCTCCACCCCGACCAGCACCAGCAGTCCGGCGCCGATGGCGGCAATCTCCTCTTTGTTCACCACCACGCCGGCCTCGCTGACCCGCTGCAGCAATCCGATCATCCCGCTGCCCGGGCCGCCTTCTTGCGTTCGTGCTCCAGCAGCAACTTCTTGCGCAAGCGGATATGACTGGGGGTCACCTCCACCAGCTCATCGTCATCGATGAACTCCAGCGCCTGTTCCAGCGACATCCTGATCGGTGGGGTAAGCTGGATGTTCTCGTCCGAACCGGCGGCACGGATGTTGGTCAGCTGCTTGCCCTTGAGAGGATTCACCACCAGATCGTTGGCGCGCGAGTGGATACCGATGATCATCCCCTCGTAGACTTCGTCTCCATGACCGATGAACAACCTGCCGCGCTCCTGAAGGTTGAACAACGCATACCCCAGCGCCTTTCCGGCGCCATTCGCAATCAGAACCCCGTTGACACGCTGCCCGAACTCCCCCGGCTTGAACGGGCCGTAGTGATCGAAAACGCTGTAGAGCAGACCCGTACCCTGGGTGGCGGTCAGA
The DNA here is from genome assembly GCA_015488495.1 of Gammaproteobacteria bacterium. Taxonomy (GTDB): domain Bacteria; phylum Pseudomonadota; class Gammaproteobacteria; order Thiohalospirales; family Thiohalospiraceae; genus DRMK01. Next base: position 7,969 of record WFNS01000301.1, on the reverse strand, counting down.
AACTCGGTACGAAATCCGATCAGCCCCCGTGCCGGAACGATGTAGTCGAGGCGCACCCGCCCCTTGCCATCCGGCTGCATCTCCTTGAGCTCCGCGCCCCGCTGTCCGAGACGCTCCATCACCGCCCCCTGATGATGCTCCTCCACATCCACCGTGAGATGCTCGTAGGGCTCCTGCTTCACCCCGTCCACCTCCCGGACGATCACCTCGGGCCGGGAAACCCCCAGCTCGAACCCTTCCCGACGCATGTTCTCGATGAGAATGGAGAGATGCAGCTCTCCGCGACCAGAGACCCGGAACCTGTCGGGATCCCCGGTCTCTTCCACCCGCAACGCCACGTTGTGCACCAACTCCCGCTGCAACCGCTCATGGATCTGCCGCGAGGTGACGAACTTGCCGTCCCGGCCGGCGAAAGGTGAGTTGTTGACCTGAAAGGTCATGCTCACGGTAGGCTCGTCCACCGTGAGGGGCGGCAACGCCTCCACTGCGCCGGGGTCGCAGAGGGTGTCGGAGATATTCAGCTGTTCGAGTCCGGTGAAGGCGATGATATCCCCCGCCTGCGCACGCTCCCGCTCCACCCGCTCCAGGCCGTGGAATCCCATGATCTGCAGGATCCGGCCGTTGCGCCGCTCTCCGTCCCGATCCACCACCGTCACCGGCGTATTGCTCTCGATGGAACCCCGGGTGATGCGCCCGACGCCGATCACCCCCACGTAGCTGTTGTAGTCGAGCTGGCTGACCTGCATCTGGAACGGCCCCTCCACATCCACCTTCGGCGGCTCCACGTGTTCGACGATCACCCGAAACAGGGGGGTCATGTCCCCCTCCCTGACCGTAGGCTCAAGCCCGGCATAGCCGTTCAGGGCCGAAGCATAGACCACCGGAAAGTCGAGCTGCTCGTCGCTGGCCCCCAGCCGATCGAACAGGTCGAAGGTCTGATCCAGTACCCAATCGGGACGGCTGCCCGGCCGGTCGATCTTGTTGATCACCACGATGGGACGGAGCCCCCTCTGCAACGCCTTCTGAGTGACGAAGCGGGTCTGCGGCATGGGCCCCTCCACGGCATCCACCAGCAGCAACACCGAATCCACCATGGAGAGGATCCGCTCCACTTCGCCACCGAAATCGGCATGCCCAGGGGTGTCCACGATATTGATCCGGTAGTCGCCCCATTCGATGGCGGTGTTCTTGGCCAGGATGGTGATGCCCCGCTCCCGTTCCAGATCATTGGAGTCCATCACCCGCTCCTCCAGCCGGGCCCGCTCGTCGAAGGTGCCCGACTGGAGGAGCAGCTTGTCCACCAGGGTGGTCTTGCCATGATCGACGTGGGCGATGATGGCGATGTTACGTAGATTCTGAATCACTGTTCGTCAATCCGTCGAAAACCAACTAGTCTACCCGAGAACCACCAAAGAGACACCTTTGGTCCACCGAACCAAGACGAACAAACAAGCCATTCTGTGGCATGGATCACAGTAGAGACCGCCACGCCCGCCGTACCATACGTCGTGGAAGCGCATCGACAAAACTTGATAAAAAGATGCCCAAAATGCATCATGCAGCATAAAAATAACGTAAGAAGGGGTGAATATGCTTAAACGAGCGCTCTGCGTCGTCATCGTCTCTGCCCTCCTGGGTTTGCTGTTATGTTCCTCCACCGCAGTAGCGGGGGAAAAGGCGCTACGCTTCCGGCTGCCTGGAATCAGTGGGGTAGTGGACCTGGCCAAATTCCGTGGCAAGGTGGTCTATCTCGACTTCTGGGCATCCTGGTGTATCCCCTGCCGCAAATCGTTCCCGTGGATGAACATGCTGCAGGCACGATACAAGGAAAAGGGATTCGAGGTGATCGCGGTCTCTCTGGACGAAAATCCCGGCGATGCAACCGCGTTCCTGCGCCGATATCCCGCGGCCTTCACCGTGGCTTTCGACCGCAGGGGAAAAGTGGCCGAAGCCTACGGCCTGAAGGTCATGCCCACCTCTTATCTCATCGACAAGAACGGTCTTGTGACCGCCAGATTCGAAGGTTTCAACAGCTCCCACAAAAAGGAAACCGAATCTGCAATCGAGGAGCTGCTCGCGAAATGATGAAAAGGCTCAAGCCCCTTCTGCTTCTCACCATCCCCATGTTTCTCCAGGCGTGCGCTGCGCTGCAGCTGGAGCCGGTGAAACCCTGGCAGCGTGGCATCCTGGCGCAGGAGGCTATGCAGTTGGACGACGACCCCACTCAAAGCTTTGCGGACGAACACATCTACTTCAGCAAAGAGGGTTCCACCGGGGGCAAGGGGGTCGGTGGCGGGGGATGCGGCTGCAACTGACGACAAGGCGACTGACTCGACAATAAAATGAAATCTATCCGTAACAAGCTGGCCATCGCGACCTGCACCATTCTTTCCCAGGGGGTTCAGCAGGCAGGCGCGACCGAAAGTGCCTGGACCACCGATACTTCATATCTTTATTACGGCGAAGCCAACGACCGGGTGACCGTGCACAAGATCATCACCCGTGCCGACGTTGCGCTGGGAGACTATGATCGGCTCTCCCTGGAAGCGGTCTATGATACAGTGACCGGGGCAACCCCTACTGGCGCAGTGAAATCATTCAATACGGTTTCGGTCACCACCCCTTCTTCCGGTGGAAACGGTTTCAAGACCGCCTCCGGCTCACCGGATCTGGTGCAGTTCGATGACACCCGCTTAGGAGTCAACGCAGGCTGGAGCCATGACTACAGCCGCACTTTCAACATCCAGTATGGTGCCAGCGTTTCGGTAGAGCGTGACTACGAGGCCTACGGCGGCAGTGTCACCTTCAACAAGGAAACGGACGACCGTATGCTGACCTTCACTGCAGGGATTGCCGGCTCTTACGACACGATATTCCAGAGTTCCGGCGGCACCCCAAAGCCGATGGGGAACGTGGAAGAGAACAACGGCAATCCGGAGTTCTTCGGCGCCGGCAACAAACGGGGATACGAGGGGATGCTTGGGGTCTCCGGGATCATCAATCGCCGTACGGTGGCCCGAATCAACTACTCCATCAAGACCCTGGAAGGATATCTCACCGATCCCTACAAACTGATCAGCGTTACCGACGCCAACGGCATCGAGATGGAACGCTATTTCGAGAGCCGGCCGGACAGCCGGTTGCGTCAGTCACTCTATGGCATCCTGGTCCACCAACTGGACAACAAGGACGTCATCCACCTCTCCTACCGCTACTACTGGGACGACTGGGACATCAACTCCCACACCATCGACTACCGGCACCGCCGCAACCTCATGAACGGCCGCTTCATCGAGCCGCACGTACGACTCTATCACCAGACCGCCGCGGATTTCTTCCACCACAGCCTGAAATATGGTGAGCCACTCCCTCAGTATGCCAGCGCCGACTACCGGCTGGACGAGATGAGCAGCATCACCCTTGGCGCCAAGTACGGACTTCCAGCATGGGGGGGCACGTTGCGCTTCCGTCTGGAATACCTCTACCAGTCCTTTGCCGAGGCGGAGTACGATACCAACAAGGCGCTGATATTCCAGGCAAGTTACAAGAAGGAATTTGACTAGCCCCTTCAACCTGAGCAGAGAGACTGGTTACTGGCGTGGGAGGTTCCACGCCATGGCCAGTCCATGCGAAATCCTATTTGCCATCGACGACCGCGCACAGGCTGAACGGCTCCTGCATCTGGCCTGGAGCGAAGCCACACGTATCGAACACAAATTCAGCCGTTACCGTACCGACAACGACATCTACCGCATCAATCGGAGCGAAGGGAATCCCGTGCGCGTGGATGAAGAGACCGCCAATCTGCTGGATTTCGCCCAGCAGTGCTGGGAGATCAGCGAAGGAAAGTTCGACATCACTTCGGGCGTGCTGCGGGAGGTGTGGCGGTTCGACGGCAGCGACCGTCTTCCTTCCGCCGAGGCGGTCGCTGCGCTGTTGCCGCGTATCGGCTGGGAGAAGGTGAGCTGGAAGCGGCCACTCATCACTCTCCGCCCCGGAATGGAGATCGACCTGGGAGGAATCGGCAAGGAGTACGCCGTCGATCGGACCGCCCGTCTGATCTTCCGCGAGCTGAAGAGCGGGGTGCTGATCAACTATGGCGGGGATCTCTACGCCCTCGGCCCGCGACAGGAGGGGGAGCCGTGGGCGGTCGGGGTGGATGATCCGGAGGCCACCGGATTACGGCAGATCGGTGCGGTGAATCTCTCGAAAGGAGGACTGGCCACCAGCGGCGATGCCCGGCGCTACCTCCTCAAGGACGGGATCCGCTACAGCCATATCCTGGATCCCACCACCGGCTGGCCGGTACCCGATGCCCCGCGCGCGGTCACGGTCATCGCCGAAACCTGCCTCGAGGCGGGAATGCTCTCCACACTGGCGATGCTGCAGGGCAACCGGGCTCGGGAGTTCCTCGAAGCACAGGAGGTAACCTTCTGGTGCCTCTGACCCGACCGAGGGACTCAACCGAACAGAGGCGGCTCCCCGGCCACCGTTTCATCGATGGGTGGCTCCCCCTGGGGAGCATAAACGGCATCCCGGGTCAGCACCTCCGGATTCTGCACCCCGAACCATGAATAAACGGTAGAGGCTATCGCCGTGGGTTCGAACTCGTAGCTGTCATCGGTGGGGCGGGTAAACTGCCGGTTCTGCTTCGAGCTGCCGAAGCGCTCGGTCTTGCCCACCACCTTGCCCAATGCCCCGGCGGGTCGTATCGCTGCCCCACCGAAGGTATAGAGATTCTGGTTGTTGCCGTGATCCCAGCCCAGGGAGTTGTTCAGGTTCACATTGCGCCCGAAGTCCCCGAAGACGTTGATGATGATGTTGTCGGTCCCGCCCGGTCGATCGGTGTAGCGGATATGCTTGACCGCTGCCCGCAGGGTGGTCATCAGCGCCTGCATCCGGTCGGTGTACTCCTCGATGGCCGAGTTGTGATCGTCCCATCCACCTAGGCCACCACCCACCGTGATGAACAGGCTGTCCGGGTTGGCGATGGCCAGGGTGACCGCCGCCTTGATGCGCTGGGTGTAGCGGGTGTTGGGATAGCGCAGGCGGCCGTCCTCCCCGGCGTCCACATCCCCTTCCGGCAACAACGGTAGTGCGGTATCACTATTGAGCTCCGAGGCGAATCCATCGATCAACTGCTCCAGCTTGCGACGGGTCTCGAAACCGGCGTAGGCCTTGGCAAAACGCTTGTCTGCGCCACCACTCATCTGGGCCACCAGACGCTCCAGGGCTTCACCGAACTGGTTACTCCCGCGAGAGTAGGGATTGTCGAACCGCTGATCCAGGCTGATGGCACGCAATCCCAGCGGCAACGGATTGTCCGGGTCGCTGATGAAGGCGGTGGATCCCCCCTCGAAAGAGACGAACGGCAGCACGAACTCCTCGATGGGCTTGCTGAGCGCGCCGCTGTTCTTGTACAAAACGGCGGCGAGGGTGGTGCCCATCCCCGGACTGTTGTCGATGTCCAGGTTGCCGGTCAGACAGGAGAAGATGCTCGGCCGGTGGGCCCGGGTGTTGTTCTTGCGCCGGTTGACGGTACGGTAGATGGTCATATCGCCCGCAGCCAGCATCTCTTCCATCGCTTCTCCCCCGGCATCGCTCCAGAAACCGTTGCGGGTGATCCGGCCGTTGTTGTCGGTGGTCGGTCTCAACAGGCTGCTGGGATAGGGGTTCTGCGAGTTGCCATTGATATCCTCGATATTGGTCAGGTTCCCCGCCAGCTCGGATGGGCCGCCGTAGAGAAACACATTGATCACCTGCGGCATCACCGGCGGAGCCACATAGTGCACCTCGTTCAGCAGGGGTGCCGCGGCTGCCCGCTTGATCACCGATTCTTTGGAAAACATGGCGGGCATGCTGGCGGTAATCCCCAGTGCACCGGCCGTCTTGATGAAGGTTCTTCTTTTCATGGCGGACACTCCCTCAGTTGATCGCCTTGAAGTAATAGGTTTCGGGCAGCCTGGAGACATAGTCGAACACCAACTGGGCGAGATCGTCGTGATATCCGTCCCGCACTACTCGTCTGCCCTTTTTGGTCACCACATAACCGGCATCCCGCGCGATGTTGATCAGGGTGGTCTTCTCCACTGCATCCGCCCGGCGCAGGGCTGCCCCCAGGAACAGGTAGTCGAGATACTCGTCCGGGGACATCTCCTCCACCAGGGCAAACCGCTCCTGATTCCTCTCGTAGAGTTGCTGTGTCTCATCGCTGGCGTCCTCATCCGGTTCATCCATGGAGACCAGGCCAAGCCCCTTGCGCCAGCGGTCCTTGCGAATCAGCAACACCTCCCGGAATCCCTTGTGGTAGTTGGCGAAGCTCAATGAATCCATGGGGATACCGAACAGGCGCCCCAGCTTCAGTGACATGGTGGGCCAGTTCATTTCCCCCATATAGGCGCGCGCTGCGTCGCCGCGGTTGGAGACCACGCCCTGGAACAGGTCTCGCGAAGGAGTCCAGTCGAGCCGTTCTGCCGTACCGAAGAAGCTCTCCTCGAAGGACTTCGGCCGTTCGGTGTTCAGCAGATACTCCCGGGAGAAAAGGATCCCCTTGAAGATCTCTTCGAAAGTGGTGGGGTTGCTGGCGGTGATGGAGCGCACGATCCTCAGCCGGTCCGCATTGCTGCGCCCCGCAAAGAAATACTCCACCAGCACCGTAGTCACTCGCCCGATGACCAGGGGGTGACCTGCGATCAGATCGTAGAAATCATCGCAGTTGGTCACGTAGGTGCCCAGGACCAGCTGCGGTTCCGTATTGGGAGAGCCGGTGGAAAGCAGCTCGTATCCCTCGTCCTCTCCAGACAGATAGAGGTCTTTGCACGCAATGGCGGCCCGGGGCACGTCCTCGTCCCGATCGAAGAGCCCCAGATAGATCTCGATCATCTCCCGGGTGTTGTCCTCCGGTGAGCGGAAACGGCGCCAGTTCTCCTGCGTCCGCATGTGGCGGGAGATGACCTGGCGGATGGTCCTGCCATTGCGCAGATCATCCACCAGCTTGTTGTACACCTTTTGCACATCATTGATGTTGGCGCTGTCGATCTCCTCCGCCGGAGAGAAGAGGATGGTATTCGCCAGATGCCAGGCCATCCAGTGGTCGAACATGTCCTTGCTCAACGGATAGGTGGTGATCCGCGCCAAAGGGCGCTCCTTGGGCAGCTGCCGGAACTTGAAGCGCGCCTCGATGCCGCTCTCTTCGTCTCCCTCTATGAAACTGTCATAACGCTGCCGCGTGGCCGAATCCAATGGAGTGGAGAGCGCCGCCTCGATCGAAGAGAGAAAACCCCTTCCCTCTTTCAGGGAAGGTTTCTCCATCCCCTGAGAGAGGTCGAAGAAATCCGCCACCGGCATGCCCCGGTAGAAGCTGCTCAACAGCTTGTTGGCCACCCGGTACTTCTCTTCGTCACTGAGGCGGCCATACTCCTCTTCCGAAAGGGGAGCTGCGTAACCGGAGACATGAAACCCCGCCTGCGCCCCCTTGCTGGGTACATTTACGTCGCAGCCACTGACCACCACGACCAGCAGCATGAACAACGGCAACCATCTCTTCATGGGAGAAACCCCCTTCCTACCTGCGATAACTATCAAAAATAAGGATGTCAGCGACCGCTCTTGTTATTGGCGGTATCTGTCGCGCTCTTCTTGATGGCCATTTAATCCCAACGGGACGGGGGAGGCTGCGATACGAGTCACAGTTTGCAAACATTCGGTTACATGTGAGCCGGCCGCTCGCTGGAACAATTCATCCGGGACTGAGAGAATGGTGATGATCAACCTGAAGGTATCGCCCGGGAACGAGATGACCGTGAACCGGGCAAAGGTCCCCCAACGGATAGGAGCACCATACGACCCATGTGTGGCATTTGCGGAACCCTGCATCTGGATGGCAACGAGGCCGCCCTCGCCCCCATCGAACGAATGATGGACAAACTGGCCAGGCGCGGCCCGGACCACGCCGGCAGCTTCAGCGACG
>WFNS01000300.1 GCA_015488495.1 Gammaproteobacteria bacterium | reverse complement strand
CCGCTCAGTGAGGAGACCCGTCACCTGATCAATGCCGAGCGGCTGAAGCATATGAAAGACGGGGTGGTCATCCTGAATTTTGCCCGTGAGGGGATTGTGGAAGAGCAGGCCGTGCTGGATGCCATTGAGAGCGGCAGGGTATATGCTTACGTATGCGACTTTCCGACTCCTTTGAACAAGGAACACCCGCGGGTGGTGGCACTGCCCCATCTCGGTGCTTCCACCCGGGAGGCGGAGGAGAACTGCGCCATCATGGTGGCGGAGGAGGTGCGGGACTATCTGGAAAATGGTAATGTCCGCCATTCGGTGAATTTTCCTGACATGCGCATGGCCCGGACGGAAGGAAGTTACCGGCTGACGGTGGCCAATTCCAACGTTCCCAACATGCTGGGACAGATTTCCACCGAGCTGGCCGAGGCGGGGCTGAACATCCTCGATATGTTGAACAAGTCTCTCAACGAGCTGGCCTATACCTTGGTGGATGTGGACAAGCCGGTTCCGGACGAAGTGATCCGCCGGATTGGAGCCATCGAGGGGGTACTGGCGGTCCGGGCACTCGACTGATCCGGGGAAACGACGATGACACCGGCTGGAAATCGATATGGATGAACAGCAGTTGGAGGCGATTCGTAACCGCATCGACGAACTGGATCGGGAGATCCAGCGTCTGATCAGTGAGCGGGCCGCTTGTGCCCGTCAGGTTGGACTCATCAAGCAGGCCCAGGGGGATTCTCCGCGTTACTATCGGCCGGAGCGGGAGGCGCGCATCCTTCGTGATGTTCTGGCCCGCAACGAAGGTCCCCTCAGCGGGGAGGAGATGGCTCGCCTGTTCCGGGAGATCATGTCGGCCTGCCTGGCACTGGAACACCCCATGCAGATCGCCTTTCTGGGACCGGAAGGGACTTTCACCCAGGCTGCGGTCCACAAACACTTCGGCCATTCGGTCACCACCTTGCCGCTGGGGGCCATCGATGAGGTGTTTCGTGAAGTGGAGGCGGGTAGCGCCCACTATGGCGTTGTGCCGGTGGAGAATTCGACGGAGGGTGTGGTCAACCACACCCTCGACATGTTGCTGGATTCCCCGCTCAAGATCTGCGGGGAGGTGGAACTGCGTATCCACGATCACCTGATGGGCAAGGTCGAGTCGCTGGAAGAGGTGACCCGGATCTATTCCCACAGCCAGTCGCTGGCCCAGTGCAGGGAGTGGCTGGACAGCAATCTGCCCGGTGTCCCGCGAGAGAGCGTGAACAGCAATGCCGAGGCGGCCCGGCGCGCCAGCGAGGAGGCCGGTGCCGCCGCGGTGGCCGGTGAAGTGGCCGCCGAACTCTACGGCCTGAAGATCCTGGCGCGTAATATCGAGGATCATCCCGACAACACCACCCGATTTCTCATCATTGGCATGGATGACGTTCCCCCGAGCGGGGAAGACAAGACCTCCCTGCTGGTCTCCACCCGCAACAAGCCGGGCGCCCTGTTTCAGCTGCTCAATCCGCTGGCGCGTAACGGGATCTCCATGACCCGGATCGAGTCCCGGCCCTCGAGGCAGGGAATGTGGGAGTACGTCTTCTTCTTCGACATCGAGGGTCACCGGGAGGACGAGAAGGTGGCCGCGGCGCTCGACGAACTGGAGGAGGAAGCCTCCCTGTTCAAGGTGCTGGGCTCCTATCCCAAGGCGGTGATCTAGATGACCGAACTCCTCTCCCGCGTCAATCCGGGGGTGCGTGGCCTGCAACCCTACCAGCCGGGCAAGCCCATCGACGAACTGGAGCGTGAGTACGGGGTGAAGGATGCCCTCAAGCTCGCCTCCAACGAGAACCCGTTGGGTCCCAGCCCGCTGGCGCTGGAGGCCGCGCGCCATGCGTTGGGGGAGGTGTGGCTCTATCCCGACGGCAACGGTTTCCGCCTGAAGCGGAAGATCGCCGCGCGGCACGGGGTCCCCATGGAGTGGATCACCCTCGGCAGCGGCTCCAGCGAACCGCTGGATTTCGTCGTCCGGCTGTTCGTCTCTCCGCAAAGCGAGGTGCTGTTCTCCGCCCACTCCTTCGCCCTCTACCCCATTCTGACCCAGATGGCCGGTGCCCGCGGGATCGCCGTTCCAGCCAGGTCATGGGGGTGTGATCTGGAGGCGATGCTTGCGGCGGTGACCGAGAGGACCGCGGTAATCTTCATCGCCAATCCCAACAATCCCACCGGCACCTGGCTGGAGGGCGCCTCCTTGGAGGCGTTTCTGCGGCAGCTTCCCGAGCGGGTGATGGTGGTGATCGACGAGGCCTATTTCGAATATGCAAACCATCCGGCAACGGGGGCGGAGGGATATCCGGACACCTCCGGTTGGGTGGCGCGATACCCCAACCTGGTGGTGACTCGAACCTTCTCCAAGTGCTACGGGCTGGCGGGGCTGCGGGTGGGGTACGCCATCTCCCGCCCCGAGGTGGCCGAGCTGATGAACCGGGTGCGCCCGCCGTTCAACGTCTCCAGCGTCGCCCTCGCCGCGGCGGAAGCGGCGCTGGAGGACGAGGAGCATCGTCGGCGCAGCGTGGAGAGCAACGCCGCCGGTCTGGAGCAGCTGGCGGCCGGGTTCCGGCGCCTGGGGCTGGAACATATCCCTTCGGCCGGCAACTTCATCTGTGTGGAGGTGGGACGGGATGCTGCGCCGGTCTATGAGGCATTGCTGCGCGAGGGAGTGATCGTGCGGCCGGTGGCCAACTACGGGATGCCCCGCCATCTTCGCATCACCGTAGGAAAACCGGAACATAATGATATTATTATTAGCTCTCTGGAAAAGGTATTGCAGCGGTGAAGATCGGGCGGTTGACCATCCTCGGCGTGGG
>WFNS01000299.1 GCA_015488495.1 Gammaproteobacteria bacterium | reverse complement strand
GGCAACCTCCCTTCGGTCACCGGGGCCGGCCATGAGGTGGTGCTGGGAGCCATCTATCCCGGTTGAGCCGCACGTTTCATCCGGGAATGCGGTGGTTGCGCCGGGTTCGGCGGCCGGGAACAAATACCGAGGACGGGTGCGGTGGCAGGTCGGTGACCGGGTTTATTGCCCCAACAACAACGTCAGGACTCCGCCTCCTCTTGCTGCCGTTTGCGTGCAGCGATGCCAAACAGTTCCCGCTCGTCCCGCTCCCGAATCAGCCAGTAGGCGATACCAAGCGCGACCACGCAGAGCGCCAGCGCCGCCATCTTGGAGGCCTCCATCTCCTTGGCATCCAGGATGATGAATTTGCGGGCCAGCGCCAGCAGGGCAATCAGCAAAACCGTCTTCACCTGAATGATGTGTGCCTTGCGCTCCAGCACCTGGAGGATGGAGTGTTTGAACTCCATGGCGATCAGCAAGGTCATGATCATGCCGAATATGGTCTGAAACACCGCATGATCCAGGGGGTCGAAGGCGTCCAGCACCAGGATTCGGAACACCTCGTTTCCCAACCGCCATAGCGCCACGGTGATGATGACCGCAATCAACCCGGTGAGCGCCAGCGCCACCAGATGTTCGAAACGCTCATAGAAGGTCATCACCGACCAGTGCTTGAATAGCTCTTTCGTCAGCTGTTCTCGCTTCGTCAGATTCATTGTGACTCCTGTCGGAAGATTTGTAGCAACTATTCAGCTCACCCCTGAACAGTTACCGGCCTGTTTCACACTATCCTGAATAGTTACGATTTATGTTCTGAAACGGGATCCGGACGAATCTTGCAGACGCTCGAATTGACAACGAAAGTATAGGAAAAATCCCTGATTACAACAGGTGTATTTGCAGAAAAGAAAAAAAACCCGCCTCAGTGGGCGGGTCGCCGACGCTTGCCGGGAGGAGAAAATCAATTCCCCACGTTGCAAGCGGTCTCCTCCTTGATGAGACCGGCCTCGACTGCGTCGATGGCCTTCTGATCATGCTCGTTGACGGGGCAACCACAACTGTAACCCTCTTTGGTCGCATGCAGGCGGGCCTGCTCGATGTGCCACTGGGCGACTTTCAGGTGCTGATCTACATTCATCCTCTTGGTTCTCCTGATAAATTCAACAAACAGATATACCCGAGCTTTTTGCTCGGTTAATAAATGTTACCACAACTGGAACCACGAAGTGAACATCCCGTGAACCGGGGGAAATAATCCAATCGATATCGGAAATTCCGAAGGCGCAAGTAAAAAAGAGGTGGAACGGGAGGCTTCCATCCGCTGCCCCCAGGTCCCTCGGGAGGATGCTCATGCCCGGGTTGGGCAAAGAGGATTTATTATCGTTTGTCTTGGTAAATGGCGTCCCCAAGGGGATTCGAACCCCTGTTACCGCCGTGAAAGGGCGGTGTCCTAGGCCTCTAGACGATGGGGACGAGACTCTTTATGTGTATGTAACCGCTCTGCCCGTCACCGGGCGGACAGTCCAAACAAATACAACCTTTCCCATTAAACAGGGCCGATGGATAAAACCCAACGGCCCTGGAATCTGGTGGAGCTAGGCGGGATCGAACCGCCGACCTCTTGCATGCCATGCAAGCGCTCTCCCAGCTGAGCTATAGCCCCGAAAGAGGGCGCATTTTACGCACCCTGTCCGAGTACGTCAAGCATTCGCGCCCTGAGCCTCGATCCAGGCGATGGCCCGCTCGATGCGCCGCAAAGTCCGCTCCCGTCCCAGCAGCTGCAAGGTGATGTCGATGGGCGGAGACACCGGGCCACCCGCCACCGCCACACGCAGCGGTTGTGCCACCTTACCCAGTTTCAGGCCGCGCAGCTCGGCAGTCTCCTTTACGATACGATGGATCGCCTTCGCGCTCCAGTCCGGCAGAGCCTGAAAATTCTGCAGCATGTCGGTCAGGGGCTCCACGGCCTCCGGCTTGAGGTTCTTGCGAGCCGCCTTTTCCTCGTAGCCGTCGAAGTCCCGATAGAAGAAAAGGCTGTTCCGCGCCATCTCTGCCAGGGTCTTGGTGCGCTCCCGTTGCGCTTTGACCACTTCCACCAGCGCCGGCCCCTCGGTTGGATCGACATCCAGCTTGCTCATCTGATAACTGAGGTGGTGCGCCACGTGCTCCGGCTCGCTGTTCATGATGTACTGGTGGTTGAGCCACAGCAGCTTTTCGCTGTTGAAGGTGGAGGCCGACTTGTTGACGTCCCGAATATCGAACAGCGCAATCATCTCGTCGAGCGCGAAGATCTCCCTGTCTCCGCAAGACCAACCCAGCCGTACCAGATAGTTGAGCAACGCCTCCGGCAGATAACCCTCCTCGCGGTACTGCATGACGCTCACCGCCCCGTGACGCTTGGAGAGCCGCTTGCCGTCATCCCCCAGAATCATGGGTACATGGGCATATTGCGGTGGCTGCGCACCCAGGGCCTTGAGAATGTTGATCTGGCGTGGCGTGTTGTTGAGGTGGTCGTCGCCGCGGATCACATGGGTGATCCCCATGTCCAGATCGTCCACCACCACGGTCAGATTATAGGTGGGTGTTCCATCGGAGCGGGCGATGATGAGATCGTCCAGCTCGCTGTTGTCAAACATCACCCGCCCTCTCACCAGATCGTCCACCACGACCACCCCCTCCACGGGATTGCGGAAACGGATGACCGGCTCTACACCCTCGCGGGGTTCCCTCTTCGTCCGGCAGCGGCCGTCGTATCGCGGCTTTTCCTTGCGCCGCATCTGCTCCTCCCGCATCTGCTCCAGCTCCTCCTTGGTACAGTAGCAGCGGTAGGCGTGTCCGCTCTCCAGCAACTGCTGGATCACCTCTTTGTAACGCCCGAATCGTTCAGTCTGATGAATGGGGCCCTCATCGTACTCCAGTCCCAGCCAGGTCATGCCTTCGAGGATGGCGTTGACAGACTCGATGGTGGAGCGTTCGATATCGGTATCCTCGATTCGCAGCACGAACCGTCCGCCATGCTTGCGCGCATGGAGCCAGGAAAAGAGCGCGGTACGGGCACCCCCCACGTGGAGATAACCGGTGGGGCTGGGGGCAAAACGGGTACGAATGGTCATGGGGCTTTGATCGATCCAGTCTCGAAAGGGGGCTATTCTACTCGTCCCCTCGCCGTCTGTGAATTGACTGCCGACGTTCGTGACCGTAGAATTTGGACGGATGGTGGAAAAAGCATTTGCTGGCTTTTTTCATCTTTCGCAAAAAGTGGCGACACATCGATCCCGATGGCGCACACAGATCCAAACCTTGGAGACGGGCGATTAGCTCAGTGGGAGAGCACTGCCTTCACACGGCAGGGGTCGCTGGTTCGAACCCAGCATCGCCCACCAATCTTCAATCACCAACCCCTGCCCGCAAAGCATCTCCTCAGCCTCGCCCAAATATTCACCTGGTCGCCAAAATCCCGCTGCAGATCCTTGTAGCCGAGCAAACCACCAGAAAAGACCGTCAAGATGCCAAGGTGGTTTCCGCCGGTTTGGAGGAGATATGACGGAAGTGACCCAGCGAATCGCTCCACGGAACCGGAGCATACCGAACTATCCAGCCAAAACGTGAAAAAAACGGCTCGACACCACAGGTGGTACCCCGAATTGATTACCCGCATAATCAATAATATAATTCGGGATGGTTATCCGGATTGTTGTGCCATCTTCCAGATTGAAGGAGTGGAGGGACATTCGGTAATTGGTTTCATTGAAAAAACGGAAAGGATTATAGAGGAAGAAAAAATGAAAAGTTTGAGGACTTGGGAAAAAGCAGCCGTTGCGGCATCTGTGGTCCTGCTGCTGGGAGCCTGCTCTCATGCACCAAAGGAGACCGCCGCCGTTGAGCAAAAGTGTGCAACATGTGAAGCCAAGCTGGAGCAGTTGAAGAACCGCGAGGCCCAGCTGGCCAGCAAGGAGCGCGAACTGCAGCAGAAAGCACAGGAACTGGAACAGCAGAAGGCCGCTGCTGCCACCAAAGAGGTGCAGGCAAACGCGGGCGATCTCATGCTCCCCCCTCACGCAAAACCTGGTGAATGTTACGCCCGTGTCTGGGTTCCGCCGAAATACAAGACCGTTACCGAAAAGGTCCTCAAGAAAGAGGCCAGTAGCCGTTACGAGGTCATCCCTGCCAAGTACAAGACAGTGAAGAAGCGGGTACTGGTCAAGGAGGCCTACGAAAAACTCAAGCTGGTTCCCGCCAAGTACAAGTGGATAGAAGAGAAGGTACTGGTCAAGCCCGCCGGCGAGAAGATCGTCACCATCCCAGCCAAATACAAAACGGTAACCGAAAAGGTGATCGACAAGCCGGCCCATACGGTATGGAAGAAGGGGACCGGCCCCATCCAGCGTATCGACGAGGCTACCGGTGAGATCATGTGTCTGGTGGAGGTGCCGGCAACCTACAAGACCATCACCCGGAAGGTGCTGGTAGAGCCGGCCAAGACCAAGGTGATCAAGACCCCGCCGGTCTACAAGACCGTCAAGAAGCGGGTGGTGGCCGAACCGGAGCACACCGTGAAGGTGACCGTGCCGGCCCAGTACAAGACCATCACCGTGACCGAGATGGTCTCACCGCCGCAGACCAAGACCATTGAGATCCCCGCTGTCTATACCACCGTGAGCCACAAGGAGAAGATCTCCGACGGTCACATGGAGTGGCGCAGCATCCTGTGCCAGACCAACATGACCCGGGACCGCATCGCCCAGATCCAGCGTGCGTTGAAGGCCAAGGGTTTCGATCCGGGTCCCATCGATGGTGTCATTGGTTCCGAAACCATGGCAGCGGTCAGGGCGTTCCAGAGAAAGAACAACCTGCCGGTGGACAAATACCTCAACATCGCAACTGTCAAGGCGTTGGGGGTTTCGACCCACTAAGGACTGCAGTTACGAAGAGGCCACCTGACGGTGGCCTCTTCGGTTACGGATGATCTGTTGTGACAAGGAAGGAGAATGGAAAATGGGTATGCTCCAGGAGTTCAAGGAGTTTGCGGTCAAGGGAAACGTGGTGGACATGGCCGTTGGCATCATCATCGGCGCCGCGTTCGGCAAGATCGTCAGCACACTGGTAGAAGGTGTCATCATGCCTCCCATCGGTCTGCTGCTGGGAGGGGTCGATTTTTCCGACATCTTCATCAACCTCGGCTCGGGAACCTATGAAACCCTGGCGGAAGCAGAAAAGGCGGGTGCACCGGTCATCAAGATCGGTTCGTTCGCGAATGAGGTAATCTCGTTTACCATCATCGCCTTTGCCGTTTTTCTGCTGGTCAAGGGGGTCAACAGCCTGAAGCGCAAGGAAGAGGAGAAACCGGAAAAACCGGCAGAACCTCCCGAGGAGATCCTCCTGCTGCGTGAAATCAGGGACAACCTGAAAAGATAAGGTTCAAACCAGACGGCAGGGGTGAATCCCCTGCCGTTTCAACTTCGAATCCCCGTTCCTCGCTCCAGCAGCCGGAGCGCCACACCAGACATCAACAGCAGCAGGAACAGAATCAGCGCCATCGCCGGCAGGATGTCGATGTCCGACACCCCGAGGATGCCGTATCGAAAACCGTTGACCATGTAGAGGATCGGATTGCCGAAGG
The DNA here is from genome assembly GCA_015488495.1 of Gammaproteobacteria bacterium. Lineage (GTDB taxonomy): Bacteria > Pseudomonadota > Gammaproteobacteria > Thiohalospirales > Thiohalospiraceae > DRMK01. The sequence continues at coordinate 8,165 of WFNS01000299.1, read as the reverse complement.
AGATCTGCCGCCAGAAGGGCGACAATATGTCGATGGAATAGAATACGCCTCCCAGGTAAGTGAGCGGCGCAAGAACGAAGGTGGGAACGATGGAGATGTCATCGAAGCTCTTGGCGAAGATGGCATTGATGAATCCGGCCACCGAAAACAGTGCCGCAGTCAGCAACAGAATCGTCACGGTGATCCACGGATGCTCCACCCTCAGGTCGGTGAAGAACAGAGCGACGATCATCACCAGCACTCCCACCATCAACCCTCGCGCCACCCCACCGATGACGTAGCCCAGCAGGATGACGTAGTTGGGCATCGGCGAGATCAACATCTCCTCGATGTTGCGGTGAAACTTGGAGCTGTAAAAGGAAGAGACCACATTGGAGTAGGCATTGGTGATCACCGCCATCATCACCAGACCCGGCATGATGAATTCGTTGTAGCCGAATCCGTCCATCCGCCCGATCCGGCTCCCGATCAGATTGCCGAAGATGACGAAATAGAGCGAGGTGACAACCACCGGCGGCATCAATGTCTGAGGCCAGATACGCACGAAGCGCAGCACCTCACGGATGACGATGGTGGTCAGCGCGATCCGGTTACTCATTCCGGCTCCCGTCCATCAGCCGCAGAAACAGCTCCTCCAGCCGGTTGGCCTTGTTGCGCATGCTGGAGACCTGGATTCCCAGCGACGACAGCCGCTCGAACAGCGTATTGACGGAGTGTGCCCGGGAGATGGCAACCTCCAGGGTGTGGGCATCGATCAGACGGGTCGGATACTCTCCCCCCAATGGCGGCGGTTCACGAAGCGGCTGGCGCGTGTTGAGAACGAAGGTCTCCACCTCCAGCTTGTCGATCAGATCCCGCACCAGACCTCGCTCCACGATCCGGCCATGGTTGATGAAAGCCACCTTCTCGCAGAGTGCCTCGGCCTCTTCCAGATAGTGGGTGGTGAGGATGACGGTGGTACCCTCCCGGTTGATGCGGGTGAGGAACTCCCACATGGAGCGGCGGATCTCGATATCCACCCCGGCGGTGGGCTCATCGAGGATCAGCAACTGCGGCCGATGAACCAGCGCCCGGGCGATCATGAGGCGCCGCTTCATGCCCCCAGAAAGCTCGCGTGGTGTCGCCCGCCGCTTGTCCAACAACCCGAGCTGCTCCAGCACCGCACCGGCCCGCTCGAACGCCTCCCGGCGCGGAACCCCATAGTAGCCGGCCTGGTTGACGACAATCTCCTCCACCGGCTCGAAGATGTTGAAGTTGAACTCCTGCGGCACCAGGCCGAGGCAGGCCTTCGCCTGGGCCCGCTGCCGCTCCAGATCGAAACCGAACACCTCCACCTGACCGGCCGTCTTGGTGACCAGGGAGTTGATGATCCCGATGGTGGTGGACTTCCCGGCTCCATTGGGGCCCAGCAGGGCCACAAACTCCCCCTGCTCGACCTCCAGATCGATTCCCTTGAGGGCCTGAAAACCGTTGGCGTAGGTCTTCTGCAGATTGCGGATGGAGAGTGCCGTGGTCACGCCCGACACACCCCTTTCATCGCCGCCAGACGGCGCCGGCGAAGCGCCTCGCCGATGGCCGCTCCGCGCAGCCCCTCTTCCACCAGCGCCGATGGCTTCACCGCCGCCGCAGCCTCGAAGGCGCTGCGCAGGATCCCCAGCTGTGGCGGCTTGCGCTCCTCGTATCCGTATCGTCCCCGTGAGTCCGCCTCACAGGCCAGCAGGAACTGCTCGAAACGGCCGGGCCGCCGGAAGGCGTCCAGCTTGTGGAACAGGTCCAGCATGGTGGTACAACGCAGCTCCCCGGCCCGATGAAAATAGAGATGGTAGCGGGTCACCAGGATCGCCAGCTCGCGAAAACGGGCCGGCACCCGCAGCCGTCGGCACAGCGCATCCACCAACGGCGCCCCCCGCTCCTCGTGACCCACGTGGCGTGGCCACTCTTCACGCGGCGTGGTCCCCTTGCCGAGATCGTGCACCAGCGCAGCGAACCGCACCTCGAGGTCCGGAGTCAGCCGGGCGGCCTGATCCACCACCAACAGGGTATGGATCCCGACGTCCACCTCGGGATGATGCTTTTCGGGCTGCGGAACACCGAACAGCCGATCAATTTCGGGAAAGATCACCTGCAGCGCACCGCACCGGCGCAGCACCTCGAAAAACGGGGACGGCTTCGCCTCCCCCAATGCCCGCTTCAATTCCGCCCAGACCCGCTCCGGGACCAGTGCATCCACCTCCCCGCTCTCCACCATGCGCCGCATCAGCTCCAGGGTCTCGGAAGCGACCCGGAACCCCCACGGGGCGAGGCGCGCCGCGAAGCGGGCCACCCGCAGAATACGCACCGGATCCTCCACGAAGGCCGGAGAAACATGGCGCAGAATCCGCTGTTCCAGATCCCGGCGACCCCCATAGGGGTCGATCAGCTCGCCATCGGGCGTCATGGCCATGGCGTTGATGGTGAGATCGCGACGGGCCAGATCCTGCTCCAGGGTCACCTCCGGCGCGGCGTGGAAAGTGAAGCCGGTGTAGCCCGGCGCCACCTTGCGTTCGGTGCGTGCCAGCGCATACTCCTCATGGGTCTCCGGATGCAGGAAGACGGGGAAATCCTTGCCCACCGGCAGGAACCCCCTGGCCAGCATCTCTTCCGGCGTGGCGCCGACCACCACCCAGTCGCGGTCGGTGACCGGCAGACCCAGCAACCGATCCCGCACTGCACCACCCACCATGTAGACCTTCATTCACCTTTCCTTCACCGGAAACCTATGCTCCATAAACCCATTCAGTTTATCATCTATCAGCACGGTCTTATCGATTCGTTCGAACGGCCGATGGATCCTGGCAAGGGGGAAGAACAATGACATTCGAATCCATCAATCCCGCCACCGGCGAGCGGTTGGAACGCATCCCGGCCTGGGGTGCCGGGGAACTGGAGCAGGTGCTGGCTCAGGTGGCACGAGCCACGCCCGCATGGGCCACGAAACCCATGGGAGAGCGGTGCGACCTGATGCGCCGGGCGGCAGCGGTGCTGCGGCAGCGGAAACAGGAGCTGGCCGCGCTGATCACCCGCGAGATGGGCAAGCTGTCGGGTGAGGCAGAGGCGGAGGTGGAGAAGTGCGCCCTGGTGTGCGACTACTACGCCGAGAACGGACCTCGCTTTCTGGCCGACGAGGCGGTGGCGAGCGATGCCAGCAGGAGCTACGTGGCCTACCAGCCCCTGGGAACCGTGCTGGCCGTGATGCCCTGGAATTTCCCCTTCTGGCAGGTGTTCCGTTTCGCCGCCCCTGCCCTGGTGGCGGGCAACACGGGGGTGCTGAAACACGCCTCCAACGTGCCCGGCTGCGCCCTGGCCATCGAGACCATCTTCCGTGACGCCGGTTTCCCGGAAGGGGTGTTCCGCAGCTTGATGATCCAGGCCTCTCAGGTCAAGGGGGTGATCGAGGATCCCCGCATCCACGCCGTCACGCTCACCGGCAGTGAACCGGCCGGCCGGCAGGTGGCGGCCGCGGCCGGCGCGGCGCTGAAGAAGTCAGTGCTGGAGCTGGGCGGTTCCGATCCGTTCATCGTGCTGGAGGATTGCGATCTGGAGGAGACGGTGAAACAGGGGGTCGCCTCCCGTTTCCTCAATGCGGGGCAGAGCTGCATCGCCGCCAAGCGGTTCATCGTGGTGGAGGCGATCGCCGACGCCTTTCTGGCCCGTTTCAGGGAAGCGGTCTCCGCCCTGCGGCCGGGGGATCCCGAGGACCCCGGCACCACTCTGGCCCCCATGGCCCGCACCGACCTGCGCGACGAACTCCACCAGCAGGTGAGCGACAGCATCGAGCAGGGCGCCGTGCCTCTGGTGGGATGTGCCCCGGTGGAAGGAAGGGGTGCCTTCTACCAACCCTCCATCCTCGACCGCGTGGGTCCCGGAATGCGCGCCTGGGACGAAGAGCTGTTCGGCCCGGTGGCCATCGTGATCCGTGCACGGGACGAGGAGGAGGCGCTGACCATCGCCAACGGCAGCCGCTTTGGTTTGGGCGGAAGCGTCTGGACCACCGACAGCGAACGGGGAGAACGACTGGCGCGCAGGGTGCAATCGGGCTGCTGCTTCGTCAACGGCATGGTGAAGAGCGACCCCCGGCTGCCCTTCGGTGGAATCAAGGACTCCGGTTATGGCCGCGAACTCTCGTGGCACGGGATCCACGAGTTCGTCAACGCCAAGACGGTGTGGATCCGCTGAGCCGGATCCGGAACCGGGGGCTTCACTCCTTCAATCCCAGCACGTCCTGCATGTCGAACAGGCCGGACTCCCGGCCCATGATCCACTCCGCCGCCCGAACGGCGCCCCGGGCGAAGGTCATGCGGCTGGATGCCTTGTGGGTGATCTCCACCCGTTCTCCCGTACCGGCAAACATCACCGTATGTTCGCCCACGATGTCGCCGGCACGGATGGTCTCGAAACCGATGGTACGGCGATCCCGCTCCCCGGTGACACCGTGGCGGCCGTACACCGCGCACTCGGCGAGGTTCCGCCCGAGCGTTTCGGCCACCACCTCACCCATGCGCAGCGCGGTCCCCGACGGAGCATCCACCTTGTGGCGGTGATGGGCCTCGATGATCTCGATGTCCACCTCGTCCCCGAGCACCCGGGCCGCCATCTCCAGCAGCTTCAGGCAGAGATTGACCCCCACGCTCATGTTGGGCGCCATGACGATGGCGATTTCCTGCGCCGTGGCTTCGATCTCGCCCCGCTGAGTGTCGTCGAAGCCGGTGGTTCCGATGACCATGCGCTTTCCCATCTGCCGGCATCGGGCCAGATTGGCCATGGTGACCTCAGGGCGGGTGAAGTCGATGAGTACGTCGTAGTCATATCGCACCGCATCGGGATCACCACTGATAGTGACCCCTGTCCTGCCCACACCCGCCACCTCTCCGGCATCGGCGCCGATCAGCGGGCTGTCGGGGCGCTCCAGCGCTGCTCCCAGACTTACCGAAGAAGACTCCCGGCACGCCTCGATGAGCGCACGTCCCATGCGTCCGGCGGCGCCGGCAATCGCGACTCTGGCCATCTGTTCTCTACCCCGTCAACTCTTCAAAGAATTTCTTCACCCCGTCCAGCCAGGAGTGGGTCTTGGGCCGGTGGGTGGATGCGTTCTTCTCCATGGAGCGCTCGAACTCCCGCAGCAGCTCCTTCTGCTCCCGGTTCAGATTGACCGGGGTCTCCAGCACCACCTTGCAGATCAGGTCGCCGGTAGGCCCTCCCCTCACCGGAGATACCCCCTTGCCCCGCAGGCGGAACTGTTTGCCGGTCTGCGTCTCCGGCGGGATCTTCAACTTGACGTTGCCGTCCAGCGTGGGAACCTCCAGCTCGCCCCCCAGGGCGGCGGTGGTGAAGCTGATGGGCACCTCGCAGTAGAGGTCGTTGTCCCGGCGCTGGAATATGGGGTGGGGCCGCACATGGATCTGAACGTAGAGATCCCCCGGCGGACCGCCCCCCTCGCCGGCCTCCCCTTCACCCGCCAGGCGGATACGATCCCCTTCGTCCACCCCGGCGGGAACCTTCACCGACAGGGTCTTGTTCTCCTGCACGCGTCCCTCACCATGGCAGGCCGAGCAGGGATCGGTGATGACCTGCCCCCGGCCGTGACAGCGGGGACAGGTCTGCTGAACCGAGAAGAAGCCTTGCTGGATCCGCACCTGGCCCTGCCCACCGCAGGTGGGGCAGGGGGTGGGACTGCTGCCCGGACGGGCGCCACTCCCCTCACAGCGACTGCAGGCCACGGTGACCGGATAGCGGATCTTCACCGTGGTGCCCCGCACCGCCTCTTCCAGGCTCAACTCGAGCTGATAGCGCAGATCGGCCCCACGATAGGTCCGGCTCTCTCCCCGACCTCCACCGAAGATGTCTCCGAAGATGTCGCCAAAGATGTCACCGAAGCCACCGGCTCCCCCGTGGAATCCGCCGCCCGCGCCCATGCCGGCATCCACCCCGGCATGCCCGAACTGGTCATAAGCGGCGCGTTTCTGACTGTCGGAGAGCACGTCGTAGGCCTCTTTTGCCTCCTTGAACTTCTCTTCTGCAGTCTTGTCACCGGGATTGCGGTCGGGATGGTATTTCATGGCGAGGCGCTTGAACGCCTTCTTGATCTCCGCCTCGCTGGCGTTTTTTTCCACCCCCAATATCTGGTAGTAATCGCGTTTCGACATAGAAAATCATCTGGCTGAACATGCAAACGACAGATATGGCTTTCCAGCCATATCTGTCGCAGCGGCCCCTCGCGGGTTTATACGTTGACCCGGCCACATAATATATCGCCGGGCTGGATAGTCTTGCGACGTCTATTTCTTGTCGTCGTCCTTGACCTCCTCGAACTCGGCGTCGACCACATCCTCCTCCTTCCCGGCACCCGCCGCCTTTTCGGTACCGCCCTCCGTCGTCGCACCTCCGGCCTGCTGCTGGGCATAGAGACGTTCGGCCATTTTACCGGATAGTTCGGTCAATTTCCGGGTTTTTGCCTCGATGTCATCCTTGTCGTCGCCCTTGATGGCCTCCTCCAGCTCCTTGATGGCCGCCTCGATCTCGCTCTTCTCACCTGCCTCCAGCTTGTCACCCAGCTCTTCCATCGACTTACGGGTGGCATGGATGATGGCATCGGCCTGGTTACGGGCGTTGACCAGCTCATGGAACTTGCGATCCTCCTCCGCATGGGCCTCACCATCCTTGATCATCCTTTCGATCTCCTCCTCACTCAGACCGCTGGAGGCCTTGATGACGATGGACTGCTCCTTGCCGGTCGCCTTGTCCTTGGCCGACACGTGCAGGATACCATTGGCATCGATATCGAAGGTCACCTCGATCTGCGGCACACCCCGTGGGGCGGGCGGAATGTCGGTGAGGTCGAAACGCCCGAGCGACTTGTTGCCGGATGCCATCTCACGCTCACCCTGCAGCACATGCACGGTCACCGCGGTCTGGTTGTCGTCGGCGGTGGAGAAGATCTGGGTCGCCTTGGTGGGGATGGTGGTGTTTTTCTCGATCAGCTTGGTCATCACCCCACCCATGGTCTCGATCCCGAGGGAGAGCGGCGTGACGTCCAGCAGCAACACATCCTTGACCTCACCGCCGAGCACGCCACCCTGGATGGCAGCACCCAAGGCCACCGCCTCGTCCGGATTGACATCCTTGCGCGGCTCCTTGCCGAAGAAATCCTTTACCGCCTCCTGTACCTTGGGCATCCGGGTCTGACCACCCACCAGGATCACGTCATCGATGTCGGAGGCACTCAGCCCTGCGTCCTTCAGCGCCAGCTTGCAGGGTTCGATGGAGCGCTCGATCAGATCGCTGACCATCGACTCCAGCTTGGCCCTGGTCAGCTTGATGTTCAGATGCTTGGGCCCGCTGGCATCGGCTGTGATATAGGGCAGGTTGACGTCGGTCTGCTGACTGGAAGAGAGCTCGATCTTGGCCTTCTCCGCCCCCTCCTTCAGTCGCTGCATGGCCAGTGGATCTCCCCGCAGGTCGATCCCCTGCTCCTTCTTGAACTCGTCGGCCAGATAGTCGATCAGCCGCTTGTCGAAATCCTCACCACCCAGGAAGGTGTCGCCATTGGTGGAGAGCACCTCGATCTGGTGCTCGCCGTCGATCTCGGCCAGCTCAATGATGGAGATGTCGAAGGTACCACCACCCAGGTCGTACACCGCAATCTTGGCTTCACCACGCTTCTTGTCCATGCCGTAGGCCAGGGCGGCCGCGGTGGGCTCGTTGATGATGCGCTTTACGTCCAGTCCGGCGATCCGGCCGGCATCCTTGGTGGCCTGACGCTGGGAGTCGTTGAAATAGGCGGGGACGGTGATCACCGCTTCGGTCACCTCTTCCCCGAGATAGTCCTCGGCGGTCTTCTTCATCTTCATCAAGACCCGGGCCGAGATCTCGGGCGGCGCCATCTTCTTGCCGTTCACCTCAACCCAGGCGTCGCCGTTGTCCGCCTTGATGATCTTGTAGGGGACCAGTTCGATGTCCTTCTGCACCTCATCGTCCTCGAACTTGCGGCCGATCAGACGCTTGATGGCGAACAGGGTGTTCTTGGGGTTGGTGACCGCCTGACGTTTGGCGGGCTGCCCCACCAGCACCTCCCCGTCATCGGTATAGGCGACGATGGACGGTGTAGTGCGATCACCCTCGCTGTTTTC
>WFNS01000298.1 GCA_015488495.1 Gammaproteobacteria bacterium | reverse complement strand
TGACGATCTGCAGCACCACATAGAGATCGCCTGCCGGGCTATCGGGAATACCACGCCCTTTCAGGCGCAGCTTGCGTCCGGACTTCGAGTTTGGCGGGATCTTCAGATCCACGACTCCACCGGGTGTCGGCACCTTTACCCTGGCCCCCAGCGCTGCTTCCCACGGCGCAATGGGGAGGTCCAGGTAGAGGTCCCTGCCTTCCACACGATAGAACGGATGGGGTCTGAATTCCACTTCGAGATAGAGATCCCCCGCAGGGGCGCCACCGATACCCGGGGCTCCCTGCCCGGCGAGACGGATACGCTGACCCTGCCGAATCCCCTTGGGGATGTGCACCTTCAGGCTTCGCTGGCGGGTGCGGACGTGCCCGTGGGCATCCACCTCTGGAATCTGCAGGGTGATGGTGCGGTTGGCCCCATGAAAGGCGTCCTCCAGATCCACCAGGATTTTGGCGTGGTGGTCTTCACCCTTGGCGCGGAAGGTGGAACGACGGTGAGTGGCGCCGCCAAAGCCCCGACCGAACAGCGCCTCGAAAAAGTCGCTGAACGCCGACGTGTCCCCTCCGGTGAAACCACCACCGCTGAACTCGAATCCGGCATCCCAGCCCGGTGGTGGATGGAACTCCTGGCCCGCCTTCCAGTTGGCCCCCAGCTGGTCGTAGGCGGCCCGTTTTTCCGGGTCCTTGAGCACTTCGTAAGCCTCTCCCACCTCCTTGAAGCGGGCCTCGGCATCCGGCTCCTTGCTGACGTCCGGATGGTACTTGCGGGCCAGCTTGCGATAGGCTCGCTTGATCTCATCCTGCGTCGCGTTGCGATCGACGCCCATGATCTTGTAATAGTCTTTGAACTCCATCAAACGGTCCTCTTGGAGATGAGCCCCTGTTCATGCCACGGGATGGGCCCCATTGTACGCGCAATCCCCAGGGGAGACACGGGCGGCCCCTATTTGACGTTGACCTCGATGCGGTGCCGGCGCTGGCTGGCGGTCTTGGGCAGTTCGATGCGCAACACGCCGTTGCGGTAACGGGCGCTGGCTCTGTCAGCTTCCACCTCGGCAGGGAGGGGGATGGCCCTTTCGAAGCGGCCATAAGCGCACTCCAGGACATGATAACGCCCCTCGTTGCGCTCCCGCGTGAGCCGCTTTTCGCCACGGATGATGAGCGTGTCCTCGAACACCTCGATGTCGAAATCCTCCCGTTCCAGGCCCGGCGCCTCTAGACGCACGATCACCTGATCGTCATCGTCGAAGACTTCGGCCGCCAAGACACCCCATCCGGAACTGCGGACTGCGATCTCCCGGTTCTCCCCGGTTTCTCCCTTGTGAGGGATGAAACGGGTGATGGCGCCGGCAGCCCGCCGGTAGAGATGCCGCCATCCTTCGCTGATGGTGTCCCATGCGTTTGCCACCCCTTGCCGCAGTTGTTGAAAGGTCGCCATGATCTATCCTCCTGGTTGTATTGTATAAGTTGGTAAACGTGTAATAATGACGATTCAGGGGATTTCAAGTGGTATGCCATTTGCTAAATCTGTGTCGATATCAAAATAGCAAAATCGAACCGGGGGGCGTTATGAGAAAACGATGCTTTATGTGGTTGGCAGCCTTTGCCATCGCTGTTCCATCCGTTTCGCTTCACGCGGGGGTTCGTCTCTATGACCTGGAAGGTTTCGTCACGGCCTGTCTTGCGTCCAGCAGCAAGCTGACCCGCCCGGTGTGCGAGTGCACGGCGAAGAAGGCCGCCAAGGCGCTCTCTCCCATGGGATTCCAGTTTCTGACCGCCACGTTGCGCAAGGACAAGGAAGAGAGCCTGAAACTGCGGGGCAAGCTGGAGTCGGCAGAGCTTTCCACCGCCGGGGAGTTCATGTCCACCGGACCCGCTGAATGTGCAGAGGAGCTGAAGCGCTCGCGGTGAGCGGTTTTGGTTCACCCGTCTATGCCGGTAGCCTGCCTGCATAGGGCGTCGAGTCCGGTGTATCGGTGAACTGCCCCGCGATCTCGCGGAACTGGTCGCGCAGATCGAGGAAGGCATCCGCGATATCGGGATCGAACTGCTTTCCCCGTTCCGCCTCGATCATCTCCACCGCCACGTGGTGGGGATAGGCCGGTTTGTAGATGCGCTTGCTGATCAGTGCGTCGTAGACATCGGCGATGGCCATCAGCCGGCCGGCCAGAGGGATGGCCTCCTCCTTGAGACCCTGCGGATAGCCGGTGCCGTCCCATCGTTCATGATGGGTATAGGCGATGTCCCGTGCCGTGGCGAGAAACGGCAAGGTGCCCGAACCGTTTTCCTCGCACGGCAGAGCGTCACGCCCGAGCACGGAGTGGGTCTTCATGACCTCGAACTCCGCCTCGTCCAGCCTGCCGGGTTTGAGCAGGATGTGATCGGGGATACCCACCTTGCCGATGTCGTGCAGTGGTGCCGATTTGAAAAGCAGTTCGATGGTCCGTTCGGAGAGGGCATCCCGGAAGCGCGGATGTTCGCGCAGGTGCCGGGCAAGGGAATCGATGTAGTGCTGGGTGCGCCGGATATGGTTCCCGGTCTCGTAGTCCCGTGTGGCCGCCAGGGCCGCCAGGCCGTGAATGGCGATGTCGCGGGTCAGGGCGATCTCGAGGGTGCGTTGCGCCACCTTCTGTTCCAGCAGGCGGTTCTGGTCCTCCAGGGCATCATGTGCCCGCTTCAGGTTGATCTGGGTCTTGACCCGTGCCTTGATGATGGCCGGGCTGAACGGCTTGGTGATGTAGTCCGCCGCTCCCAGCTCCAGGCCGTGTCGTTCGTCCTCCACCGTGGTCTTGGTGGTAATGAAGATGATGGGGATGTTGCTGGTCTGTGGGTTACCCTTGATTCGCCGGCAGGTCTCGTAGCCATCGATTCCCGGCATCAGGATGTCCAGCAGGATCAGCTGGGGATAGGGGGGAGCCACCAGCCGCTCCAGGGCCTGTTCGCCGCTCTTGGCGATCAGGATGCGGTACTCCTCTTGCAGTACCTCGATCAGCGTGTTCAGGTTGAACCGCTCGTCGTCCACGATCAGGATGGTGTTCTTGTTCTCGCCGTTCATCGTTTTCGTTCCTGTGAGTTTCGGCTTCGTCGACCTCTATATCCGGAGGGTCCGGGATATCTCGGTTACGGTCCGGATGGCGTCGTCGAACTCGAAATCATTTACGTGGGTGGAGAGCTCCTCCGCCGGCTCTTCAAGACCGAGCGCGAAGAGCTGGGTGGTGATCTCTCCGGTCAGCGCAACGGCGGCGGAGTCTCCGCTGTGCAGCAGCTCTGCCAGCTGTTGGAGTCTTTGCCCCAGAGTGGGAAGATCCACATTCTGCGCACCGAATGCCTGCTCGCCGGCAACGGGGTGAAGCTGTCTGAACTGTTCCAGCCGTTCCATCAGTGGCCCGAGATGACCTTGCAGTCGATCCAGGAGCGGTTCCACCTCGGCATGATTCACCTGGTCTTGGGAGAGAGCCTGCTCGACGGCCAGGGCCGCCTCCCGAAGTGGCCCTGCGCCCAGGTTCCCCGCCACGCCGGACAGGGTGTGGGCCATGCGCCGGACTCGGGAGACCTCGTTTTGCTCCAGCGCCTCCCTCATCCGGGCCGCGGCGTCGTGATGGTCGGTGTGAAACTCGAACAGCAGCTTGCGTAGCAGACGCTTGTTGTTGCCCACGCGGGGCAGTGCCCGCTCCAGATCGACACCCGGCAGCTCCGGAAAGCCGATACCGTTTCCGTTGGCCGGTTCCCCCGCTCCGGAGACGGTTTCCGCGGAAGGCTCGAGCCATCTGCAAAGCATCTCGAAGAGCTGGTCGGGCTCGATGGGTTTGGGCAGGTGATCGTTCATTCCCGCCTGGAGCGATTTGTCGCGATCACCGGACATGGCGTGGGCGGTCATGGCGATGATGGGCAGATTGCGGAAACGTTCGTCGGCGCGGATGTGACTGGTTGCCTCGAATCCGTCCATTTCCGGCAGCTGGATGTCCATCAACACCAGGTCGTATCGGTTCCGGCGCACCGCCTCGATCGCCTGCCGGCCGTCTCCGGCGATGTCCACTCGCAGGCCGAAGCCCTCCAGCATGGTGACGGCCACCTGCTGGTTGATCTCGTTGTCTTCCACCAGGAGAACCTTGCCATACAGCTGTTTCCGTTCCCTTTCGGGCTGGTCCGGCCTTCCCTCCCCGGCGGGTGCGGACGGACCCACCAGGATGTGGGCAATGGTCTCGAAGAGCACCGAGGGGCTCACCGGCTTGATGAGGAAGGCGTCCATCTTCTCTTGCCTCGCACGGTGCATGATCTCCTCTCTCCCGTAGGCGGTGATCATGACGATGGTCGGCATCTTTTTCAGCCGCGGGTTACGGCGGATCAGGCGCGTGGTTTCGATGCCATCCAGGCCGGGCATCTTCCAGTCGATCAGGATCAGGTCACAGGGTGAGTGCGTGGCGCTCCGCTCCAGCTCGTCGAGGGCGGCCTGCCCCGAGCCCGCGGTCTGGACATCGAAGCCGAACGACTCCAGCATGTCCTTGAACACCTGGCGTACGGTGGCGTTGTCGTCCACCACCAGTGCCCGCATGCCGTCGAAGTTGACGCCCTGATAACGGGTGCGCCGGCGGTTCTCCCGGGAGCATTCGAAGGGACAGGTGAAACGGAAGGTGCTGCCCTTTCCCGGTGTGCTGCTTGCGCCGATGGTCCCGCCCATCAGCTCCACCAGCAGTTTGCTGATGGCCAGCCCCAGCCCCGTGCCGCCATATTTGCGCGTAGTGCTGCTGTCCGCCTGGGAGAAGGAGTCGAACAGGGTGGGCATCTTTTCCTGCTCGATGCCGATGCCGGTATCGGTGACCGAGAACTCCAGCGTGCAAAGCCGGTCCGTCCTCTCCAGCTGGCGGATGCGGATAATGACCTCTCCCTGCTCAGTGAACTTGATGGCGTTCTGCGTGAGGTTCAGCAATACCTGCCCGACCCGCAGCGGATCGCCGATCAGCATGCGCGGCACGTCCCGCTCCACCGAGAAGAGGATTTCGATCCCTTTTTCCCCTGCCTTGATGCTGACCAGATCGGAAAGATTCTGCAGGATGTCGTCCAGATAGAAAGGGGTCTTTTCGATCTCCAGCTTGCCAGCCTCGATCTTCGAGAAGTCCAGGATGTCGTTGATGATGCCAAGGAGAGAGTGAGAGGAGATCTTGATCTTGTTGAGATAGTCCCGTTGCTGGGCGGTCAGCTCCGACTGCAGGGCAAGGTGGCACATACCGATGATGGCGTTCATCGGGGTGCGAATCTCGTGGCTCATGTTGGCCAGGAAATGGCTTTTGGCCTCGCTGGCCGCCTCGGCCATCTCCTTGGCCTCGACCAGCTGCATCTCCAGTCGTTTGCGTTCCCGGATCTGTTTCTCCAAAGAGCGGTTCCACAGGAAGGCGATCAGCAGCAGAAAACCGGCCGTGCCGCCCGTTATCGCCAGCGCCTTCCAGAGCCTGCTCCGGTCCAGGTACTCGAAGCGGACGGAGAACCATTTGTTCTTGATGGCCTGTTTTTGCTCCGGGGTAAGTGATTCGATGGCCTTGTCGAGGATGTCGGCCAGTTTTGCCCACTCCTTGCGTACGGCGAACGAGAGGTTGTAGGTGAACAGGGTGGGGGAGGCGACCTTGAGATGGGTGAGCCCCCGCTTGTCCATCTCGTAGGCGGCCACCGCCAGGTTGCCGATATAGGCATCCGCGGCCCCGTTGGAGAGCGCTTTCAGTGCCTGGCTGGTGGTCTCCTTGCGAACCAGGGTAAGGTCTGGATAGGTGAGGGTAAGAAATTCCACCACGGGATCATCCCTTTTCACCAGGATGCGTTTTCCCGCCAGATCTTCCAGGCCGGTGATCAGTGCATGCTCCTTGCGGGTCAATACCACGGCGGGGAAGCTCAGATAGGGGATGGTGAAGGCGAGGTGCTTCTCCAGCTCCGGAGTTTTCACTGCGGCGGGTACTGCGTCGATCCGGCCTTTTTCCAGCGCCTCGATGATGCGGTCCGGAGAGATGCCGAATTGCGGTTCCATATCGATTCCCAGTTTTTCGGCAAATATCCGCACATAGTCGGAACTGATGCCACGGAACTCCTCTTTTTTCCCCTCGACGAACTCGATAGGGGCCCAGGCCGAGTCCACTCCCACTCTTATCCGGGGGTGTTTCGCCAGCCACTCCCTTTCTTCGGCCGAAAGGGAGAGGCCGTGGCGTGAATCCTCTTTCGCTGGCGGAAGGGTGTTCAACGGCGTGGTGTATTCCGGCAGCCAGCGATTGACCAGCTGGCGGCGCTCGGACACCGAAACCGTTCCGAGGCCACGTTCGATCTCTGCGAGCAGGGATTTCCGTCCCTTGCGAACGGCCGCGCGCACGCCCACCTCGAACAATGGAGAGGAGAGTATCTTTACCTTTCCCCGGATACCGGCCTTCAAAAGGGCCAGCTCGCCGGAAGGAGCATCGGCGATGAAGGCATCCACCTGGTTTCTCGCCAGGGCGATGGCCATCTTCTCCGTGGTGCCAAAGGTGCTGATGCTGGCATGGGGGAGCTTCTGCCGGACACGTTCTGTCAGAGGCGGATAGGTGCCGATGCGGGCGCTCCGAAAGCTGTCGAGGTGGGGTTCCACGCTGCCGTTCAGGCGATAGAAGAGTTTGACGGGTACGGAAATGAAGGGTGAGCTGAAGTCCAGTTTCCGGGCACGCTCTTCCGAATAGAACAGGATTCCCTGGATGTCCGCCCGCCCCTGCTCGACAGCATCGATCGATTGTGCCATGGTACCGAGACGAAAGGTAATGTGGTGACCGGTCTTGTTCGCCCAGAGCCGCCAGAAATCCACCACCATACCGGTGGGTTCACCACCGACGTCGCGGGCACTGACCAGTGGCATGTCGTCGGGGATGGCAATGACCAGCGTATGCGGTGTACTGTTCCGGGCTGGCGCCGGGAAAGGGAGGAATATCAGTATCAACCCTGTAACCACAAAGATTGCTCTCAGAGAGAGAAACCGGGCGCGCATCGAGACGCGCCTCGCGGGAGACGGTTTTCCCCTTTGCCGAAAGCGTGACAATCGCGCGGGCAGCCAGCGGGCCGGAATGGGCATCTTTTTCGTACCGTTGTCGTTCTGTTGAGGTTACGGCTCTCCGCGGGCGGGTTCGTGAATTGATGTATTATTGATTATTGAATTTCATTCTGGCGGAATCGCTGTCGGTTGGCAAGCCTTGGGCAGTATGACATTTTTTTGACGGCGCGGCCGCCGGGGTCAATCCGGCTCATGATTGGATGAAAGGAGAGAGGCGGAGAGATGATCAAGCGGATAGGATTTCTGTTGCTGGTTTTCGGTTGGGTGCCACCGGTTTTGGCGGTGGAAGGAGAGAATACCTACGATCGCATCACCCTGGATGCCGTTGCCAGCGAGAAGGTGGACAACGACACCACGGTCGCGACGCTCTACTACCAGAGCCGGGGAAAGGTTCCCGAGCGTGTGGCGGAGCGGGTCAACGAGGCCATCGCCTGGGGAGTGGACAAGGTGAAACGGCATCCGGCGATCAAGGTGCAGACGGCCGGCTATCGCACGACCCCAGTCTATCGAGATGGCAAGGCGACCGGGATCTGGGAGGTTTGGCAATCCATCCGTCTGGAAGGCCGGGATTTCCGGGAGGTGAGTTCGCTGTTGGGGGAGTTGCAGGAAAAGCTGGCCATCCAGCAGATCGGCTTCCGGCTCTCCAGCGAAAGGCTGCAGGAGCTGGAGCACGGGCTGATCACCAAGGCGATCGCCCGCTTCAAACAGAAGGCCGGCCTGGTCGCGGAGCAGTTCGGGGCGGCCGACTACCGTCTGGTGTCACTGAATATCTCCTCACTTCCGGGACGGCCACCGGTGCCGATGATGCGGACGTTCGGCGCAATGGAGGCGAAAATGGCGACCGCCCCCGTCATCGAGGCGGGGGAGCAGGAGGTACGAATCAATGCCCGCGGGGTCATCGAGCTGATTCGCGAGTAGCCCCGCCGCCGGCGAAAGAGAAAACATGATGGCACCGCAACCGGTGCCATCCCCTCCCCCCCGGGAAAAACAGGGGGTCAGGCGGGGGGCAGTGCCAGCGGTTTTCTCAGATGGATGATCTGTCGATGATCGTCGGCGTCCACGATGGTCAGGCTCTTCACCCCATCCACATCCTCCTGAATCACCAGCTCCACCGGTCGGTGGATGATATGTTCGAAGTTCTCGTCGTCCTTGCTCACCAGATCCACGGTGACGATGTCGTCCTTCGGGTCGTAACTGATTCCCGAGAGGACGATCCACTCCGCCTCGATCTGATCGCCGATGTCCAGTCCCGCCACCTCCACCTCGGCCAGGCACGCTCCGAGTGCCTTGCTGAATCGGTTGAAATACTCTTCCCAAGCGGATTTTTCGAGAGTCTTCGTGTTCATGCCGTTGCTCCTTTCGTACGGGTTTGGATGTCTGATACCCCCTTATATGGGTGCAGTGTGGCGGGAATAAAAGGCCCGGGCCCCGTGGGCGAGGCGCGCTGCCTCCGGAAAGCGAGGCCGGG
>WFNS01000297.1 GCA_015488495.1 Gammaproteobacteria bacterium | reverse complement strand
TACCACCTCCCCGACCGTCCGACCATGATATCCAATCGATCTTCCGGGAAACCGGGTCCCGTCTTCCAGAACCAGCAGGGCGGGTTCGCTCACGTTACCTCCGTTTAGATGTACGAAGCGGGAGCGCTCCGTCATGGAACCTCCCGCTGCGCAATATTCTACTTTGAACGACTGTCGATGGACAAGCGCCACCCGCCCTTCGTTGGGGCCTCCAGCAAATCGTGTGGGTAAAACGGCAAATCATCCTTGACAGGCAGAATGCACGCCACATACTCGGTAACCAGAAGGGGATTGGGGCAATCTGGCCGGAGACTGCCGGATATCCACATGCCTGCGCCAATTGCAGGTGAGCTGGCTATCCCAAAGTGTCCCCAATCCCCTTATGGCGACCATCTTCCAGCGTGCATTCCGCCTGTCAAGGATGATTGGCCGTTTTACCCGCACAATTCGGGAAAGAGCCCTTTTACTGAAAGAGAATTCGCATTCCTATATTGGCGCCCTCATCCAGATCCTGGCTCTTGCCGGTGTCCTCCCGCTCCACCTTGAGCAAACGGTAGCCCACATAGGCGAAGGCCTGGGGAAGCACCTGGTACTCCACCTTCAGAATCCCCTCAAAGATGTTCTTGACATCACCGAAGGCGACGATCTCCGGCGCATAGTGGAGCTGGCCTCCGAAGGCAAGACGGTTGATGCTCACCGGGTAGTAGCGCAAACCGAACCCCAGCCCGAGTCCGACGGCATCGAGGTTGTCCTTGCCGGAGGTGAAGGCGATGAGCTTGCCGCCGACACCCGCCTCCAGCGGGTTGCCCCGTCGGCCCGTCTCGCCCACCACCCGCACGCCCAGGGTGCCCACGTAGTAGTCGTCGGTGTTGTAGTAGATGGCCGCCTCCCCCTCCAGCGCGTTGGGGGAGGGGCTGGTCATCCAGCTCAGCGCCAGGCGTGCGCTGTCGTTGTTCAGATTGGCATCGAGCGCACCGGCGGATGCGCCGCTTCCCAGTACCGCCAATGCGGCTCCCACCAGCAGTCTCTTCAGTTTCATCGTCAATCCCTGGTTCGTGCCTTCGGTTCAGGTGTCCCGGTAGTGTGAATCGGTCCAGCATCGCGGCAGTTCCTCCCCGGAAGGGAAGATCAGCTCGCTCTTGTTGAACGCTTCCGCGTCCTGAAGTTCCTCACCCGCGTGAAAACGCCCCGTGACGGTGTCACGGAAAGGGTCCACCAACTCGTCCACTGCCACCACTTCCACCAGATCACCGCTCGGTTTGTGTTTCAGAAACATGATGCTCTCCTCCTCTCTCTCCGCCCGACAATACGAATGCGGCTTGCCCACTCGATCCCGGATAGCCTCATCCTACTCCTATAGTACCACCCGCTCGATCCCGCCGTTCCTGACTCCCTCCACGAATTCCCGTTGCCACCCCTCGCCCAGACGGTGCCGGGCCAGCTCCACCACTACGTAGTCCACCTCCAGACCGGTCTGTCCGGTGTAGCGCATCAGTCCGGCCTGGCAGGCGGGACAGGAGGTGAGCATCTTCACGTTCCCGCCGCTGGCCCGTTCCCGGCCGGTCAGCCGCCTGATGTCACGATGCAGCTCCTCCTGCTTGCGGTACCGCAGCTGGCTGGCGATGTCGGGCCGGGAGATGGCCAGCGTCCCCGCCTCACCGCAACAGCGGTCGGAGAGGGTCACCTCACGCGCCAGCAGGCGGGAGACCACCTCGACGGGCCGTTCGGTCTTCATCGGGGTGTGACAGGGGTCGTGGTAGAGATAGGTGGTCCCCTTCCCCTCCGGCAGGGTGACGCCACGTTCCGCCAGATACTCGTGGATGTCCAGCAGCCGGGAGCCGGGGAAGATCTTGTCGAACCGGTACTGCTGAAGCTGATCGATACAGGTGCCGCAGGAGACGATCACCGTCTTGATGTCCAGATAGTTCAGGGTGTTGGCCATCCGGTGGAACAGCACCTGGTTGTCGACCGAGATGCGACTGCCGCGCCTGCCGTCCCCGGCGGCGGTCTGCGGGTAACCGCAACAGAGATAGCCCGGTGGCAGCACCGTCTGCACCCCCTCCTCGTAGAGCATCGCCAGGGTGGCCAGCCCCACCTGGCTGAACAGCCGTTCCGAACCGCAACCGGGGAAATAGAACACCGCCTCCGCATCCTCCCCGCTCCGAGCGGGATGGCGCAGGATGGGCACGATTTCGCCATCCTCGATCCCCAGCAGCGCTCGCGTGGTGCGCAGCGGCAGATCGCCGGGCATGGGACGCTCCACGAAGCGGATCACCTGCTCCCGGAGCACCGGCTTGCCGGTGGTGGCGGCCGGCGGCCGCTCGCCATTCACCAGCCCC
>WFNS01000296.1 GCA_015488495.1 Gammaproteobacteria bacterium | reverse complement strand
CTCCGGAGGCATCCAGCGCAAAACCGAATCCCTGATCGGCATGGCCATCGGATGGAATCATCTTGAACTCGCTCCAGTCCGGGCCCGAATAGAGATAGACCGCCCCGGCCCCCCCGCCGTTACTCCCCTCCAGATCCGCACCGACGGCGACCCAATCTCCGGCCAGTGCCACCGCGACACCGAATCGGTCTCCACTCTCGCGATCGGAAGCAACCAGCCATCTGTTCTCGGTTGCGTCGGCCCAACCGGTTGCGGGTTTGTGGAACAGGTAGAGCGCTCCGCGTTCTCCCTCCCGCCCGTAGGCTCCTACAGCAACCGTATCGCCCTCCTTGTCCAGCGCATAGCCAAACAAATCGCCGTTCTGCCCATCCGAGGCAGTGAGCCTGGCTCTCTGGCTCCAGGTATCAGCCGCCCCCTCGAAAAGATAGACGGCACCATTGAAGTCGCCGCCAGCCCTCCCGGGCGCGCCCACCACCAGTGCATCGCCGTCGAGCGCAATCGCCGCCCCGAAACCGTGTCCCGCGGCACCATCCCCCGCCACCAAGGGGACGGGATC
This sequence comes from Gammaproteobacteria bacterium, assembly GCA_015488495.1. Lineage (GTDB taxonomy): Bacteria > Pseudomonadota > Gammaproteobacteria > Thiohalospirales > Thiohalospiraceae > DRMK01. The sequence continues at coordinate 11,982 of WFNS01000296.1, read as the reverse complement.
GTTCATGTCCCGCCACCCATCGTCCGGCTCGACGAAGAGATAGACCGTACCCGCATCTTTCCCCCTGTCGTTGTCATCATAGGGTGCACCCACTACTACGATGCCGTCGCCGATGGCCACCGCTGCCCCGAAGAAATCCTCATTTGCTGCATCGGAGACCGTCAATCTCGCCTTGAGCTGCCACCCGGCGGTCGAGCGCTGGAAGAGATAGGCGGCACCCTGCGATCTATTCTCTCCGGGTGCTCCGACCACCGCCAGATCACCCCTGATGGCCACGGCCTGGCCAAAAGAGGCCGCTTCGCTGCTACCCCTGGGCAACAGCTTCTCCGCAAAGCTGAAACCGGCCGCGGGCATACCGCTCGAAAACAGGACGGCGAAGAAGAAAACCGACGACAGGACAACGGCATGGACAGTTCTCCGGGCTTTGCTCACTTTACACTCTCCTCGACAGATGAACGGGATGGATTCCGCTGGATTATGAACGGCTGATATGCTGCTGGAACGAGTTCTTCTCACAGGAAGGACATGGACTCTCGGAAAAGGGGATAATGGATTACAGAAAATTGTATATCAGTATATACAAAAACGGTCGACCGTTTCGAACCCTGCTCCCATGGCCGGTTCGACGGCCGCACGCCGCCCCTGTCTATTCAATGGGTAACGATCTTGCCGATGGGCCGAACCTCCACCGGGTAGCCGCTCAACGAACGGGGAATGGCCGAAAGGGTCTCTTCCCCCTCCTGCTCCACACCCACGACGATGACCGGCTCGCCCTTCCCGTTTTTGCCGATTCCCACCGACACTACCCCGGGTATGGCCATCAGCTCTGCTTCGTGCTGCGCCTTCACCTGCTGAATGGAGCTTCCCATTTCACACGCTCCCGTTGCGAAAGCCGCCGCCAGGGTGACGGCCATCAATATGAGACGAAGGATCCTTTTCATAAAGAGAGATTCAAGGCGGAAAATACGTTCTCGATCCGGTTGATGACGGTGCTGCTGTCGCTACCGGCAAAAAGCAGTCCCACCAGTCGGTCGGAATCATCGAGCACCGCCGACCCGCTGTCTCCTCCCTGGCTCATCGCCCCCGCCATCAGCTGATCGACGAACAAGGCGACCCGCCCACCTCCGTACTGGACCTTCACACTGACATCGATCTGCTGGATCTCGCCTTGCGTGAACCCCGTGGTTCGTCCACACTTCTTGACCGCCATTCCCAATTCGCCCTGCCCCATCCCCTTGACGGGACCGATGTGCAGGATCTCCTTGCTCACATCCCCATCCTCGAGCGGGCGGGCGATCGCGGCATCCACCCTGTTCTCTCTTGCCTGCACACTTACCGCCTGCAGGCGGGTATCACTGCCGGCCCATTCCGCCAGCTTGTTGAGCACATCGACCACGTTCCCCGCGACGCCGCAGCCGCTGGGCGCCCCCTCGAACTCGATGGGCACGAAATCGGACAGTACAGCGATACGGTCGTCCGGCAGCCGTCCGCCGTCATAAGGACCCGGCTGCAGGATGGGGTCGCCGATATTGGCGGCGTTGCTGTTGGCGAGAACATGGTTGTTGGAAAGGATGTAGGGCTGCCCGTCCCGGAAAACGACACAGCCGAGGGTGCCGGCGGTGATGTCCCGATGACCGACACTCACACCACCGGGGGCGGGGCGAAAACGACCGGTAGTGGATTGCAGCGCCCGAATGGGGCCGGTCTCCACCACATCGGTGGGAAGACCATCCACCTCCGGGGGGATCCGCTCTTCATCCCGGAGCTCCGAGGGGGACAGCTTTCTCTCTACCGAGCAGACGACGCAGAGGGCGTCACTCTTCTCTCCCCTCCTCACTTTGTAACCAACGCCGGTCGCTACCACGTTGGCCTTGTTCAGCAATACGCTCCGGTTCGCATGGGCAACGGCTCGGGCGTTTTCGAGAGTGTGGGTCATACCGGGCCTCCGTGTGGGGTTTCATTTCTTTCTAGTTGGGACTCGATGCGGCTTCTTCAAGCCCCCTCACTCCCGAATCCTATGTCATCCGCCATTCCGGAAAAGAGAGCTCCGTCACGTTTCGTGCAAGGGATCCGTCCGCTCCTCCCCCGTTGCAGGAAACCAATCGACCGATTGGGAATCCTCCGCCCCCTCCCGCACCCGCAGCCCCTTGAAATCGTACAGATCCCGGTCTGCCAGATGGGATGGAACCACATTCTGCATGGCCCGGAAGATCTTCTCCAGCCGCCCCGGCGCTTCCTTCTCCCAGCCACGCAACATCTGCTTGATGGCCTGGCGCTGGGAGTTCTCCTGCGATCCGCAGAGCGAACAGGGGATGATGGGAAACTGCCGTGCCGCAGCATAGGCCTCGATGTCGCGCTCGCTGCAGTACGCCAACGGGCGGATGACGATATGCCGTCCGTCGTCGGTGCGCAGCTTGGGCGGCATGCCCTTCATGCGGCTGCCGTGGAACATGTTGAGGAACAGGGTCTCGATCATGTCGTCCCGGTGATGACCAAGGGCTATCTTGGTCATGCCGTTCCGTTCGGCGAAGGTATAGAGAGAACCGCGCCGTAACCGTGAGCAGAGACTGCACATGGTCTTCCCTTCCGGCACGATGCGTTTCACCACACTGTAGGTGTCCTGCTCGATCACATGGAAGGGAACGCCGAGCTCCGCCAGATATTCGGGCAACACATGGGCCGGAAAACCTGGCTGTTTCTGGTCCAGATTGACCGCAACCAGTTCAAAGCGCACCGGTGCGCTGCGCTGGAGACTGAGCAGGATGTCCAGCATGGTATAGGAATCCTTGCCCCCGGAGAGGCAGACCATGATACGGTCCCCCTCCTCGATCATGTTGAAGTCTTCGATCGCCTGCCCCACCTGGCGACGCAGACGCTTGCGCAGCTTGTTGAACTCCGTGCGTCGCTTCTTTTCCATCACCGCTGCATCGGTCATAGGGCATCCCGAACGCGCTCCAGCCTGGAGCGAACCTCTTCCGCCAATGCCTCGACCCCTTCGGCCCGGGTCAGATTGAGCACTGCCACCGGGTCCATGAAGGCCACCGTCACCGAGCCGTCGGCCTCTTCCCGCACCACGACGTTACACGGCAACAACAGGCCGATATCGGGATCCGCCTCCAGCGCCTGGTTGGCGAGGCCGGGATTGCAGGCCCCGAGGATCTTGTAGGGCCGCTTCTCGATCCCCAGTTTCTTCTTCATGGTTTCGCGGATATCGATTTCGGTGATGATGCCGAAACCCTCGGCCTTGAGCGCCTCGGTGACCCTCTTCAGCGCCTCGTCGAAGCTGCCGGCGAACTTGGTGGAAAAGCTGTACATGGGCTGGAAACTCCTTCTGTTATCTCCCAAAAACAGGGAGCAGGCACCCAAGGCGCCTGCTCCCGTCCGATTTTATCAACATCGGGGCTTTTGCCCGAATGTTTCATCCACGAACACGATGATGGTACCGGGATTGCCATCCAGCGCGATTTGCGATGGAGTCGATGGCCCGGGCCATCGCGGGTGAAACAGCCGGGCTCGACTTCCCGTCAAGCCACCTTTCTACCGTAACGCTCGGCCACGGCGGCGGAATCCCCCAGATACTCCCCGTTGACGAACACCTGCGGCACCGTATCCGCGCCGGTGGCCGCACGCACGGCCCGGGTGCTGATACCATCACCCAGCTGGATCTCCTCGAACTCCACGCCCGCTTCACGCAGGATCCCTTTCGCCTTGGCGCAGAACGGACACCCGGCCCGGGTGAAGATCACCACATCGTCCGGCTTCCTGGCATCGGGATTGATATACTCCAGCATGGTATCGGCATCGGACACCTCGAAGGGATCTCCCGGCACGTTGGGCTCGATGAACATCTTCTCGATGACACCATCCTTGACCAGCATGGAGTAACGCCAGGAGCGCTTGCCGAAACCCAGATCGTTCTTTTCCACCAGCATCCCCATGCCCTCGGTGAACTCGCCGTTGCCGTCGGGAATAAAGGTGATGTTTTCGGCCTGCTGGGTCTTCTTCCATTCGTTCATGACGAAGGTGTCGTTGACCGATATACAGATGATGTCATCCACACCGTTGGCCTTGAGCACCCCCGCCAGCTCGTTGAAACGGGGAACATGGCTGCCGGAACAGGTTGGGGTGAATGCGCCGGGCAGGGAGAAGACCACCACCGTCTTGCCCTTGAACAGGTCGTCGGTGGTCACATCATGCCACTCGCCATCTTGCCGCACACGAAAGGTGACTTGGGGAACGCGTTTGCCTTCACGATTTTCGAACATGGATTGACTCCTCTTGTTGGTTGCTTTGTTTCAAACCTCGCAACAGATATTACGTCATACTCTAATATTTCTGAAATCAATTGTTTTTATTTGTGTGATAGGATAAAGCTATGACCTTGACCGAGCTCCGCTACATCATCGCCGTGGCCCGGGAGCAGCACTTCGGACGTGCCGCCGACTCCTGTTTCGTCAGTCAGCCGACGCTCAGCATGGGGGTGAAGAAACTGGAGGAAGAGCTGGGGGTGGTCCTGTTCGAGCGGGGGAAAGGGCCGGTCACCCCCACCCCGGCGGGGGAACGCATCATCGAGCAGGCCCAACGAGTGCTGGAGGAGGCGGAAAGGGTCAAACAGATCGCCCGCCACGGCAGCGATCCGTTGAGCGGGCCGCTCCGGCTGGGGGCCATCTTCACCATCGGTCCCTATCTGTTGCCCCATCTGGTACCCGAGCTGCACAAAACCGCTCCCCGGATGCCGTTGCAGGTGGATGAGGACTACACCGCCGGCCTGGTGGAGAAGCTCAAGCGGGGCAGCATCGACGTAGCGCTCATCTCCCTCCCCCTCGATGAGCCGGGGATCGTGACCTGGCCGGTATACGACGAGCCCTTCGTCATCCTCATCCCCGCCGATCACCCCTGGCGAGAGCGGGAACGGATCGAGCCCGGTGAGCTTGCCGCAGAGCACCCCTTGATGCTCGGCCCGGGGCACTGTTTCCGCGATCAGATCCTGGAGATATGTCCCGGCTGTATCCGTTCCAGCGAAGATCCCCTCGGCGCCCAGATCGGCAGCTCGCTGGAGACCATCCGGCACATGGTGGCATCGGGACTTGGTATCACAATCCTGCCTTGCACCGCCACCGGCATGGGCCGCTACACCCAGCAGTTGACCCTGGTGAAACGATTCGAGGAACCCGTCCCCGGCCGGCGCGTCGCCTTGGCCTGGCGCAGGAGATTTCACCGCCTGGAAGCGATACGAACGCTCCGCAGCGCCATACGCAATACACCACCCGGATGTATCACTCACCTGACGGCACCGGAACCAGAGTCGGTGGGGTTCCCATCTCCGTGACCGTTATCTTTGCACACCGCAGCATCGTCAACCAGACGAGGGGGAGCAGTCCTGAAAGATATTACTTGATACTCAAAACCGATTGAGTTTCAATGAGCCGGCCGTTGTACTGGAGCAATGGCGGCCGGTCGACGCAAACCGGGATCCACGGGCTGACACCGGCAGTATCGGTAACTGTCAAAGGCGATGGAATATCATGCGCACGAAAAATCTCTCCCGAACGACGATGCTGATCCTCCTTGCCGGCATATGCCTCTTCGGCGCCGCCAACCCGATGGCGGTGGGCAACCAGCAAACACTCTCCGAACTATGCAAGAAGTTGATGTACAAAAACTGCACGCCGGAGCGTGACCAGCAACTAAAAGAATTTCTCGGTGACGCAGATATTTCTGCGCTCGAAAAACAGCTGGGAAACTACGCAGGCCGTGTCCCCGCTTTCGAGGCATTACCCAAGGATAAAAACGGTTTCGTGGATTGGGGTGCGGCGGTCGCCAGGGGAATTATCCAGCCTCGGGGAGCACTTCTGGAGAAAGAAAGTACAACGTACGAAAAGTACAACGAAAATCTTCTGATCCTGAAGACCAGGATCGATGTCATTCCCGATGTAATCTTCCCTCATGGCGTCCATACTTATTGGTTGAGCTGTGACAGCTGTCATCCCGAACCTTTTGCCAAAAAGAGGGGAAAGACACAGTTCAGCATGGGCGAGATCATCGACGGAAAATATTGCGGAAAATGTCACGGTACAGTGGCGTTTGCAGCCCAGTCATTCAAGAATTGCAGCCGCTGCCACGCGCTGCAAAAGACACCGGACATTCCGCCTTGGGGGAATTTTTGACTGGCCAGGCAACAATCCGTACTCAGCAAAAAGGATTGCGCAAGATGATGGTTTCACTTCGATCAGGGCCGGTGGAAACGATATCGATGGGAACCTCCACCAGCTCCTGGATCCGTTCCAGATAGGCGCGTGCGTTGACCGGCAATTCGGAGTACTCTTTCAGACCCACTGTGGACTCCTTCCAGCCCGGGATCTCTTCATAGACCGGCTCGCACTGCAGGTACTCCTCTGCTCCAGCAGGCGGCGTGGTGTATAGCTGGCCATCGAGGCGATATCCGGTGCAGAGACGGATCACATCCAGCCCATCCAGCACATCCAGCTTGGTGATACATAGCCCACTGAGACTGTTGAGCTGCCGCGCACGGCGCAGCGCCACCGCATCGAACCAGCCGGTCCGCCGGGCCCGTCCGGTGGTAGAGCCGAACTCATGTCCCCGGCGTGCCAGATGCTCGCCCATTTCGTCGAACAGCTCGGTCGGGAACGGCCCCGACCCGACCCGCGTGGTATAGGCCTTGGTGATACCCAGTACATAATCCAGGCTGCAAGGGCCCACACCGCTGCCACTGCCCGCACCGCTGGCGGTAGTGGTGGAAGAGGTGACGAACGGATAGGTCCCGTGATCGATATCCAGCAAAGTGCCCTGGGCGCCCTCGAACAGAACACTTTCTCCCTGTTTGTGCAACCGATCCAGCAGCTCGGGAATGTCCGCAACCAACGGCCGCAACACCTCGGCCCTCTCCAGGGACTCCTCCAGGATCTGCTGGAAGTCCACCGTATCCGCCTGGAAATAGTGTCGCAGCACGAAGTTGTGATAGTCCAGCAGCTCCCCCAGCTTGGCGGCAAAGCGTTTGCGGTGGAACAGATCCCCCAGCCGAAGCCCACGGCGGGCCACCTTGTCTTCGTATGCCGGGCCGATGCCACGACCCGTGGTGCCGATGGCAGCGCTGCCCCGCGCACGCTCCCGCGCCATGTCCAGCGCCACGTGACAGGGCAGGATCAGCGGACAGGCCGGGCTGATACGCAGCCGCTCCCGCGCCGGGACACCGCGCCGCTCCAGCATCTCCAGCTCTTCGAGCAGCGCCTCCGGCGAAAGCACCACCCCGTTGCCGATGAGACACTGGACCTCTTTCCGCAAGATCCCCGAAGGGATCAGGTGAAGTACCGTCTTCTCACCCTCGATGACGAGGGTGTGGCCCGCATTGTGCCCCCCCTGGAACCGGACCACGGCAGCGGCCTGATCGGTGAGCAGATCGACGATCTTGCCCTTCCCCTCGTCACCCCATTGGGTGCCTATCACTACGATGTTTTTTCCCATGAATCTTTTTTGCAATATCCCCGTCGTCGTTGACAACCGCTCCCGTTCCACCCGCCGATTAGACGGAAACCACCCGCCACTCTCCATCCCGCCACTCCAGCCGGCGGTCACACCCCAGTTCCCGCATATCACCAGGCTGTCCCGGCAGATACTCGATGACCCGCTCCCCGGCCTCGCGCAACTGCCGGACCAGTTGGCGCAGCGCGGGCGATTCGTCGGCTGGTGCCAGGATCGTCCCTTTTTCCACTTCGCCATCGGGTGAACCCAGCATCACCAGCGTCTTGAGATCGGTACTGAATCCGGTTGCCGGCCGCGCGCGACCAAATACCCGGCCGATATCGTCATATCGCCCGCCCTGCGCCACCGCCTGGCTGTGTCCGGGAACATAGGCCGCAAACACCGCCCCGGTGTGATAGCGATAGCCGCGCAGCTCAGCCAGATCGAAGTGGAGAACGAGATCCGGCAGATGGCGCCGAAGCTGACTGGCAATGGTTTTCAGGTTCGACAACGCCTCATGGAGTTCACCAGATCCGTCCCTCAGGATCTCCGTTGCCTCATCGAGGATCTCTTCACCGCCATTGAGTGTGGCCAGCGAGGATAGCATTCGGGACAGCGGGGCGGAAAGTTTCAGCTCTTCGACGAAATCCTCGATCTCGGGTCGCGCCTTGCGCTGCAGGGCATCGAACAGGAACGACTCCTGGGCCGTATCCAGCCCCGCCTCCCGCGCAAGGGCACGGAAGATCCCGACGTGACCGAGATCGAGATGCAGTCGTTCGATACCACTGGCGGCGAGAGTCTCCACCATCAGGCGCAGTACCTCCACGTCGCTGGCCACACCGGCATGGCCATACAGCTCCACGCCCACCTGCAACGGGCTTCGCGAACCGCCGATGCCGGCCGGCCGGGTGCGCAACACGGTGCCCATGTAACAGAGCCGACTGGGAGTCTCCTTCCGCAGATGGCGGGCCTCGATGCGGGCCACTTGGGGTGTCATGTCCGCACGCACACCCATCATCCGCCCGGAGAGCTGATCGGTCAGTTTGAAGGTTTGTAGATCGAGATCGTTGCCAGTGCCGGTGAGCAGCGTTTCCAGGTATTCGATGAATGGTGGGATCACCAACTCGTAACCCCAGCTGCGATACAGATCCAGCAGGTGGCGGCGCAACCGCTCCAGCCGTGCGGCCCGCGGGGGGAGCAGCTCTTCGATACCTTCGGGCAGCAACCAGCTCTCGTCAGTGGGGGTCATCGAACGGGGCTCAGTTCCTGATCAGAAAAACCAGCGCGGTGCCCAGCAGCATGCTGAGCAGCCCGCCGATGCGCAACATGCGGTCATCCAGCTCGGCCATCGCCAGGATGGCACGCCGGTAGCCCTGCGGATTGACGAAGGGCAGTATCCCCTCGATGACCAGCACCAGCGCCGCTGCCGTCAACAGATCCTGCCACATCCCGTCGTCACCCCCTCCCTGCTACTGGTTGGCAGGCTGCGCATTGTCGAAATATTTGAAGAAATCCGAATCCGGTTCGAGAATCAACAGATCGTCCTTGTCGCGAAAGGTCTTCTTGTAGGCATCCAGACTCCGGTAAAGGGAGTAGAATTCCGGATCCTTCTGATAGGCACGTGCATAGATCTCCGCCGCCTTGGCATCTCCTTCACCACGGACCTGTTCGGCTTCACGATAGGCCTCGGCGAGGATCACCGTGCGTTGACGATCGGCATCCGCCCGGATCCGTTCCGCCGCCTCGGCACCACGAGAGCGCAGCTCCTTGGCGACCCGCATTCGTTCGGCGCGCATCCGCTGGTAGACCGAATTGCTCACCTCTGGCGGCAGATCGATACGCTTGATACGGACATCCACCACCTCCACACCGAAGATCGCCGCCTGACGATTGGCCATCTTCTGCACGATATCCATGATCTTCGCCCGCTCACCCGAGACCACCTCCTGGATGGTCCGCTTGGCGAACTCGGCCAGCATGCCGTCGTTGACTATTCGAGAGAGACGCTGCAGCGCCTGGCTCTCCTGTCCCCCGACGGAGGTGTAGTAGCGGCGCACATCCTTGATCCGCCACTCGACGAAGTAATCCACATTGACGTTCTTCTTCTCGCTGGTGAGGAAAAACTCCGGCCGTGCGTCCAGCACCATTACCCGCCGGTCGAACTTGCGCACGTTGTTGATCAGTGGCGTCTTGAAATGCAATCCCGGCTCGTAGTCGGAACGAACGATCTCACCCAGCCGGAACAGGATAGCGTACTCCCGCTCGTTGACGGTGAATATCGACATGGAGAGCAGGATGCCCGCTGCTACCAAAAGGATCAACGAAGGTGTCTTCAAGGAGCTCATCATCGCACCTCCCTGCTGCGCAGGTTATCACGTACGCGCTTGCCATTCCCCTTGCCGGTGGAGGGAGTGGAAGGCAACAGCGGGGGGGATGGCAGATTCATTCCGCTGCCACCAAAACTGCCCAGCGGCTGGTGGCGCTTCATGATCTGATCCAACGGCAGATAGAGCAGATTGTTGCCGCCCTCCACGTCCACCACTACCGTGGTGGTCCGCTGCAACACCGACTCGATGGCGTCGATATAGAGCCGCTCGCGGGTCACTTCGGGGGCCTTCTTGTACTCCGTCAGGATACTCTCGAAGCGGCTGGCCTCACCTTTCGCTTCCGCAATCACCTTCGACTTGTAGGCGTTGGCCTCTTCCACCATGCGTGCGGCGGCACCACGGGCCTTGGGCAGGATGTCGTTGGCGTAAGCCTCGGCTTCGTTCTTGAGACGCTGCTCGTCCTCCCGCGCCTTGACCGCATCGGCAAAGGCATCCTGTACCTGTTGGGGTGCCTGTGCCTTCTGCATGTTGACACTGGTCAGCTCGAGCCCCACCCGGTAACGATCCAGAATCTGTTGCAACAGCTTCATGGTATCGGCCGCCACCTCGGTACGACCCGTGGTAATGACCTTGTCCAGCGTGCTCTTGCCCACCACTTCACGGATGGCGCTTTCGGCCGCCTGCCGCAGTACCATATCGGGATCACGGACATTGAACAGATAATCGCGCGCATCCTTGACCTTGTACTGAAGGGAGAATTTCACCTCGATGATGTTCTCGTCCTGGGTCAGCATCACCGATTCACCGGTGTTGTCGAAGCCCAGCTCGACGCTGCGGATCTGATCCACATTGACCTTCTCCACGTGCTGGATGAACCGGGCATGCCAATGGGGGCCCGGACCGGTGGTATGGTGATAGGCACCAAACTGGGTCACCACGCCCCGCCACCCTTCATCTACGATGTAGATGCCGGAAAGACCCCAGACCAGCAGCAACACGCCGATGACCAAGCCGATGCCCTTGGAGCCCATCTGCGGGACGCCTCCACCTTCGCCCTCGCCACGGCCGCCACCGAACAGTCCGCCGAATTTATCCTGCAGCTTCTTGAATATCTCGTCGAGATCGGGTGGACCCTGTTCGCCACCCCCACCCCAAGGGTCCTTCCCCTTGGAACCTCCCGGTTCATTCCAGGCCATTACAAACTCCGCTCATTTGAATTGAATCGATACGGCTTTTTGCAGATCCCACTTGCCACTCCAGACAGTTCGAGAACTCATCGAACCACCTCCACATTCTCGAAGCCATCCTGCGTCTGCAGCAACCCTCTCTGCCTTTCGTCCACCTGGATCAATACCAGCCAGGATCCAGAGCTCTCGACCCGCTCTTCGAGCACGGCACCCCATTCGTGAAGAAGGGCGCGCAACCGTCCCTCCCTCGGCAGGAGCCGCAACTTCATCTGCACCCGTTCGCCAAACAGGGACTCTGCAATGGCGCCCCGCAGCAGATCCGTTCCCTCGCCACTTGCCGCCGACAGCCAGACACGCCGTACCCGGCCACGCTCGTCACGCTCCAGCGAGGGCGTCACATTATCCAGCAAATCGATCTTATTATAAACCTCTATCTGGGGCACCCTCTCGGCGCCGATCTCCTTCAGCACCAGATTGACCTGTGCGATCTTCTCACGTCGCTCGGGATCGTCGGCATCGATCACATGCAACAACAGCTGCGCATCGCGGCTCTCCTGCAGCGTCGAACGAAAGGCGGCCACCAGGTCGTGAGGGAGGTGGCGGATGAAGCCGACGGTGTCCGCAAGCACCACCGAGCGGCCGTTCCCCAGTTCGAGCCGCCTGAGGGTGGGGTCCAGGGTGGCAAAAAGCTGGTCGGCCGCATAGACCTCGGATCGAGTGAGCCGATTGAACAGACTGGACTTCCCGGCGTTGGTATAACCCACCAAGGAAACGGTGGCGACCTCCGCCCGACGGCGTGAACGGCGCCCCTGCTCCCGCTGATGTCTCACCTTCTCCAGGCGCCGCCTGAGATGCTTGATCCGCTCTGCCAGCAGCCGTCGGTCGGTCTCCAGCTGGGTCTCACCCGGTCCACGCAGTCCGATACCCCCTTTCTGGCGTTCCAGATGGGTCCAGCCCCTGACCAGGCGCGTGGACATGTGGCGCAGCTG
>WFNS01000295.1 GCA_015488495.1 Gammaproteobacteria bacterium | reverse complement strand
CGGCATTTTTTCATTTCAATTTCTCTCCAGCTTCAAAAAAGTCCTACAAAGATTCCTCACTCGAACCCTCTGCCCTCTCCTGCTTCCTCATGCGTACGTCCATCCCTGATATGGTAGATGCGTTTGAAGGTGGGGATGATTTTTTCATCATGGGTAACCACGATGATGGCGGTCTGATATTGACGCGCCATCTGGTTGAGAATACGGATAACCGCCAGGGCCCGCTGGCTGTCCAATGGCGCAGTCGGCTCGTCCGCTAGAATGACCGGCGGTTGATTAACCAGTGCTCTGGCAATAGCCACCCGTTGTTGCTCTCCACCGGAAAGCTGGGATGGCATCGCCTTGGCGCGATGGGCAACGTCCAGCGCCTCCAGCAGCTCTACGGCCCGTTTGCGGGATTCAGCGTTGGGACGACCGGCCAGCATGGGCAGCAGAGCGACATTGTCTGTGACATCCAGAAACGGGATCAAATAGGGAGCCTGAAAAACGAAACCGATCTTATCACGGCGCAGGGCCCGAAGATCCTTGATCAACCAGCCGTTGTCATATATCACCTTACCGCCCAGGGTCATACGACCGGCGGTAGGCTCGATAACGGCACCGAGACATTTGAGCAGTGTGCTCTTGCCCGAGCCTGAGGGGCCAATCAGTCCCACTACCTCACCGGGCATGACCCGCATGTTGACCTCTTTCAGCGCATCTACAGCGGTATCACCTTCGCCGTAGCGCTTGCGCATACCTTCGATGAGAATGCCTTTGCCTTCATTCATCCCAGTCCCCATATCAGCCTCCAATCGCTTCGGCCGGGTCGACTTTGAGGGCGGCCCAAATCGCCAGCAGACTCGCCAGGATACAGATGACAACTATCGTGATGAATCCACGCAGGGCATCCGCCGGCTCCAGCAGTACGTACTTGGGAAACATCGGTGCCCAGATGGTGGCGGAAATCTTGCCTACCACGAAACCGATCAACCCCAGCCCAATCGCCTGCTGCATGATCATGCCGGCAATGGTGCGATTGCGGGTGCCAATCAGTTTGAGAACCGCAATCTCCCTGATCTTGCCCATGGTCAGGGTATAGATGATGAAGGCAATGATGGCCGCACTGACGATGGCAAGAATCACCAGAAACATACCGATCTGTTTGGAAGAGGTGGCAATCAGCTTGGCCACCAGGATCTCCTCCATCTGGGCACGGGTATAGACCTGTAACCGCTTCCAGCGACGAATCGGCTCCGCCACTTTCTCCGGCGTGAAACCGGGCTTGATCTGCACCAGTATGGCGTTTACAAAAGGATTACTGCTTTGTGAATCGATCACCGCCTCCAGTACACCCGGCTGATTAAAGGCGGGATTGGCTGCAGCGCGATTGCGCTCATTGATGATGGCATCGTTGTCTTTCAGAAACTGCGCCTCCTGGGCATCCCTGAGCGGGATAAATACCATGGGATCTCCACCGGAAGAGACCATGCGCCGCGTCAGACCGACCACGGTATAGTTATGGCGGCGGATGCGAAGCACCTGCCCCAGTTTGAAACCTGTCGCGACATCCGCCACCGCCTCGTAATGGCTGCGGGTAATCTGCCGTCCTGCCACCAAATAGCTGGGTGAACCGGGAGCACCGGGACTATCGGCGACGATACCCACCACCATGGCGCGCACATCGCGACTCCCTTGGCGCACCTGCATGGTCAAGTAGGTGACATTGGCCGCTCTGGCTACACCCGGCATACCCAGTATGCTGCGATAGACATCGTCATGCACACTGGAAGGCTCTGCATAGGGACCCAGGGTTTCCCTCTGCACCACCCACAGATCCGCACTGCTGTTGCTCAGCAGCACCTTGGCATCGTCCACCATGCCCCGATAAACACCGGCCATGGTCAGCGTGACTCCGATCAGCAGCCCCAGACCCACACCGGTAAAGACAAACTTGCCCCAGGTGTGTAGTACATCACGGGCAGCAAGGCTGATCATTATGCTCCCTCCAAGAGCTGATCAGTGATGCTGATTCGGCTATTGGCGGTCAACTCCTTTTTGCTGTAGAGCACAACCTTGTCGCCCGGCTCCAGACCCCGGATAATCTGCACCCGACCATCCAGATCGGAAACTCCGATCTCGACCGGCGCAAAGCGTAACGAATCGTTCTCCACAACCCACACTCCACTCTGGCCATTCACCCTCTTGATGCTAGCATTGGGCACCACCAGAGTCGCATCCAGCCGGGGCAATGAAACCGTGACTTCAGCCAGTTCACCAAGGGGGGGAAACGGGTCAGGAAGCTGATCAAAAGCCACCTTCGCCAGCGTCTCCTCAGTGACAGGATCCGCCAGCAGCTCGACCCTCGCCACCTTGCCGGAAACCGGTCGATCCGAGCGGGAACGCAGCACAACGATGGCGGGCAGATCCTTTGCCAGCCCGTCAGACTGTAACTGGTTGAAACGAACGCTGATCCAAATGCTTTTTGGATGGATAATTTCCACTACAGCCTGGCCAGCCATGGCGGTACTGCCTGGCTCAATATAGCGGCCCGCTATCACACCATCCATCGGTACAACCAGGCGCAGGTTATCACGTTGCTGAAGCAACCCTTTATACTCGAACCGCAACTTCTCCAGCTCATGCCGCGCGGCCTTCAGGTCCGCCTGCACGGCCGCCAGACCAGCCTTCGCAATCTGATACGCCTGTTCTTTCGCTTCGGCAGCCTCCTTACTGACATTGCGCTCCGTTACCAGCCGTTTGTAGCGCTCCGCCTGTATCCGGGCATATTTCTCACGTGCAACAAAATCCTTTACCCGGGCCTCAGCGGCAGCCACCGACGCGACGGCCCGCTTGACCGCAGCCTGGTTGGCGGAGATCCTGTCATCTATATCCACAGGGTCCATCTCTCCTATAACCTGGCCCGCCGTCACTCTGTCCCCGACATCTCCCTTGAGCCACGACAGGCGGCCGGTCATCGTAGGGCCGACCCGGTATCGATATCTCGCCTCTACGGTACCGATTCCAAACAGGGCCGGAGTTATCGCCTGCTTCTCGACTTCCACTACCGTGACCGGTACCGGCGCCAACGGTCCTGAACGGGCAACCACATAACCGAACAACAACAGTAGAGGCAGTAACACCATAATCAGGGCAATGGTGCGACGATTTACGGCCAACATTTTCATGAGCGCACCTCGATACCTCGACGGTAGATGGCAAAAACCCCCGGAACCTTGTCCAGCATGGTGCTGCTCTCCCCGGCTATCAGGGACTGCATTACGAGCCCCTGAACTCCACCAATAAACAGTTGTCGCGCCGCAGCCGTATCCACTGACGGATCGATCTCACCTGCAGCCTTTCCCTTCTCTATCCACATCTCCAGCCGCTCACCGTATTTCTGTAACAATGTGCGCGCCATCCGCTTGGGCGCACTCTCTCTGGAGTGTTGCAGCTCTCCGAACAGCATGCGTGGTACGCCGGGGTAGGCAGAAACAAATTCGATATGGGCAACAAAAATCGCCTCCAAAGCAGCCAAAGGGGTCGCAGCGGCTTCCGCCGCCTTGTCCACGCGTGTCAGCAAACGTTCTGCGACCCACTCCATCACGGCCTGCCAGATCGCCTCCTTACTGGGGAAATGGCGGAACAGCGCCCCTTGCGTGACATTCATATGCCTGGCTATGGCTGCAGTGGTGATATCGCTTGGATTGTGTTCCGCGGCAAGCTCCACCACCGCCTCGACCGTAACGTCACGCCGCTTGTCGGCAGGCAAGTGTTTACTTCTGGATTGCATAAAAACAAGCCTCAACTCAAAAGATAGTAATTGATTACTATCTTAGTCGCGAAATGGGGGATGTCAAGAACATCCGGACAAAACTTATCCGCAGCGGGGAACACTGATAATCGAACTGGGCGCCAGCCGACGCCAAATCGGGATAGAGAAGCCCTCACGGGCTTGGCCTATCCCTCCACAGGGCATACGGGTCCGTAGCAAGCTGGTTCGGTAACGTCAAATGTCTCGACAGGACGCCAGTCCTGGAAGGCCTGCTGCGGGTAAGTAGTCCGTGTTAAGTGCGAGACAGACACCTGTCAACACCGACGCCAAGGTCCCTTCTCACTCCCCGCCGTTGAAAGAGCCAGCAGCTCGCTGACACCCGATTTGACCAAATCCCGTTTGCGCCTGCGGTACACCTTCCTCGGGGAACGGGCGAACGTGAACCGATCAGGTGAATGAGTAAGGCTTGCGTTATTGCGTAATAACCAGTCAAGCTCTCGGTGTTGACAGTGTGGAGTAGTCCAATCTGGAGCTGTTACTAGGCACCCCTGCGAAAATCACGCACTTACTGATCTCCACAAAAACAACACCTAATAAATTGTCATAGGTACAGGACGGAGCACAAAATAAACTGACCACGATGTGCGGCTTCTTCTGCGGGCTCCGTAAGGTCTTCCGGACGGTGGCCCGGAGCTTCTTCTTTGTCTGCACCGACACCTTTCCAGTGCGGTTCTCAACTTAGGCCCAGGCCGGTTCGTCGAGGTTGAGCCCTGGCGAATAAAAAAAACAACTTCACCTGCTTCTTCATGCCGGGATATGGACCGGCTAACCAGCTCGGCCCAATGCGCTGAGGTGAGCGCTTAATCAAATATGAGGTGAAAGCGACCGAGCTGTCGAGCGGAAGCTGGGGTTCCAGCTCTCTTGGACCCTATCGGAGCAACAACTGCAGGGTCGGTTCAATATGTCCATAGGGATGGTGGGCTACATTCATAAGGGGGGTGGCTCGCACAACCTTGTTGGCTTGATGTCAAGCGACAGGAGAATCGACCGGACAGGGCGATCCTCATCTATTCCTGACTAGTCGTACATGCGGGCCGATTTCCCATATTTCTCCCGATCGTCTTGCTCGTCTAGCCAGCTCTGGACACAGGGTTTACCGTTGTTCTTCTCTTTGCCTAAATTCTTGCAATGCCTCATGGATGTCGGGTTGGTTGTCTCTATCTCCTTCATACCACCGTCTGAGATTGCGACAAGCAGGTACCAAGACATAGTCATGGGTTGGCACGATGATGCTGTACAGATTTTGCAGGGGTCCTGGAAGTGGAAAACGTCTGCGATGAATCGGGTATGGTCGCGTGATGGTCCTCCAGAGATATCTCGCTCTGTCACAGGATCGGTCCAACGTGCACCTTATGATGGATGAGTATTTCCAGGGATAGGGACAATAGTCAAACGACGGCGATGCATCCCGAGAACGGACCAAGATGACGCGCTCCGCACATTTTTCCAGTCGCGCCCTTTTTGCGCGCTCAATCAACTCCTGCTCTACCTTCACGCCCAACAATCCATTGGCCAGCAATAATCCAAGCAGTACCATCCGCTCACATCCAGCCGCCTTGGCATTTTCAATACAGCGCTCGATGCTCACATGGGAGAGATTGCGCACCGCAGCAGCGACATGATTTACCAGTTTTAGATTCTTCCATCTGGCCTTGCATCCTGCTACACATAAAATAAGAAGCGAATCTTCATCCGATAACACCGGCAAGGAGGCACCCAAGAACTCTGTATGCCCTGCCCGTTCCCACAGGGCTTCACTCTCGATCGTTATCGGTAACCTGTACTCGGTTACATGCAGATGGGGCTCAATGATTATTCTTCCCGCCCTCTGCACATCTTCCGGCAGTGCCTCGATGAGTGATGGTGTTCCATCATCATTAAACTGTCTTACGTAGGTATAATCCTTTCTTGGCCCGCTCTCTCCTTCCGCCAGTTCCAGGCAGTATCCATGTGACAACAGCAACTCTCTGGCCGCCACCTCTTGATCTTCACGCAGCAAAAAATCAAGATCATTGAACTGACACTCATTGATATTCAGCCCGATTCTGGCTGCTGTCTCCGGACCTTTGTAATTTATGATTCGGATATCATGAGCAAGGAAAAGCTTGTTCAGGTATATCAACTCTCGACACAAAACCTGATTGCGTTGGATGTTGCGGCGGAATCGATCTTCGATGAAGGCAACGATATCAGGGGGGATTTTATCTCTGCAGCTGGATAGCAGTGAGTGGGAAATGGTCGGTAACACCCTGTTCCTCAAGGCCAGAGAGACAAATTTCTCCCAGCAGATTTCCCTGGAGAGGATTTCACCAGTATGTGAGGGGCTGGCGGATTCACTTCTCAGACGAAGCAGAGAAAGGAGCAAGTCGGCCTCCGGGCTTGCTTCCCTGAACTGCCTTGCCATTGACATGTTTGCAACCTTAGGGATCCCCTCATTTTCCAACTAGGGACATGATGGATTTTTCGCTAATAACCCATTGATTTTCCGCAACAGGAAGATCATTCTATCGCCATACAGAGCGATATTGGAGCAATTACATGGCGAAATCCAACGGGGTCCATTTTGAGG
>WFNS01000294.1 GCA_015488495.1 Gammaproteobacteria bacterium | reverse complement strand
GGTCGTACAACCGCTTGAGCAGACCTTCCCGATGCCGGCGCCCCTGGCCCCTGCCCTCACCCTTCTCCTTCAGGCTGAGATGGCTGGCGCTGGGAACCTTGCGTACCTCGGAGCTGCCACAGGCGGGACACTTGAGGATGCCCTCCCGATGTTGCTCTTCGTAATCCCGCGCATCGTCGAACCACCCCTCGAATTCGTGGCCCTGTCTGCAGAGGAGATCATAGATAATCATGGCTGTTTCATTGTACACCAAACTCCGAAGACACGACTTGACACCGATACCGCTTCGCTGCGATATTGCCGGCAGCCGGGAACATTCGGCATGACTAATATTTTTTCTTCCAGCCGCCATGTTCAAGAAAATCCTCATCGCCAACCGGGGTGAAATTGCCGTCCGCATCGTGCGCGCCTGCGCCGAGATGGGTATCCGATCGGCGGCGGTGTATGCCGAACCGGATCGCTACGCCTTGCATGTGAAGAAAGCAGACGAGGCCTACAGCCTCGGTCCGGAGAGCGTGGCCGGTTATCTCAACGCCCACCGGCTGGTCAACCTGGCCATCGCCGCCGGTTGCGACGCACTCCACCCCGGTTACGGCTTCCTCTCCGAGAGTCCGGAGCTGGCCCGTGCCTGCCGCCGCCGCGGCATCGCCTTCATCGGTCCCGACGAGGCGGTGATCCGCCGCATGGGGGACAAGATCGAGGCCCGCCGCGCCATGATCCGGGCCGGAATCCCGGTCACTCCGGGCAGCGAAGGGAACCTGGAAAGTGTGGAGGAGGCGCTGGAGATCGCCGCCGAGGTGGGCTATCCAGTGATGCTCAAGGCCACCTCCGGAGGTGGCGGGCGCGGCATCCGCCGGTGCGAGAACGAGACACAGTTGCGCCGCAACTATGACCGAGTCATCTCCGAGGCCACCAAGGCATTCGGCAGCGCGGAGCTGTTCCTGGAGAAGTGCATCGACAACCCGCGCCATATCGAGGTACAGATCCTGGCCGACAACCACGGTCAGGTGACCCACCTGTTCGAGCGGGACTGCTCCATCCAGCGCCGCCACCAGAAACTGATCGAGATCGCCCCCTCCCCGCAGCTCAGCGACGAGCAGCGAGCCCACATCGGCGAGCTGGCGGCACGCGCGGCGAGCGCCGTCGGCTACCGCAACGCGGGTACGGTGGAGTTTCTGATGGACCGGCGGCAGAACTTCTACTTCATGGAGATGAACACCCGTCTGCAGGTGGAACACACCATCACCGAGGCCATCACCGGAATCGACATCGTGCAGGAGCAGATCCGCATCGCCGCGGGGCTGCCCTTGCGCTACCGGCAGGAGGAGATCCGGCGCAGGGGATACGCCATGGAATTCCGCATCAATGCCGAGGACCCGAAGAACGACTTTCTGCCCAGTTTCGGCCGCATCACCCGCTACTTCGCCCCTGGAGGGCCCGGCGTCCGCACCGACAGCGCCATCTACACCGGTTACCAGATCCCGCCCTACTACGACTCCATGTGCGCCAAGCTCACCGTCTGGGCGCTGGACTGGGAGCAGCTACTGAACCGCGCGGCGCGGGCCCTGAACGACATCGGCGTGTACGGCGTGAAGACCACCATCCCCTATCACCTGGAGATCCTGCGTTCCCCCGAATTCCGCAGCGGACGGTTCGACACCGGCTTCGTCGAGGCCCACCCGGAGCTGATCGACTACTCCATCCGCCGCCCGGCCCGGGAGATCGCCACCGCCATTGCGGCCGCCGTCGCCGCCAGCGGCGCCGCCTGACAGACAGGAACCACAGACCATGCCCCGAACCCGCATCACCGACACCATCCTGCGCGACGCCCACCAGTCGCTGATTGCCACCCGGCTGCGCACCGAGGACATGCTGCCCGTCTGCCCCAGGCTGGACAAGGTGGGCTACTGGTCCCTGGAGGCGTGGGGCGGAGCCACCTTCGACGCCTGCGTCCGCTTCCTGAAGGAGGATCCCTGGGAGCGGCTGCGCCAGCTCCGCAAGGCGCTGCCCAACACCCGCCTGCAGATGCTGCTGCGAGGCCAGAACCTGCTCGGCTACCGCCACTACTCCGACGACGTGGTCCGGCTGTTCGTGCAACGGGCGGCCGACAACGGCATCGACGTGTTCCGCATTTTCGACGCCCTCAACGACGTGCGCAACATGCGCACCGCCATCGAGGCGGTGAAGGCGGCGGGCAAGCATGCCCAGGGGGCCATCTGCTACACCACCAGCCCGGTACACGACATCCCCGCCTTCGTGAAGATGGGCCGGGAGCTGGAAGAGTTGGGATGTCACAGCGTGGCCATCAAGGACATGGCCGGCCTGCTCACCCCTGCGCGCGCGGCCGAGCTGACCGCCGCCCTGGCGGAACGGCTGGAGGTCCCGGTGCAGATCCACTCCCACGACACCGCCGGCCTGGCCGCCATCTGCCACTACGAAGCGGTGAAAAGCGGCGCCTTCGGTATCGACACCGCCATCTCCAGCTTTTCCGGCGGCACCAGCCATCCCGCCACCGAGTCCATGGTGGCTGCCTTCCGCGGCACGCCCTATGATACGGGGCTGGATCTGGAGCTGCTGCAGGAGATCGGCTTCTATTTCCGGGAGGTGCGCAAGAAGTACCAGCAGTTCGAGAGCGAATACACCGGTCTGGACACCCGGGTCCAGGTCAACCAGGTGCCGGGGGGGATGATCTCCAACCTCTCCAACCAGTTGCGCGAACAGGGCGCGCTGGAGAGGATGAACGAGGTGCTGGCGGAAATTCCCCGGGTACGGGAGGATCTGGGTTATCCCCCGCTGGTCACCCCCACCTCCCAGATCGTAGGGACCCAGGCGGTGCTCAACGTGCTCACCGGAGAGCGCTACAAGACCATCACCAACGAGGTGAAATACTACCTGCAAGGGCGCTATGGCAAACCGCCCGGCCGGGTCAACCCCGTGGTCCGGCAGATGGCCATCGGCAACGAAGAGGTGATCGAATGCCGCCCTGCCGATCTGCTGCCGCCGGAGCTGGACCGCCTGCGGGCCGAGATCGGTGACCTGGCCCGCTCGGATGAGGATCTCCTCACCTACGCCATGTTCCCCGACATCGGCCGGGAGTTCCTAGAACAGCGCGCCGCCGGCACCCTGGTTCCGGAGCCGCTGCAGCCTCCACCGAGCCATGAAGAGGGCCGGCCACGGGCCACCGAATTCAACGTCACCCTGCACGGAGAGACCTACCACATCAAGGTGACCGGGGCAGGCCACCGTACCGACCACCACCGGCCCCTGTTCCTCACCGTGGACGGCATCCCCGAGGAGGTGATGGTGGAGACCCTGGACCGGCTGCCCGAAGGGGAGGAGTCCCGGCCGGCGGAAACCGAATCCGGACGCCCCCGCGCCACCGAACCGGGGCACGTGACCACCTCCATGCCAGGCACCATCGTGGAGGTACTGGTACAGGAGGGAGAGCAGGTGGAGGCGGGAGATCCGGTGCTCATCACCGAGGCGATGAAGATGGAGACCGAGATCCAGGCACCGATATCCGGTACAATCAGGCAGATCAACGTTGGCAAGGGTGACCGTGTCAACCCCGACGAGGCATTGATCGTCATCGAGCAAAGCTGAGGAGAAGGCAATCCTATGGTAAGAACCCCATCCACCATGCAGGAACTGGGTACGCCGGCACCCGATTTCCGGCTGCTGGAGCCGGCCACCGGCAAATACCGCTCTCTGGAAGAGTTCAAGGAGGCACCGGCCCTGCTGGTGGTCTTCATGTGCAACCACTGTCCCTATGTGATCCACATCCGGGAGGCGCTGGCCGAATTCGCCCGCGAGTATCAACCGAAAGGGCTGGCCATGGTGGGTATCAACGCCAACGACGCCGACAACTATCCGGACGACAGTCCGGAGAAGATGGTGGAAGAGGTGAAGAAAGCGGGTTACACCTTCCCCTATCTCTACGATGCCGACCAGTCGGTGGCCAAGGCCTACCGCGCCGCCTGCACCCCCGACTTCTTTCTCTACGACGCCGACCGCAAGCTGGTCTATCGCGGCCAGTTCGACGACGCCCGCCCGCGCAACGACGAACCGGTCACCGGCAAGGATCTGCGCGCCGCGGTGGAGGCGGTGCTGGCCGGCAAGCCGGTGCCCGAAGAGCAGAAACCCAGCTTGGGCTGCAATATCAAGTGGAAGCCCGGTAACGAGCCCGACTATTTCGGCTGACCCAGTAGCTGCTCCAGAAAACGCACGGCTTCCCGATGAATCCCCGGGGAGCCGCTCTCCCGCGGCCCCGCGACATTATTGCCCCGACAACCAAATATTTGCACCTTCAGG
The DNA here is from genome assembly GCA_015488495.1 of Gammaproteobacteria bacterium. Lineage (GTDB taxonomy): Bacteria > Pseudomonadota > Gammaproteobacteria > Thiohalospirales > Thiohalospiraceae > DRMK01. The sequence goes on along the minus strand of WFNS01000294.1, from coordinate 45,704 downwards.
ACGCCGGGTCTGCGTCAGGTCAAGGCGCAGCGCGCAGGGAATAGTGATGACTATTTCCAAGTGCTGCAACGCAGAACTGGCGCAGACCCGGCGTCCCAACTGTTTGAGAATCGATGGCCGGCCATCCTGTGTCCGTCTCTGGACGGCGTTATCGAAACTTGCTGTAGTACCCGGCTACAGCGGCGTTTCGATGCCTTGCCAGAGACGGACACAGGATGGCTGAAGGTGTAAATATTTGGTTGTCGGGGCAATGAACACCCAGATGTGATGGCGGCGCAACCACGCGTGCACCGTATTCAGCTCCGGTGGGTGTTCCAGATCAACGACGAACACCGGTCTGCCCAGATCCCGTGCGCAGCGGAGAGTGAGAGCGGTTCCGCCGTTCAGAACGCCACGATGGAGGATCAACGTACCATCACTGTCGCGCACGTTGAGACGGGTGCGATACGCATAGTCACGGGAGTCACTCTCCCGCAGCGGATAGTACGGTGGAATGACACCATCTTCGGCGAGCCGGCCCTTGGGGCACCAGCCACCACGGGGGATACCAAGCATCAGCGCCACGTCCAGCGCCGCCCTGTCCGCGCCGGTCTGTCCGCCAGAGACCACCTTTTCCGGATAACGGGGCGACGCCACCAGAAGGATCAGCCCTCCCCTGTGCTCTCTTTCGCCACCGACCTGCGCAGGCGGATCCCCAGCTCCCGCAACTGTGCGTCGCTGACCGGAGAGGGGGCCTGGGTCAGCAGGCAGGCGGCACTCTGGGTCTTGGGAAAGGCCATCACATCCCGGATGGAATGGGCATCGGACATCAGCATCACCAGCCGGTCCAGTCCAAAGGCCACTCCGCCGTGGGGCGGGCAGCCGTACTTGAGGGCTTCGAGCAGAAAGCCAAACTTGTCTTGCGCCTCCTGATCATCGATACCCAAGGCACGAAACACCCGCTGCTGGACATCCGCACGGTAAATACGCATCGAACCGCCACCCAGCTCGGTCCCGTTGAGCACCATGTCGTAGGCGCGGGAGTGGCAGGCACCCGGATCGCTCTCCAATCGATCGACGTGCTCATCCTTGGGAGAGGTGAAAGGATGGTGCAACGAATACCAGCGCCGCTCCTTTTCGTCCCACTCGAACATGGGGAAATCCACCACCCACAGCGGCCGCCACCCTTTCTCCAGCAGACCGCAGTCGTGTCCCAGACGGACCCGCAGCGCACCAAGGGATTCGTTGACCACCGCAGCCTTGTCGGCGCCGAAGAAGATGAGATCACCCGCTTCCGCTCCGGTTCGGCTCATGATGCCGTCGATGGCCACATCCGGCAGGAACTTGAGGATGGGGGATTGCAGTCCCTCCCGCCCCTTCGCGGGATCGTTCACCTTGATGTAGGCGAGCCCCTTGGCCCCGTAGATCCCGACGAATCGGGTGTAGTCGTCGATCTCCTTGCGGGAGAGCTTGCCCCCCTGGGGCAGACGCAGGGCGGCTACCCTCCCCGCCGGGTCGTTGGCAGGACCTGAAAAGACCTTGAATTCCACGTCCACCAGCAGATCCGCCACATCCACCAGCTCCAGCGGGATACGCAGATCCGGCTTGTCGGAGGCAAAGCGGCGCATCGCCTCGGCATGGGTGATACGCGGGAAGGGATCCGGCAGTTCCACTCCCAGCACGCGGCGAAAGAGTCCGCGCATCATCCCCTCCATCAGCGCCATGATCTGCTCCTCGTCCATGAAGGAGGTCTCGATGTCCAGCTGGGTGAACTCCGGCTGACGGTCGGCACGCAGATCCTCGTCGCGGAAACAGCGCACGATCTGATAGTAACGTTCCAGACCGGACATCATGAGCAGCTGTTTGAACAGTTGCGGCGACTGCGGCAAGGCGAAAAAGCTTCCGGGGTGGGTCCGGCTGGGCACCAGGTAATCTCGGGCCCCTTCCGGGGTGGCGCGGGTCAGCATGGGGGTCTCGATATCCATGAAACCGTTGTCATCGAGAAAGTTGCGCAGCACCCGCACCACCTCGGAGCGCAGCTTGAGCCGCTCCAGCATCTGTGGGCGGCGCAGGTCGATGTAACGGTAGCGCAGGCGCAGCTCCTCGGATACCTCCTGGTCCTCGACATCCACCTGGAACGGCGGCGTCTCGGCGGTGTTGAGGATCTCCAGCTTCCGGCCCAGCAGCTCCACCTCCCCGGTGGGAAGCTCCGGGTTCTCGGTCCCTTCCGGACGGGCCCGCACCTTGCCGGTGACCCGCAGTACGTACTCGCTGCGCACCCGCTCGGCCGTGGCGAAGGCCTCTTCGGCATCGGGATCGAACACCACCTGGATCAACCCTTCCCGATCCCGCAAATCGATGAAAATGACCCCGCCATGATCCCGCCGACGGTGAACCCAACCGCTCAGGGTTATTTCGCTGCCGATATCCGTCGCCCGGATCTCTCCACAAAAATGGGTGCGCATCTCAATCCTTCTTGCTTGTGGTGGTGAAACGAAAAAGGGGAATGGTACGACCTGTACCATTCCCACGCAACCAGCGAAGAACTGCCGGACCGGCTTGCGCTCAATCGGAACAGGCCGCCGGACAACCCCCCTCTGCCCCGCAAGGGGCCGGGGCGTCCCCACTCTTGGCCTTGTCTCCGTCTCCGGCCAGATTCTTCTTGTTGCCGGATTTGAAGTCGGTCTCATACCAGCCACTCCCGCTGAGCCGGAAGCCGGCCGCCGAAATCAGCTTCTTCAGCTCCGGCTCGCCGCACTCCGGACACTCCTTGAGCGGCTCGTCGCTCATCTTCTGCATGACCTCCAGTTTGTGATCGCAACTCTGACACTGATATTCGTAGATCGGCATTGTCAACAAACCTCTCTCATCATGAAAATATGCGGTAAGATGGGGGTTTGGCCCACCCGATTCAAGATTTGGCGGTATGATACCAGAACCCCATGCGTTATCGTGATCACTTCCCGGAGACCTCCGCCAGGCGCGACCTGAACGCACTCCGCTCCCTGTTCCCCTATCTCTGGCAATACCGGAACCGGGTGCTGCTGGCGTTCGGGCTGCTGATCCTGGCCAAACTGGCCAACGTCGGCGTGCCGCTGACGCTCAAGCAGATCATCGATGCGCTGGATGTGTCACAGAATCCCGTGGTGGTGCTGCCCACGGCCCTGATCCTGGCCTTCGGTCTGCTGCGCCTGAGCGCCTCCCTGTTCGGCGAGCTGCGGGATGCGATCTTCGCCAAGGTGACCCAGGGGGCCATCCGCAGTATCGCCACCCAGGTGTTCCGGCACCTGCACGACCTCTCTCTGCGTTTTCATCTGGATCGCAAGACCGGCGGGGTCTCGCGGGACATCGAGCGGGGCACCCGCGGGCTGGGGTTCCTGCTCAACTTCATGGTGTTCAACATCCTCCCCACCCTGGTGGAGATCGGGCTGGTCATCGGCATCCTGCTGTTCAAGTACGATGCCTGGTTCGGCATCATCACCTTCGTCAGCATCGCCGCCTACATCACCTATACCCTGGTGGTGACCGAGTGGCGCATGAAGTTCCGCCGCACCATGAACGAGATGGATTCCCGCGCCAATACCCGCGCCATCGATTCCCTGCTCAACTACGAGACGGTGAAATATTTCGGCAACGAAGAGTACGAAACCCGCCGCTACGGTGAACAGATGGCCCAGTGGGAACAGGCGGCCATCAAGAACCAGACCTCCCTCTCCGCGCTCAACTTCGGCCAGGGCGCCATCATCGCCATCGGCATGACCCTGCTGGTGCATCTCGCCGCCCAGCGGGTCACCACCGGGGAGATGACCCTGGGCGATCTGGTGCTGGTCAACGCCTTCCTGCTGCAGCTTTACATGCCGTTGAATTTTCTCGGCTTCGTCTATCGGGAGATCAAGCACTCGCTGGCCGATCTGGAGCGGATGTTCGGGCTGCTGGAGAAGCACGCCGAGATCGCCGACCGGCCGGGGGCGCCGGATCTGGTGCTCGATGGCGGCGAGATCCGCTTCGAACAGGTGGAGTTTGCCTACACGCCGGAACGGCAGATCCTGTTTGGCGTGGATTTCACCGTCCCCGCCGGCAGAAAGGTGGCGGTGGTGGGACACAGCGGGGCCGGAAAGTCCACCCTCTCCCGCCTGCTGTTCCGCTTCTACGACGTGACCGGTGGACGTATCCTCGTCGACGGCCAGGATATCCGCGACGTCACCCAGCGGAGCCTGCGCGCGGCCATCGGCATCGTGCCGCAGGACACCGTGCTGTTCAACGACACCATTTACTACAACATCGCCTACGGCAACCCCGAGGCGAGCCGCGAGGCGGTGCTTGAGGCGGCGCGCATGGCCCATCTGGACCACTTCATCGAATCCCTCCCCGAGGGTTACGAAACCCGGGTGGGAGAAAGGGGCCTGAAGCTCTCCGGCGGCGAGAAACAGCGCATCGCCATCGCCCGGGCGCTGCTCAAGGACCCGCGCATCATGGTCTTCGACGAAGCCACCTCCAGCCTGGACTCCAGGTCGGAACAGGCCATCCTGCAGACCCTGCGGGAGGCGGCCAGCCACCGCACCACCCTGGTCATCGCCCACCGGCTCTCCACCATCGTGGATGCGGATCTCATTCTGGTGATGGAGCAGGGCCGGATCGTGGAGCAGGGCACCCACCGGGAGCTGCTGGCCAGGGGCGGTCACTACGCCCACATGTGGGAATTGCAACAGAGACGACACGATGAGCAAACCGACTGAACGTTCCATCCTGATCACCGGCTGCTCCAGCGGCATCGGCCGCTGCGTGGCGGAGGGGCTGCAACAGCGGGGCTACCGGGTGTTCGCCACCGCCCGCAAGGCGCAAGACGTGGCCGATCTGCAGTCTCGGGGGCTGGAGTCACTGCAGCTGGATCTGGATCACCCGGCCTCCATCCGGCAAGCCGTGGAGGGCGTCCTGGAGCGGACCGGGGGCACCCTCTACGCTCTGTTCAACAACGGCGCCTACGGGCAACCGGGAGCGGTGGAGGATCTGAGCCGGGAGGTGCTGCGGGCGCAGTTCGAGACCAACCTGTTCGGCACCCACGAGCTCACCCGCTGCATCATCCCGGTGATGCGCCGGCAGGGCCACGGCCGTATCATCCAGAACAGCTCGGTGCTGGGGTTCGTGGCGATGGCCTACCGCGGCGCCTACAACGCCAGTAAATATGCCCTGGAGGGGCTCACCGACACCCTGCGGCTGGAGCTGGCGGGAAGCAACATCCACATCTCCCTGATCGAGCCGGGTCCCATCACCAGCCGCTTCCGCGCCAACGCCCGGCTCATGTTCCAGCGCAACGTGGACGCCCGCAACAGCGTCCACTGGGCCGCCTACGAGGCGATGGAAAAACGGCTGGCCAAACCCGGGCCCGCCGCCCCCTTCACCCTGCCACCGGATGCGGTGCTGAAAAAGGTGATCCACGCCCTGGAGAGCGAGCGGCCTCGCGTACGCTACTATGTCACCTTCCCCACCTGGCTGTTCGCCACCCTCAAGCGCACCCTGCCCCACGCCGCCCTGGACCGGGTCCTGCTGCGGGTGGCGCGTGGGGAGAACCGCTGACCGCACCGGCGGGCCCTCAAGATATTTTTGCTACACTCCGATAGAGTTATCATAGTCAGAGATCAACGCCGAGGATTCGAACCGTGTACATCGCTTTGCTGGAAGACGATCGGGATCAGGTGGAACTGATAAAACTGTGGCTGGAGAGCGCCGGTCATCAGTGTGACAGTTTCGAGACGGCGGAGTCTTTCATGACCGCCCTGAAGCAGCATCGCCATTACGACCTGTTCGTTCTCGACTGGATGCTGCCCGATACCAGCGGCATCGACGTATTGAAATGGATCCGGGAAGAGCATTGCCAGAGCACCCCCATCATCTTCGTCACCGCCCGTGACAGCGAGCAGGACATCGTTCAGGCTCTGGAAAGCGGGGCCGATGACTACATGGTCAAACCGGTGAAACAGCTGGAGCTGATCGCCCGCATCGCAGCCGCCGGACGCCGGGCCCATGTCGGAGATGGGGAGAACGAGGTCCTGGAGATCGGCCCCTTCCGCATCGTGTTCGCCGAGCGCGCCATCCATTTCGGCGACGAGACCATCGAGCTGACGCAGAAGGAGTTCGCCCTGGCGGTATTCCTGCTGCGCAACAACGGCAAGCTGTTGTCACGGGGCTTCATCCTCGAGAAGGTGTGGAACATGCCCCCGGGGGTCAACACCCGAACCGTGGACACCCACATCAGCCGGCTGCGCAACAAGCTCCATCTGACCCCGGAGTATGGCTGGCGGCTCAGTGCCGTCTACCAGCATGGCTACCGGCTGGAGCGGCTGGAAAACCCGGAGGTGGCAGCCTGAGCGGAGGGCACACTCCTCACCGCCTGCTGTTTTCCGCCGTCATCTGCTTTTCCCGCTGATACACCAGTACCGAAGCGATACGCAGCGCCCCCATCACGAACAGCAGGGCGCTCAAGGCGTAGAGCTCTTCGGTGCTGATCTTGTGCTCGAAGAGCTTGATCATGATCTCCCGCAGCACGAACACGATGGCGGCATCCACGATGAAGGTGAGCCGCAACCGATTCTCGCTGAAATAGTCCACCAGGGAGCGGGTCAGCTCCACCAGGATGAAGAGGGTGAGGACATCGGAGATGGTCTTCAGATACTGACCCGTGACGCCGCCGCTGGCCGCCAGTGTCCCCAGATTGATGAACAGCCGCACGGTGCCGATCACCACTCCCAGCGTCAGCACGACGATGATAGCCGCAAACACCGCCGCAATGGTCTTCTCCAGGACCAGCAACAATCGCTCTTTCATGCTCGTGGTCTCGAGTTTCATGCCTTGCGGTACAGCTCTCCCCCCTGGCGGACGAACTCCACCGCCTTCTCCTCCATCCCCTTGCGCAGCGCCTCTTCCTCGGGCAGCCCTTGGCGTTGCGCATAGTCACGCACCTCCCGGGTGATCTTCATGGAGCAGAAGCTGGGACCGCACATGGAGCAGAAATGGGCCACCTTGTGCGCTTCCTTGGGCAGGGTCTCGTCGTGGTATTCCCGGGCCCGGTCCGGATCCAGGCCAATGGCGAACTGATCCTCCCAGCGGAACTCGAAACGGGCCTTGGACATGGCGTCGTCCCGCAACTGGGCTCCCGGTAACCCCTTGGCCAGATCGGCCGCATGGGCCGCGATCTTGTAGGCAATAATCCCTTCCTTGACGTCGTCCCGGTTGGGCAGACCCAGGTGCTCCTTGGGGGTGACGTAACAGAGCATGGCACAGCCGTACCAGCCGATCATCGCCGCCCCGATGGCAGAAGTGATGTGGTCGTAACCGGGCGCGATGTCGGTGGTGAGCGGCCCGAGCGTGTAGAACGGCGCCTCGCCGCAGCACTCCAGCTGCTTGTCCATGTTCTCCTTGATCAGGTGCATCGGCACATGGCCCGGCCCCTCGATGATGGTCTGCACGTCGTGCTTCCAGGCGATGCGGGTCAGCTCGCCCAACACCTCCAGCTCGCCAAACTGCGCCTCGTCATTGGCATCGGCGATGCTTCCTGGTCGCAGGCCGTCTCCCAGCGAGAAGGAAACGTCGTAGGCCTTCATGATCTCGCAGATCTCCTCGAAATGGGTATAGAGGAAATTCTCCTGGTGGTGGGCCAGACACCATTTGGCCATGATGGAGCCGCCACGGGAGACGATTCCGGTAACCCTTTTGGCGGTCAGCGGGATATGACGCAACAGGACACCGGCGTGAATGGTGAAGTAGTCCACGCCCTGCTCCGCCTGCTCGATGAGGGTGTCCCGGAAAATCTCCCAGCTGAGCTCCTCCGCCTTGCCACCGACCTTCTCTAACGCCTGGTAGATCGGTACGGTACCCACCGGGACCGGTGAGTTACGGATGATCCATTCCCGCGTCTCGTGGATGTTCTTGCCGGTGGAGAGGTCCATGATGGTATCGGAGCCCCAGCGAATGGCCCAGGTCATCTTGGCCACCTCCTCCTCGATACTGGAGGCGACAGCCGAGTTGCCCAAGTTGCCGTTGATCTTGACCAGGAAATTGCGCCCGATGATCATTGGCTCCAGCTCGGGATGGTTGATATTGGCCGGAATGATGGCCCGTCCGCGCGCAATCTCGTCCCGGACGAACTCGGGGGTGATACTCTCCGGCAGCCCGGCGCCCCAGGAATTCCCCCGATGCTGCCGTGAAAGCTGCTCCCTGTAGCGCTCCAGGCGCATGTTTTCCCGGATGGCCACGAACTCCATCTCGGGAGTGACGATGCCGCGACGGGCGTAGTGCATCTGGGTGACGTTGCACCCTGGACGGGCCCGACGAGGCATATGGCTGTAGTGGGGGAAACGCAACGCATCCAGCTCTGGATCACGGGCCCGCGCCCGCCCGTACTCGGATGACAGGTCGGCCAGCCGCTCGGTATCGCCCCGCTCCTCTATCCAGGCGCTGCGCACGTCGGGCAACCCCTTGCGGATATCGATGGCCACCTCCGGATCGGTGTAGGGACCGGAAGTATCGTAGACGGTCAGGGCGGGGTTGTGCTCCACCCCCGATTCGCTCTGCGTATCCGTCAGGGATATCTCACGCATCGGCACCCGGATGTCGGGACGGGAACCCTGTACATATATCTTTCGGGAATTGGGATAGGGTTGAATCGAAGCGGTATCCACCTTGGCGGTGTCGCTCAGGAACTGTTCCGGAATTGCACTCATAAAGCCGCTCTCTGACAAATGACGCCGGGCCCCACGGGAACCCGCAGAATCGAAGATTCTAGCACATCCACCTTTCTCTTGCCTGCCGCCCGCAAACCTCTTACCCTAATGGCAGTTCGCCCATTGACAAGCACTCTAGGAAAAAGACCGATGTCCGAGCTCAACTATCTACAGGCCCGAAACAACATGATCGAGCAGCAGATCCGCCCCTGGAACGTGGTGGAACAGCGGGTGCTGGATGTCATCGGCCAGGTTCCCCGGGAGGCCTTCGTTCCCAAGGCGTTCCGGGACCTCGCCTATGCGGAGATCAATATCGACCTGGGGCACGGGCAAGTGATGATGACCCCGGCGGTGGAGGGCCGCCTGTTGCAGGCGGCAAAGGTTCACGCCGACGACAAGGTGCTGGAGATCGGTACCGGCAGCGGCTATTTCACCGCCCTTCTGGCTAGCATGGGTGGTCATGTCTATAGCGTGGAGATCATCCCTGAGCTGCAGCGGCAAGCCGAGCAGCACCTGAACGAGCAGGGAATCGAGAATATCTCCCTTGAAGAGGGGGATGGCGCACAGGGGTGGGGGCGTTACGCTCCGTATGACGTCATCGTCATCACCGGTTCACTCCCCATCCTGCCCGAGTCCTTCCGGAAGAGCCTCGCCCCTGGCGGCCGACTGGTGGCCATCGTGGGAGAATCTCCTGCCATGGAGGCCCGCCTCGTTACCCGTTCCGACGACGGGGAATTCAGCGAAGAGTATCTTTTCAATACGGAAATCCCTCCCCTGATCAACGCGCCGCGACCAGACCACTTTCTGCTCTGAAACGAGTTGGAGCCAGGCTGGACAAGGGTCGGAAAGATAATGAACAGCGGGAACCCCCTCCCCGGTAGCGTAACGCGGCTTCCACGCTTCGGGCCAGGGTCTTTGACCGCACTCCCTTCCCCATGAGCCCATCTCCAAAGCTGAGCCGGGCCCGCGCAAGCGTGTTGGTACTGGTGGATCTCCAGCAACGCCTGATGGACGCCATGCCGGCGGGTGTCCGTGCCCGGACGATTCAGAACAGCGCCATCCTGGGAAGAACGGCCGCCGATCTGGAGATCCCGTTCATCGTGACCCGCCAGTACCCGAAAGGGCTGGGAGACACTGTTTCCTTCCTGCCGGAAGGTGCTGCAGCCACCGTCGACAAGACCTCCTTTTCCTGCTGCCGGGCAGAGAATTTTTGCCGCTCGCTGGAGCAGACGAAACGCTCCCAGGTGATACTCGCCGGAGTCGAAACCCATGTCTGCATCCTGCAGACCGCCTTCGACCTGATCACCAGTGGCTACCAGGTGTACGTAGTGGAGGATGCGGTCTGCTCCCGCACCAAGAACAACCATCGCAACGCCATCGAACGCATGGCGCGGAGAGGGATCTCTATCACCTGTCTGGAATCCACTCTGTTCGAGTGGCTGGAAGATGCCCGCCACCCTCACTTCAAGAGAATCAGCCAGCTGATAAAATAGGTCCATGGCCGGAACAGCCGACAATTCCCGTTTGGCGGATCAGTGATGGATATGCCATCATGCAACCCTGAACAAGTGATCGGGGGCCCATGAGTACACTATCCGGCATCTTAGCCATACTGCTCTATCTGCTGGTCGCCTTCCTGTTTGGGTTGAGACTCCAGACCAGGCGCCCTTTTCCCTGGGGGATCACGCGGCAAACCCTGATTCTGGGTGGGCTGCTCGGGGTGGCACTGCATGGAGTGGCACTTTTTGGCGCCATCTTCACCCCTGCGGGTACCGATCTGGAGGTGGTCAACGTCGCTTCGCTGGCAGTCTGGCTGGCTGCCCTGCTGCTGTTGCTGTCGGCATTGAAGACCCCCATCGAGAACCTGGCCATCGCCCTGTTGCCATTGGCGGCCCTGACGCTGGCGGTGCAGCTGTTCGTACCGGCCAGACCGGTACTCCTGACCAATGCCTCGACCGGTCTGGAGATCCATATCCTGCTCTCCCTCCTGGCTTTCAGCCTGCTCAGTATTGCCGCACTGCAGGCCATCCTGCTCGCCATCCAGGACAAACATCTGCGTAACCGCAGGCCCGGCGGTTTCATCCGCGCATTGCCCCCGCTGGAGACCATGGAACGACTGCTGTTCCAGATCATCGGGCTGGGATTCGTCTTTCTCAGCCTTGCCCTGTTCAACGGCATCCTGTTCGTGGACGATATCTTTGCCCAGCACCTGGTCCACAAGACGGTCCTTTCCATCGTCGCCTGGCTCATGTTCGCCATCCTACTTTGGGGGCGCTGGCGATTCGGCTGGCGGGGACGGACCGCCATTCGCTGGACGATGGGCGGACTGGTAGCCTTGCTGGTGGGTTACTTCGGCAGCAAACTGATCCTGGAACTCGTGCTCCAGCGAACGTAGAACGAGGAGCAAGACTCTCTTGGACGAGATACCCCTGATCCTGCTGTTCCTGGTTCTCGCATTCCTAATCGTACTGTCCGGTTTTTTTTCCGGTTCCGAGACCGCCCTGATCAGCCTCAATCGCTACCGCCTGCGCCATCTGGCCAAGATCGGTCATACCGGGGCACGCCGCGCCAGCCGCCTGCTCAAACGCACTGACAGGCTGATTGGCCTGATCCTGCTGGGCAACAACTTCGTCAACATCCTCGCCTCCTCCATCGCCACCATCATCGCGCTGCGGCTGATGGGAGAGGCGGGGATCGCCGTGGCCACCGGGCTGCTGACCCTGGTCATCCTCATCTTCGCGGAGGTCACTCCCAAGACCCTGGCCGCCCTCCACCCGGAACGCTTCGCCTTTCCTGCGACATACGTGCTGGAACCGCTACTCAAACTGCTCTACCCCGTGGTCTGGGCCATCAGCCTGATCACCAAGGGTCTGATGAGACTGTTCCGTATTCCGGTGGAAACCAGCTCGATACAGGCCCTCAGCGCCGAAGAGCTGCGTACCGTGGTCAATGAAGCCGGCGCCATGATCCCCCGTCGTCACCAGCGTATGCTGGTGAGCATCCTGGACATGGAAAAGATCAATGTGGAAGACATCATGGTGCCGCGCAACGAGGTGGCCGGCATCGACCTCGAGGAAGAGTGGAGCGAAATCAGGAAGCACCTGTTCGACAGCCAGCACACCCGGCTACCGGTATATCGCGGCTCCATCGACAACATCGTGGGCATCGTCCATGCCCGCAACATCCTGCGGCTCTTCCTGGAGCACAACCTGACCAGGGAACACTTCATGGAGGCTATCCAGGAGCCCTACTTCATCCCCGAGGGAACACCGCTGAACACTCAGCTACTCAATTTCCAGCGGGAACGGCGCCGCATCGGGCTGGTGGTGGATGAATACGGTGACTTTCTGGGGCTCGTCACCCTGGAAGATATCCTGGAGGAGATCGTGGGCGAATTCACCACCGATCCGTCCCAGCTGGTCAGGGACGTTCATCCCCAGAGTGACGGTTCCTATCTGGTGGATGGCGGCATCTCCATCCGCAGTCTCAACCGTATGCTGAAGCTGGAACTTCCCACGGATGGCCCGAACACCATCAGCGGGCTGATCGTGGAATACCTGGAGACCATTCCGGAACCGGGAACCAGCCTGCGGATTGCAGGTTACCCCATCGAGATCATCCAGACCTCATCCAACACTGTCAAAACAGTGCGCATCTACCCAAACCTGCGGCAGGAATCGACCGAAGAGGAGATTCATTGATTCAGCCACCCGGATCTCCGTACCGTTTTGCCGGCTGACGAAATGTAACGCACATACCACAATGCCCCTTTATACCCTCATCACGAAACGGTATGATAGGGTTCCCCGGTAGCAATTCACCAGGGCTGTTTTTCCGAGTTTCCGTACCCATTGTCACTCTCCCTCCCCGGGTTTGCGCGGGCAGGTATGCTTTAATCTATGGAACAGATGCGTATAGGTCCCTATTCCATCACCAGCAAGGCGATACTGGCACCGATGGCCGGTATTACCGACCGCCCCTTCCGCCAGTTATGCAAGCGATTGGGGGCAGGCATGGCGGTGTCGGAGATGGTGACCGCCAACTCCCTGCTTTGGGGAAGCCAAAAGACCCTGAACCGCACCAACCATCTGGGAGAACAGGAACCGCGGGTGGTGCAGATTGCGGGCTCCGATCCGCGGCTGCTGGCCGAGGCCGCCCGATACAATGCCGATCGGGGAGCACAGATCATCGACATCAACATGGGCTGTCCCGCCAAGAAAGTATGTAATGTAATGGCGGGATCCGCTCTGCTCAGGGATGAACGACTGGTGGGCCGTATCCTCGAAGCGGTGGTGGGAGCAGTAACGGTGCCGGTCACCCTCAAGATCCGCACCGGCTGGGACAGCGACAGCCGCAACGGTGTCCGCATCGCCCGTATCGCGGAGGCCGCCGGCATCCAGTCGCTGGCGGTACACGGCAGGACCCGGGCCTGTGGCTACAAAGGCCATGCCGAATACGACACCATCCGCGCCATCAAGGAGACCGTCTCCATCCCGGTGATCGCCAACGGCGACATCACCACCCCTGAAAAGGCCAGATTTGTCCTGGAGTACACCGGGGCCGATGCGGTGATGATAGGCCGGGGCGCCCAGGGAAACCCGTGGATCTTCCGGGAAATCAATCACTACCTGGCCACCGGTACCCACCTTGCGCGCCCGAGTCTCGGCGAAATCCGGGACACATTGCTGGAACACATCCAGGCCATCCACGAGTTCTATGGAGAATACACAGGCGTGCGGATGGCCCGCAAACACATCTGCTGGTACAGCAAGTCCCAACCCAACGGTGCCGCTTTTCGCAAAGAGATCAATCAGCTGGAGACCAGCACACAACAACTGGCCGCAACTCGGGATTTTTTCGACCGGTTGATAACCAGAGAGGAGTTGGCTGCATGAACGCTGTTCTGAAACAAGAAAACCTCCACCCCCCCAAGAATCTGGGCGACTACATGGAATACGCCCTCAACCGTTATTTTTCTGATTTGGACGGCCAGCCGGGGGGAAACCTCTACGAGATGGTGATGCGGCAGGTGGAACGCCCCCTGCTGGAGATCGTGCTGAACCACACCGGCGGCAACCAGACCAAGGCCGCCCAGTATCTCGGCATCAATCGGGCAACCCTGCGCAAGCGCCTCAAAGAACACGAACTCATCTGACGACGAACCTTTTTCACTTACGATTCGAGCAACAGCGCCCTATCGACCGAGAGGAGTCATGCCCCCAATCGAACGCGCCCTGATCAGCGTGTCGGACAAGACCGGTATCGTCCGATTCGCTCAACAGCTTGCCCGGAAAGGGGTGGAGATCCTCTCCACCGGCGGCACGAGCAGTCTGCTGAAAGAGAACCAAATCCCGGTAACCGACGTCTCCGACCACACCGGTTTCCCGGAAATGATGGGAGGACGTATCAAGACGCTGCACCCGCTCATCCACGGAGGGCTGCTGGGCCGACGTGGTATCGACGACCAGACGATGAGGGAGCACGGCATTGCGCCCATCGATCTGGTAGTCGTCAACCTCTATCCCTTCCAACAGACCGTGGCCCGGGAAGGGTGCGATCTGGCCACCGCCATCGAAAACATCGACATCGGGGGCCCCGCCATGCTGCGCGCTGCGGCCAAGAACTACACCGCCGTCACGGTGGTGGTGGACAGCGGCGACTACGATGCCATACTGGCGGAGATGGAGCAGAACGAGGGAGCAGTGAGCGAAGCCACCCGCTTCTCGCTGGCGGTCAAGGCATTCGAGCACACCGCGGCCTACGACGGAGCCATCGCCAATTATCTGGGCGCTATCCAGCCCGACGGGGAAAAAACGAAATTTCCCCGCACCTTCAACCTGCAACTGAAAAAATCCCAGGATCTGCGCTACGGGGAAAACCCCCATCAGCAGGCCGCCTTCTATTTGGATACGGATGAACGGGCCGTCGAGGCCAGCGTGGCCACCGCCCGCCAGCTCCATGGCAAGGCACTCTCCTTCAACAACATCGCCGATACCGATGCCGCCCTGGAGTGCGTCAAACAGTTCGATGTCCCGGCCTGTGTCATCGTCAAGCACGCCAACCCGTGCGGCGTGGCCCTGGCTGACGACATCGGTGTCGCCTATGAGCGGGCCTACAGCACCGACCCCACCTCCGCCTTCGGAGGAATCATCGCCTTCAACCGGGAACTGGATGCCGCCACCGCCCGTGCCATCATCTCCCGCCAGTTCGTGGAGGTGATCATCGCCCCCGAGGTCAGCGAGGAGGCGATAGCCGTGGTGGCAGAAAAAAAGAACGTCCGCCTCCTGGCATGTGGCAACTGGCAACGAATACCCGTTCCCGGCCTCGATTACAAACGGGTCAACGGGGGAGTGCTGATCCAGGATCGGGACCTCGCCATGGTGAGTGAGGAGGGGCTGAGAGTGGTCAGCCGGCTCCACCCGACCGGGGAGCAGCTCTCCGATCTCCTGTTTGCCTGGAAGGTGGCAAAGTATGTCAAGTCCAATGCCATCGTGTATGCCCGCGACCAGCGGACCATCGGCATCGGCGCCGGGCAGATGAGCCGGGTCTACAGCGCCCGCATCGCCGGCATCAAGGCGGCGGACGAAGGTTTGCAGGTATCCGGTTCGGTGATGGCCTCGGATGCCTTCTTCCCCTTCCGGGACGGGATCGACGCCGCAGCGAAGGCGGGTATCCGGGCAGTCATCCAGCCGGGGGGCTCCGTTCGCGACGAAGAGGTGATCGCAGCCGCGAACGAACACGGGATGGCCATGCTCTTCACCGGCATGCGTCATTTCCGGCATTGAGTGAAATCAGCAGGTCAGGGTCAACCATGAAGATATTGATCATCGGCTCCGGCGGACGGGAACATGCGCTGGCCTGGAAAGCGGCTCAATCCAGCCAGGTTACTCAGGTCTTCGTAGCACCCGGCAACGCAGGTACGGCGCGGGAGCCCAAGGTGGAAAACGTCGATATCGGCGCCACCGACATCGACAAACTGGTGGAGTTCGCGAAAACCAACGATATCGCCCTCACCATCGTTGGGCCGGAGGCACCACTGGTGATGGGCGTGGTGGACAGCTTCGCCGCCGCCGGCCTACGCTGTTTCGGTCCCGGAAAGGAAGCGGCCCGGCTCGAGGGCTCCAAACAGTTCACCAAGGAGTTTCTCACTCGCCATAGTATTCCCACGGCGGGTTACGCCAGTTTCACCGATCCCGCCGAGGCCGCCGACTACATCCGCGCACACGGTGCCCCCATCGTGGTCAAGGCAGATGGCCTGGCCGCCGGCAAGGGGGTGATTGTCGCGCAAACAGAGCAAGAGGCCATCGATGCCGTCCACAGCATGCTGGCGGAAAACGCCTTCGGCGACGCCGGCCATCGGGTGGTCGTCGAAGAATTCCTCGAGGGAGAGGAAGCCAGCTTCATCGTCATGGCCGACGGCCAACATATCCTGCCGCTGGCCACATCCCAGGATCACAAACCCCGCGACGACGGAGACCGGGGACCGAACACGGGAGGAATGGGCGCCTACTCCCCCGCCCCCGTGGTCACCCCCGAACTGCACGAACGGATCATGGCCCAAATCGTCCGCCCCACCATCCGCGGATTGGCGGAAGAGGGAACCCCTTACACCGGTTTTCTCTACGCCGGCCTGATGATTTCCCCAGACGGAACCCCCAAGGTGCTCGAGTTCAACTGCCGCTTCGGCGATCCAGAGACCCAGCCCATCATGATGCGCCTGCGCTCGGATCTGGTTGCCCTGTGCAACCTGGCGCTGGATGGTCGGCTGCATCAGGGATCCGCCCAGTGGGACCCACGGGCCGCACTCGGTGTAGTGATGGCGGCAGGCGGCTATCCCGGCCAGTACCGAAAAGGGGACGTCATCTCGGGACTGCCGTGCGACCAGTCCGACCTCAAGGTATTCCATGCCGGTACCAGAGAAATGGATGGACAGATTGTCACCAATGGGGGCCGAGTGCTCTGCGTAACAGCTCTGGGGGACACTCTGGAAGAAGCGCAACGGCGCGCCTATCGGGCGGTCGAGCAGATCCATTGGAAAGGTGTCTTCTACCGCACCGACATCGGCTATCGCGCCGTAAACAGAGCCTGACGGCGTATATATTGCATGGAATCATCCTCGGAAGTACGTATCGACAAATGGTTGTGGGCGGCCCGGTTTTTCAAGACGCGGGCCATCGCCAACCGGGCGGTGCGAGGGGGCAAGGTGCACCGTAACGGGGAGCGAGTGAAACCCAGCCACCCGATACGGGTTGGAGACGTGCTTCAAATCCAGCAGGGCTTCGACAAAAAAACGATAAAAGTCATTTCCTTATCCGAAAAACGGGGACCGGCAACAGAGGCGAGACTACTTTACGAAGAAACGGAAGAAAGCCTGCGGCGGAGAGAGGAAAACGCGAGGCAACGCCGAATGGCGACCGAGACGCGTCGAACGGTGGGTGGCAAACCTTCAAAAAGAGAACGACGACACATTATTCGCTTTATCCGCCAAAGCTGACAAGCATAACGAAAATTAGTCATATTGATATATTTTTGACTATTATTTGGCGCACTGAATCCTCCCCTCGCAGAGTCGGTCGCACCGAGTTTGGGGAAATAAAAAAATTATTTGAAAAAACTTCCTACCCGAAAAAAAATGGTCTATCTTACTTGTTACGAAGCGAGATTAGAGACTGGGCAATGAGCAACCATAACGAGAGCTCGTTGAGCCTTGAGGGATTGGTATTGATGAAGCCACCATCAAGAGTGGTATGCGCGCTGTCGCCTGTACGCGGCGCACAACAGCAAGTGAAGAGAAGCAACTTACCAACAACAAGGGGTATTACTATGTTCAGGAAACTGTTGAAAGGAGCCCTGGTCACGGCGGCCATTGTGATGGCCGGCGGGGCTTGGGCGAAATTACCACCCCCGCCGGTAAACCAGAATCTGGGTATACCGGATGGGCGTTTTGCGGATATGACATATCAAACCTGTCTGGGTTGCCACGGTGATCCCAAGAATGCACCGGCGCCAGTAAAGATAGGCTATCTGCCTGACCGGCATCATTTGCGCGTCGATACGCCGATCGATCCGGACTACTCCGCCTCTCCCTTCCCGGATAAATCTCCTGATGGCACCCACAAATGTGCCACCTGTCATGCGATCGACGTATTTGAGGACCCCAATCGTCCCGGCGGGCAATACTTCAAGTTCGCGCTGGAGCCGACGGATCCTCAGTTCCGTGACTGCCTGAACTGCCACAAGCAGAAGAAGGATGCCGATGGTAACCTTACGGCCACAGTGCACCATCTGACTGATAAGGCGCAGAAGAAACTGTGCTATCAATGTCACGGTAGCCTGGTCAACAATGCTACTGATGACCATCGTGTTCCCGATCAGGGTACTGCGCCAGATCCTGATAAGGCCCGCCACTGTGGCGAGGTGATGCCGGATGGGGATCGGAACTTCTACGATATCTCCCTCATCACTCCATGGCCTGGAGACAACTACGACGAAGGCAACTGGGTCTCCATGCTGCAGGCAATCTATGCCGACTGCCCCGATTTTGCCAAGCGCTACTATGATCCCAATGAGCTGGGAGGGCAGTTCGTCATCGACCCGCCGCGCTATCGGTATGAGACAGATGCCGCGGGCAATATCCAGGCCATCCTGGTACCCGATGGGGAGCAAGGTGGACGCCGCACCGGTAACTGCGAGCACTGTCACTATGCCGGGGAGAACCCGGGGGACGCAGTGCAGCCCGGGACCGGACTTGCCAAGAACGACATTGGCACCAACATGTCCAACCACCACTCCACTGGTGTCGGCCAGCCGGGCAGTGGCTCGGTGCATGGGTGTGATCTCTGCCACGCGCCCGAGAATCCGCCGAACTTCACCATTCGGGGCTGCGAAGTGTGTCACGCCATCAGTACCGTGCACGCCATCGAGTATGACGCAGAGGGTGACGGCATCGTTCCCTTTGAAGAGAAGCCATTCATGGGCCACATCGGCAACGATCTCAACTGTCGGGGCTGTCACCTCAACTACAGAACCGGACAGGTCTACCAGGCCAGCGCCAGCTATCTGAACGGCAGTGTCGAACTTGGCGGCGTTCCGCCCAGTGTCTCCGACATCAGCGCTTTGGGTAGCGTTGCAGGTAAGGCACAGGAGATCACCATCACTGGCTCTAGCTTCAACGGCCCCAGCACACGGCTTGAGCTGGTAGGGACCGATGGCCAGGTGCATGAGATTCCGATGACGGAATACGACTACACCAGCGCCAAGGCGGTGATCCCGGCAGACCTGCCCGCCGATAACTATGAGCTCTACGTGGTCAGGGGGCGTGGCGAGTTTGCGAAACGCAGTCCTGCTATGAGCTTCCTGGTGGCTCCTGGAGTCAACATTGAAGATGTGAGCTGCAGTGGTGGCAAGGTCACCATCACCGGCAGCGGATTCGGTGACACCTTTGTGGGTGGTGGTGGTCTCGGCGTGGCCTCCGATGAGGGCAGCTGCTCAGTCGAGTCCTGGTCCGACACCCAGATCGTCGCCAACTGTGGCTCCGGCACCGGCAGTGTCACCGTCGATGGACTCTTCGGAGAGGCCTCATCCAGTGCCGCCTGTGGGGGTACCGACAGTGCGGGTCGGCCGAAATGGTGGTCCATCTGGAGCTGGTGGTCCTCCTGGAGCTGGGCACGCCGTTAGTTAGTACCATACGGGTCTGACCGGCAAGCAGCATCTTTTGCCGGAAAAGTGCCGACGAGGGGAGTCTTGCTATAAGGCTCCCCTCTCTTTTTTCTTGTAATAAAATTGCTCAACAATCACAGGATCGGATTTGGATGCTATAATGGATAGCAAGGTGGGTAAGCACAGCCTGATATAATAAATTTGAGCCTTCTTCTTGGGAGGTACATTAACCCGGTGAGAGGCATCACAAGACGCTCACCTTGGTGCCTATTAGCAATTTGAATACGTGATTGGGGTTGCTCGCTCCATCGTCGACACGGCTCTAGCCGCATCGAATCTGCCCCCGATTACCACCTAACAACCGGGTTCAGATAAGAAACGAAAAAATTGACTAATCCCCCACAGTTCGGCAATACAAAACTATCAAGAAACGAGTAACGGCAACCAAGCGTTCTGGCAACTCTTGGACAGGAGGGATGTTTCACCATGGCAGGGGACGCACTGCGCAATATATTACTGGTGATGGCTGCTCTAGCTGCTGGCGCCGTTTGGGCCAGCGTTCCACCACCTCCCGTGAACCAATATCTTGGTATTCCCGATACACGGTTCGCGGAGATGACCTTCGTCACCTGCCTCGGCTGTCACGGCGCACCGGAGAGCACCTCGGCCCCTTTGAAATCGGGCTACCTCCCAGATCGACATCATCTCAGAATTGACACTCCGATTGGGGCATATTCTGCATCACCCTTTCCTGAGAAGTCACCCGATGGGGAACACAAGTGCGTAACTTGTCACGCCATTGACTGGGTGGAAGACCCGTCGAGACCTTCCGGCGGATTCTTCCGCTTTGCTCAGGATCCGAGTGACCCTGTCTTTCGGGACTGCCTCAATTGCCATACCCAGAAAAAAAACCGGCAGGGCGAACTAATCGCCACGGTGCATCACCTGACCGAGCGGGCACAGCAAGCCAACTGCCATATATGTCATGGCAGCCTGATCGACGACCCCAATGGGGACCACCGCATCCCGGACCCGGCTAATCACCCGGATGACCCGGAAAATCACTACGACATTTCCTTAACCACGCCATGGCCAGGTATCGGATTCTACGACAGCCGCGTTCAGCTACGCGGCGCACTGAAAGCGGCCTTCGCCTACAAACTCGAACTACCCCCAAACCCGACCGAGGAGGATCTCAGGAGAAAAGAAGAGGCCGAAGCCCAAATCGAATACATCATGGAAAATTTCAACCCGCCCATTGGTGAGACAGGGCGGCCGATGGGCAATTGCACCTATTGCCATTTTGCCGGTATCGACGACGTTACCGGACAACGCATCAACATCAACTACGCCAACCACCACGGCACAGGCGTGGGACAACCTGGGAGCGGATCGGTACATGGTTGCACCCTCTGCCATCAACCCTCTGCCCCTCCGGATTTCACCATCCGCGGATGTGAACGATGCCACGGCATAACTTCACTGCACAGCATCGAATACGATGCAATCGGGGATGGAGTAGTGGCCGGAGAGGAGCTGCCATTCTTTGGTCATATCGGCAACCGGAAGAACTGTGACGGCTGCCACAAAAACTCACGAGATGAGATGGTCTCTGCCAGTATAGACAGTCGGTTCGACAATATCACCCTTATTCCGGAGATCAGCGAGATCAGCAGAACGGTCGTCACCGCAGGTCTTGCAAGTACCCTACAGATCATAGGTTCAGGCTTTGTAAACACCTTATCGTCATCCCATACAAGCGGAAATCAGGAGCGCACTTGGCTACGCTTGACCCGAAACGACGGTACCACGATCGACATCCATCCGGATAGTGTTTCATCTACTCACATGGAGGTCACGATTCCGGCCAATCTGAGCGCCGGAAACTACAATCTGACGATAACGAAAGGGGATCCATCCGGCAAGGAGCTGAACAGCACCAGCATCCATTTTTTGATTAAACCGGAGGTTGCCATCGACGATATTCGATGCGAAGGGGAGCACCTCACTCTCTGGGGATCAGGATTTGGCAGCTATCTCGATGCAGAAGACTCGGGAACCCTCTTGTCGAGCAACGGAGAAAGGTGCTCCATTGAATCCTGGAGCGACCGGAAGATTGTCGCCAGCTGCGTCGGGGGCATCGAAAATCCGGTTCGGCTGAATTCGATATTCGGCACTGCCACGACCAACGTCACCTGCCGACGTGCCGAAGGTCCCAGGTGGTGGTCCATTTGGAGCTGGTGGTCTTCCTGGAGCTGGGCCAGGAGATAAGCCACATGGCTCCAAACCTACTTGGTGAGCGACATGAATAGCCGTGGCAGTTGTTCCGGCAACTTGTTCACGTGGTCGATGACCGCATAGCCGGCCTTGCCGAAGATTGAACTGACATAATCATCTGCCTTTGGATCCAGGGAGATGCAGTGGGTAAAGACCCCCTCGGATGAGATCTCATCCACCGCCTTTTTGGTATCGTGCAACAGATATTCCGGATCCTCGACGTCGATATCGGACGGCTCACCATCGGTCAGGACGAGCAGCAGCTTCTTCTCGTTCTTGCGTCTGCCAAGATAGTGTCCGGCATGGCGGATGGCCGCACCCATACGGGTGGAGTAACCTCCTTCCATCGCCGCCAACCGGGCCTTGGGGATCTCGTTCCACGGCTCGGAAAAACCCTTGAAGTGCAGGTAACGAACCTCGTGACGGGTGTTGGAGGCAAATCCGGCGATAGCGAAGGGATCACCCAGCTGGTCGATGGCCCAGGCCAGCAGCGCCACCGCCTCCTGGCTCAACTCCCGCACCGTCTTGTCACAGCCCTCGGGTATCTCATTGATGGAGGCTGAAAGATCGAGCAAGAGAGTAACCGCAATGTCCCGCCCCGCATGCTTTTCACTCATGTGGATGCGGGTATCAGGAGTGATTCCGGCCCGATACTCCACCATCGCCCGAATGGCAACATCGAGATCCAGTTCGTCTCCATCCTCCTGGTACCTGACCCGCATCGGCTGCTGAGGCTTGAGGAGATCAACCAGCCTCTTCAACCGCTTGGCCAACAACTCATTTTTCTTCAACAGCCAATCGATATCCGCCGCGTTTCCATTCGGTGGCAAAGATTCATACACCGTCACCCAGTCGGGGCGATAACTGCTGGTCTGATAGTCCCACTCCGCATGGTGCCGGGAAAAGTGGGCCTGATTCTCGTCCACCATACGGGGGTTGGCCGCGGCATGATCGGAATGAAAGTCGTCCTCGTCGTCGGTATCTTCGAGAAAGAGCCACATGTAGCGGTTGTCATCCCGATAGGTGACCTCGGTATCCTTGAACCAGACCTTGGGTTTGCGAAAATCTGGGGTATGGATGGCGGCCAGATAGCCCACGCCCAGTTCGATAGCGAGCTTCTCGTCATAGGGATCCCGGGCCATCCGCTCATGGAACCGGGCAACGTATTCCAGCAATTTTGGAGCGGTGTAAGGGTGCTCCGGATCCAGAATGGCACGGGAAAGCATCGCCAGTTCATGACGAATACAGGAGTACGAGTCGGCGGGACACTCCCCTTCCTGTGGAAGCGGATGCAGCGCCATCCACAGTCGACGCAACCCGGGGAAACGCTGCATTGCCAGTGCCTCGACCCGTGAATCCTCGAAAACCTCGATCGCCAGTTGTTGAAAAGGGCTGAAGTTATCGGCCACATAAGGACGGGTAAACAGACGATGTGCCGCCAAGTGTGCAATCAGTGCGCGATAACGGTCGATGCCGGAAACCCCGTTCAGATCGTCATATACATCCGGCAGATGGAATCCTTTGCGATCGATGTATGGAGTAGGTTTGCGCAGCCTGTCGAAGGCCAGCGAATAGGGATGACACTCCTCCTCCAGTTCCCAGAGAGCATGCAGGCAGAGCTCCAGCTTGCGCTCGTTGTCCACATACAGCGTACCGTGTCTTTCCCGCTGCAATGCTGCCTGGCTGTCTGCCGTTTGCAGGCTGAAATAGTCGGCGAGGCGATGGGGCTGAAACCGATAGCCCCTCAGCCCATACTCGATCCAGTTCTTCAACCCACCCAATGGGATCTGTCCCAATAGGGAATCGCTGCCCCGCAACAGCGGGATCAGACCCTCACTGGCCTCTTTTGCCATCCTCTCCAGGAGAAGAAAATAGTCCCGCAGCAATTCAGCCTCTTCCAGCCGCCGCGCCACCGCCGGCAAAACGGAAAGAAAGGGGTTGATGGCCTTGCCATTGGCGGTAGCAGAGAACATCCGCGTCATATCCACCACCTCCGGGATAATATCTTCTCCAACGATGCTCGCTACCGTGGGTATACCCTGTAAAAAGATGAGTACCAACTCGGTACCTCTGCCCAGTCCACATACCACGGACGCACCAGCCAGATAGAGATCGATGCCTTCGGGAGAGAGCATCTCCAGCGCCTCGGCCATGCAATCCTCGAAGATGTCATCCACCTGCTCGACGTTGCAAACCAACCGCTCCCGATAGCCCACCAGATCGACATGTTTCTCGCTCATGCCAATAACCATATCACAACTCACCCTAACTGTGTGCTAGACATCATGTTTTGACTAGACTTTTCAATTAAGGCTCGTGTTTGCAATTCTCATCTCAACATAATCCACCTTTGTCGAGATGGGCAGGTCAAAAAACACGATGCCCAGCTCAACGTACCGGGCACACAAAATAAAAACCCGGTACAAACCGGGTTCAAACAAGCGAGAAAAACAGAACAGTAGTCAGAAGGAAGACTTACCGTTAGTTGAACTGTCGAAACGGCACCACGTTACTACTCTGAGAAGGGCGGGGCTCAGGGCGACTTCCTTGTTGCTCCTCACCCAGCAACCGCTTCAACATCATCTGCTGACGATAGAAAGAGTCCCACATCATTTCGGAAAGAGTCAGGAAGGCAGCGGTAGGGTTTGGGGCCATGGAGCGGACCGTATCGATACGCCATTGCAATCCGTGCAATCTCCGTTGACGATCCTCCGGAATCTGCTGGATCAACTTCTCGATAGCAGCCTCCCTTGCCGCTTCGAACGCAGCAGGATCGTCCTCTGCCAAAGCCCGCCATTGATCGAAATCGAATCCGCCGTCCGCTGAGTCAACCATACTCCGCCCTCTCAGTTTCAGAAGTGGTCTCTATCCATTACGAGAGCACCTCAGGCTGTTGTTGTTCCAAAGTCTAGTACAAGCGGAACGAGGGCAGAACGCGGTGATGTCAATTCAATGTAAATTTATCTTACCAACCCGGAGTACGGATAAAACGAGGCCCCACCGAAAGAATCCTTCTCGGACAGGAACCATCCGATGATTTAACAGGTTCTGGAAGTGACTGCTCGGATTAGTCCGGATTACAGCAAGGCTGTGCAACCGCAAAAGAAGATTGATGGGGCTACTGACGCTTCATGGATTCGAAGAACTCGGCATTGGTCTTGGTGACCTTGAGCCGATCCTGCAGGAACTCCATCGCCGCGATCTCATCCATTGGGTGCAGCAGTTTGCGCAGGATCCAGATCTTCTGCAGCTCGTCGGGAGGAACCAGTTTCTCCTCGCGACGCGTACCCGAACGGTTGATGTTGATGGCCGGGTAGATCCGTTTCTCGGCGATCTTCCGATCCAGATGCAGCTCCATGTTGCCGGTGCCCTTGAATTCCTCATAGATCACGTCATCCATGCGAGAACCGGTGTCCACCAGCGCCGTGGCGATGATGGTGAGCGAACCACCCTCCTCGATATTACGCGCCGCACCGAAGAAACGCTTGGGGCGATGCAATGCGTTGGCGTCCACACCACCGGTCAACACCTTGCCGGAGGAAGGAATGACCGTGTTGTAGGCACGCGCCAGCCGGGTGATGGAATCCAGCAGAATCACCACATCCTGCTTGTGCTCCACCAGCCTTTTGGCTTTTTCAATCACCATTTCCGCCACCTGGACGTGGCGGGTCGCCGGCTCGTCGAAGGTGCTGGATACCACCTCGCCCCGAACCGAACGTTCCATCTCCGTCACCTCTTCAGGCCGCTCATCGATGAGCAGCACGATCAGATAGCACTCCGGATTCTTGGACGCGATGGAGTGTGCCAGCTGTTGCAGCATCATGGTCTTACCGGCCTTAGGCGGAGAGACGATCAATCCGCGCTGGCCTTTGCCAATCGGGGAGACCAGGTCGATGATGCGAGCAGTGAGGTCCTCGGTACTGCCGTTACCCATCTCCATCACCATGCGCTCTTCCGCATGCAGGGGGGTCAGGTTTTCGAACAATACCTTGAATTTGGCGTTCTCCGGCGGCTCGAAATTGATCTGATCCACTTTCAGCAGGGCGAAATAGCGCTCTCCCTCTTTGGGAGGACGGATCTTGCCCTCGACCGTATCACCGGTACGCAGGTTGAATCGCCGGATCTGGCTTGGGGAAACATAGATATCATCGGGGCCAGCCAGATAGGAGCTATCCGCCGAGCGCAAAAAGCCAAAGCCGTCCTGCAGAATCTCCAGCACTCCACCGCCGAAGATATCCTCACCATTCTTTGCGTGGGCTTTCAGTATGGAGAAGATGATATCCTGCTTGCGAGCCCGGGAGTTGCCCTCTATTCCCAAAGACTGGGCCAGCTCAACAAGCTCGGAGGCTTTCTGCTTCTTCAGTTCTGTTAGGTTCATGATTGTCGATCAGGTCGTAATAGTATCTTGCGGGAAAATAGAAATGTAAAAAGGAATCACGGACCGGGAACAGCCTCGTAGACTCACACCAAAAGGGAATATGGAAAAACGCGCGATGCGCCACCTGCGTCAATAACAGGGAAATTCGGTTAAATTCTTGCTTTGACTTTTAAGAATATCATCAATGTGCGCCCACGTCCACCCCCAACTCCGGACGCAGGCACTCCCCCGCTCTTTACAGATTACTATCAATAAAAGCGGTCAGTTGTGATTTCGACATGGCCCCCACCTTGGTCGCCTCCACATGGCCATCCTTGAACAACATCAGGGTAGGAATGCCGCGAATGCCAAACTTGGGCGGAGTAGCCGGATTCTCGTCGATGTTTAGCTTGGCAACCTTCAGCTTGCCAGCATACTCTTCAGTGATTTCATCCAGGATGGGGGCGATCATCTTGCACGGCCCGCACCAGTCGGCCCAGTAGTCGACCAATACCGGCTGCTCCGAATTGATCACCTCTTCCTCAAACGTGCTGTCCGTAACGTGGACGATCTTGTCGCTCAATTTATTGCCTCCGTTTTGGCTACCCAGGCAGACCGAGGTGGACATCCGTCGTCTGCCGTGTTCGATAATCCCTAATTTCAGCCCAAAGCGAAGACGATTTCAAGCCCAAAGCGGGTAAATTTTGATATTCTTTGTCGGTATGGCCGAAATAAACCGAACTGAAACCCCTTTTTCATCATTCAAATTACCACCGCCGCTGATGCAAGGCGTCGCCGACGCGGGCTTTTCCACCTGTACACCCATCCAGGCGGAAACGCTCCCGGCAGCATTGGCCGGTCAGGATGTAGCCGGACAAGCACAGACCGGCACAGGTAAAACGGCCGCGTTTCTGCTTGCGGTGATGACTCGCCTTCTGAAGGCAAACCCCGGCTCCGACAAAGGACGGCGCCAGCCAAGGGCGTTGATCCTAGCACCGACCAGAGAGCTGGCCATCCAGATACACAAGGACGCACAGTTGTTGGGCAAGCACACCGGCCTCCGTCTGGGGCTGGTTTACGGCGGCAGTGGCTATGAAAGCCAGCGCAAACAGCTGGAGCAAGGGGTCGACATACTCATCGGGACCCCCGGACGGCTCATCGACTACTTCAAGCAGCGGATCTTCCACCTCAAGTCCATCGACGTCGTGGTACTGGATGAGGCGGATCGCATGTTCGATTTGGGGTTCATCAAGGATATCCGCTTCCTGCTGCGGCGGATGCCACCCCCAGAGAAGCGGCAGAGTCTGCTCTTCTCCGCCACACTTTCGTTCCGGGTCACCGAGCTCGCCTATGAGCACATGAACAATCCCAAGCTGATCCGGATCGACGCCGAACAGGTCACCGCCACGCGCGTCAACGAGAGCATCTACTATCCCGCCAACACGGAGAAGATTCCGTTACTGCTGGGATTGCTCGGCAGGTTGCGTCCCGAACGCAGCATCATATTCGTCAACACCAAACAGGCGGCCGAGAGGGTCTGGGGTTATCTCGAAGGCAACGGTTTCAAGGCAGCGGTACTTTCCGGAGACGTGCCCCAGAAAAAGCGGATCAGCCTGTTGAGGCGTTTTCAGGAGGGGGAACTCTCCATCATGGTGGCAACCGATGTGGCGGCCAGAGGACTTCACATTGAAGGCGTGACCCATGTCTTCAACTATGACCTGCCCCAGGACGAACAGGACTATGTCCACCGCATCGGTCGTACCGCGCGGGCTGGAGCCAGCGGGGAAGCGATCAGCTTCGCCTGTGAACAGTACGCCTTTTCCTTGATGGATATCGAAGCCTACATCGGCCACCGGATTCCGACCCGCGAGATCGACACAGATCTGCTGATCAATCCCAAACCCCCGGTCCGGAAAAAGAGAAGCTCGCCGCGGCCGACCCATGGCAGGGGAGGCAAAGGAGGCAGCCAGAGTCGTCATGAACGCACACGGCGACGGCGACGGAGAAAACCGGGAAGCCCGAGCAACGACCCGGCGGCATCAGGCAAATAGGTCAATCAGCCCCGTCCCCCGTCGCCCCGCTGCTGAATGGAGAGAAGGCTCATCCAGCCTCCGGCCCCCGCTTCCACCCGACAGCGCCAGCTCTTCCCTCCTTTCCCGCTGTTCTCTCCCCTCCTGCTGCCCTTGGCCGGAGCGCTGCTGGGAGACATCTACATTGGCCAGGGCCAAGCCCGCCTCTCCCAACATCTCCCGCAAGCGGGGGATGGACGCCTCCAGCGCATCGCGAGTCACCGCATGATGGGCAGACAAACCGATGGTCGCCTGCTCGTTACGAATCTCGATCCGGACCTCCACCGGCCCGAGATGCTGCGGGTTCAGCTTTAGCTCAGCTTGCTGCAAATCTCTTTTCACCAACCATACCACCCTCTCCCCGAGCGCGTTCTGCCACTGCAGAGAACCCATTGGAGGCGAAAGAGAGAAGGACGGCGGAGCCGCCGACGCGTTATTGGCGGGCATCCCTCCTGACTGGAGAGGAGGGGCCGAGGTCGCAGGAACCAGAGTGAAGCCTGGTTCCCCCCCCTCCTTGGAGGCCGGAATGGACTGTAGCTGGCGCAAAACCGCTTGTTGAACCTGGACGGAAGACAAAGGAGCCTCGACATTCAGCGGGAGCCCCCTGGTTGGCAACAACTCCGCCCCGTCGCCACTCGGGGCAACCACCACCGGTGAAGAGACAGGTAACTCTGTCGGCAAACCGTTCGGGGGCATACGGGAGGCGAAGAGCACTTTGTCCCCCAGCTTCACCTCCCCAAGCTCCCCGGATACAAGCGGAAAAGCCGGCGGCATCGCATTAAGCTTGACCGGCAAAATATTGCCTCCCTGATCCGCGTACGGCAACCCTTTCAGTGGAGCACCTTCCTCTTCCGGAGTGGGAGAAACCGCTCCCGTTTCGGGCAGCACGGAGGCCAGTATTTCAAGGAATTGTGCTGTCATCCCGTCACCCGGGACCACTTCTTCCTCATCGATACTCCCCTCCTCCGGTCCCGTCAACGGAATGGCCGCCGGCGATGAGGACGATATTGGCAGGCTCATGACCTTCGATCCTCTTTTGTAATATGCGCTTACTCGAAGAAAGGCAAAATATGTGCCGGCCCCTTCCTCCGCTAATCCCATTCGAAACCACCTACCCCGAATATTTCATCCGGGTACGGGGCCCTGATGATGGTGCCAACGGCCCAAGCGGTTTACGATTGAGCAAATACCGCACAAGGGCCGCGGGACCGGTGTGAGAGCGCTTTCAGCGGCCGGGTACGATATTCGGGCTATACTCTTAGCGAGACAACCGATGGCAAAGCCTCATTCAGAGTGCCCCACGTTCGGGAGCAAGGCGCGGGGCCCCTTGCCAAGCGGCTACAACACCGAGCCGGGACGCGTGGGGCACTCCCGACCGGAGGGCGTCTGGACGACGTCCGCACTGTTGCGTCGGCTCGCCAAGGGAGTGCCGTGGCGACGCCGCGCCTTGCGACCAGCCGTCTATCCTGAATGAGACTTTGCCATCGATTGTCCTGGTATCTGCTCGAGAGCTACCAAAAGAGGAGGCTTACCAATGGCCATTTCACCAAGTGAAATCATCGACAGCTATCACTTCCGTCATGCCTGCAAGGAGTTCGATGCCGAAAAGAAAATCCCGGAAGAAATCTTCGACACGATTCTGCAGACCGGCAGACTCTCTCCCAGCTCCTTCGGTTTTGAGCCCTGGCTCTACCTCATCGTCCAGCAGCCGACTTTGCGGGAAAAACTGCGTGAGGTCACCTGGGGGGGGCAGAAACAGATCCCGACCGCCAGTCATCTGATCGTGATCCTGGCCCGAAAAAGTCATTACATGAGATACGACAGCGACTACATCACCCACATGATGCGCGATGTAATGGGCCTGCCGGCAGCTGTGATGGAGAAAAAGCGGGAGGTCTATCGCAACTTCCAGCAAAACGATTTCAAGCTGCTGGAAAGCGAGCGGGCCATGTTCGATTGGGCCTGCAAACAGACCTACATCGCGCTGGGGAACATGATGACTACCGCTGCAATGCTTGGTGTAGATTCCTGCCCCATCGAGGGCTTCGATCGGGAGAAGATAGAGGCCGTGCTGAGGAACCACCTCTCGGTGGAAACCGACAAATTCGGTATCTCCTGCATGGTTGCGTTCGGTTATCGGGTTCGCGAAGGGCGTCCGAAAACCCGTCAACCGATAGAAGAGATCACGCGCTGGTTCTCCTGAGGCCGGAAACTAGCACTCTTTCAAGGTAATAAATCAGGATTCAGCGTCCCTGTGGTGTTTCGCGGCAAGGCGCAGTGCGCAGGCAATGGTTGTTCCCTTGTCAAGCACTGCAACGCCGCGGCGGAACACCACAGGGACGCCCGAAGGGTTGGTCTGTCAGCGTCCATGGCGGCGTTGATGGAATACATCCCTGTATTCCACCACCCCTTCGGGGGCGCTTCGCGCTCCCAATCCCCTCCCGGGGTGTTGGCGCTCCTCATGCAAAGGGCGACGGCCATTCGCTGCGAGGGGCGCCTTGCCCTGAACGCTGACAGGCCAACTGAATCTTGATTTATTACCTTGAAAGAGTGCTAAAACGCCGGGTCACCCCCGGCGTCTTCAGGAAGAAAGTTGAATTGCGAATCAGCCCAATATTCTATCCAGCCACCGAATGCATCCTTGCATCGGGTCAGGCATCTGCGCCAGCAGCCTCGCTCGCCTCTTCTTCCACCGGCAACGGCCGATCCACCAACTCGACATAGGCCATGGGGGCGTTGTCCCCCGGCCGGAAGCCGCATTTGAGGATACGGAGATAACCACCGGGCCGGGAGCGGTAGCGCGGCCCAAGCTCATTGAACAGCTTGGTGACCATCTCCCGATCCCGGATGCGGGCGAAGGCCAAGCGCCGATTGGCCACGGAATCTTCCTTGGCAAGAGTGATCAACGGTTCTGCCACCCGGCGCAGCTCCTTGGCCTTCGGCAGCGTGGTACGAATGAGCTCATGCCGGAACAGGGACGCCGCCATATTTCTGAACATGGCGTGGCGATGGCTGCTGTTACGGTTCAGTTTCCGTCCGCTTTTGCGATGGCGCATAGCTAATTACCCTATTGATTCTTCAATAAAAAAGTTGCCTCAGGCAGTGGACTTCTCCTGGCCCTTCTCGCCCAGATTCGGTGGGGGCCAGTTCTCCAGCTTCATTCCCAGAGACAAGCCTCTCGAGGCCAAAACGTCCTTGATCTCTGTGAGTGACTTTTTGCCCAGGTTGGGCGTCTTCATCAGCTCCACCTCGGTACGCTGGATTAGATCACCGATATAGTAGATCTGCTCGGCCTTGAGACAATTGGCCGACCGCACCGTCAATTCCAGATCGTCCACCGGGCGCAGCAGCATGGGATCGAACTCCCGCTCCTGCTCCTCTTTCTTCTCGTCGCCCTTTCCTTCCAGCTCCACGAAGGAGGAAAGCTGGTCCTGAAGGATGGTGGCGGCACAACGAATGGCATTCTCCGGATCGATGGCCCCGTTGGTTTCCAGATTGATGATCAGCTTGTCGAGATCGGTGCGCTGTTCCACTCGCGCACTATCGACGGTATAGGAAACCCTCCGCACCGGGCTGAAACTGGCGTCCAGCTTGAGCCGCCCTATGGGTCGATCTCCCTCCTGATCGAACAGGCGCTGGTTCGCAGGCCGATAACCCCTGCCGGCCTCGACCCACAGGGTGAGATTCAACTCACCGGATTCACCAAGATGGGCAATCACATGTTCCGGGTTGATAATCTCAATGTCGTGATCCAGCTGGATATCTCCGGCGGTGACCACGCCCGGCCCCTTCTTGCTGAGCGTCAGGGTGGCACTCTCGCGATTGTTCATTCGCAAGGCAACCCCCTTCAGGTTCAACAAGATGTCAATCACATCCTCCTGAACCCCTTCCGCCGTGGTGTACTCGTGCAGAACCCCTTCGATCTCGGCTTCGACGATCGCGGCACCCGGCATCGAAGAGAGCAGGATACGTCGCAACGCGTTACCCAGGGTGTGACCAAACCCCCTCTCCAGCGGCTCCAGCGTTATCTGTGCGTGCTGATCATTGAGTTTCTTTACGTCGACCAGCCTAGGCTTTAGAAATTCACTTGTTGCGCCCTGCATGAAAACCTCTTTATAGATTCGATCGTGTTCCGTCAAATCAAATGCCCCTGCCAGGACAAATGATTACTTCGAGTACAGCTCGACGACCAGATGTTCCTTGAGATCCGAAGGCAATTCACTGCGCTCCGGTAGCGCCTTGAATACCCCTTCCTTACGTTTGACATCCACCTCCAGCCACTCATCAAAACCTCGCTGCTCCTGCATCTCGAGCGCAGCCTGGACGCGCAACTGGTTCTTGGCCTTTTCAGCGACCGCAATCACATCCCCTGGCTTCACCTGGTGGGATGGGATGTTCATCTTGCGCCCGTTGAGGGTGATGCCGTTGTGACGCACCAACTGCCGCGCCTCGGAGCGGGACGCGGCAAAACCCATGCGATAGACAACGTTGTCCAGCCGCGATTCCAGCAACTGTAACAGATTGTCGCCGGTAGACCCCTTCAGGCGGTCCGCCTTTTTATAGTAGATACGGAACTGCTTCTCGAGAACCCCGTAGATGCGGCGGATTTTCTGTTTCTCTCGCAGCTGCAACGCGTAATCGCTCAGCCTGGTACGACGCTGCCCGTGCTGCCCTGGCGGGAATCCCCGCTCCTCGATGGGACACTTGCCGGAGAAACATTTCTCCCCTTTCAGGAAAAGCTTTCCGCCTTCCCGGCGACATTGGCGACACTTGGGTCCGATATACCTAGCCATGACGGTCCTCCAGGATTAGACGCGGCGCCGCTTGGGCGGACGACAACCATTGTGCGGGATAGGTGTGACATCCTCGATATTGGTCACCTTGAGTCCCACATTGTTCAACGCCCTCACTGCGGACTCGCGACCCGGGCCGGGTCCCTTCACCAGCACGTCGATATTTTTCATACCAAATTCCTGGGCCTGCGCACCGGCCTTCTCCGCAGCCACCTGAGCTGCAAACGGCGTACTCTTACGAGACCCCCGAAAGCCGGATCCACCGGCTGTCGCCCAACACAACGTGTTGCCCTGACGATCCGTGATGGTCACGATGGTGTTGTTGAAGGAAGCATGAATATGTGCCACGCCATCCACGACGTTCTTCTGGATACGCTTGCGTGAACGCGAACCGGATTTTGCTTTTGCTTTTGCCATTCTCTTACCCAGCTAAATTCCTATTTACGGATCGGCTTGCGAGGCCCCTTTCGGGTGCGCGCGTTTGTACGGGTACGCTGACCACGTACGGGCAATCCCCTGCGGTGACGCAACCCCCGGTAGACACCGAGATCCATCAGCCGCTTGATGTTCATCGAAACCTCACGGCGCAGATCACCTTCCACGGTAAACTTGCTTACGGCGTTGCGAAGCGCGTCAAGCTGCTCCTCGGTAAGCTCCTTCACCTTGCTATCGGCCTTCACCCCCGCCTCTTCGCAAATCTGTTTTGCACGGGTGCGCCCGATACCATAGATCGAGGTCAACGCGATTACCACGTGTTTTTGCACGGGGATGTTAACACCAGCAATACGGGCCATACAGGCTAACTCCTACACTTCTCCAGTTCGCGGAATGTGCCGCGAAAACAGTCAATCATACCCACAAACAGGTCATATGGCAAGCAAGGCAGCAGGTGTGACGCAACTCCCATCACCTACCCTTGGCGCTGTTTGTGCCGCCCGTCGGTGCATATGACCCTGACCACGCCCTTTCGACGAACGATCTTGCAATTACGGCAAATCTTTTTAACGGAAGCGCGCACTTTCATCGCAAATCTCCAATCATTTCCTACCCGATCCGCCCCGCCGCCCTTGGGGCCTGAGGCTGGTTTTCTTCATCAGACCCTCATACTGATGGGACATCAGGTGAGCCTGAACCTGGGCCATGAAATCCATCACCACGACCACGATAATCAACAGCGATGTCCCGCCGAAGTAGAACGGCACATTCCAGTAAACGATAAGAAACTCGGGCAACAGGCAGACAGCCGTCAAATAGATGGCCCCAGCCAGTGTCAGCCGGGAAAGTACCTTGTCTATATATCTGGCGGTCTGCTCGCCAGGCCGGATACCGGGAACAAAGGCTCCCGAGCGCTTGAGATTGTCTGCCGTCTCCTTCGGATTGAACATCAATGCCGTATAGAAGAAGGTGAAAAACAGTATGGCCAGCGCATAAAGCAAGACGTAGAGTGGCTGCCCCGGCGATAGCGTGGTGGACAGATCCTGTAACCAGCGCATGCCTTCGGCGCTTCCGAACCACCCACCCAGCGTGGCCGGGAACAAGATGATACTGGAAGCGAAGATGGGAGGAATAACCCCTGCCATGTTCACTTTCAGCGGCAAATGGGTGCTCTGCGCTGCCAAGACCCGCCGCCCCTGCTGGCGCTTGGCATAGTTCACCGTGATACGGCGCTGGCCCCGCTCCACGAACACGACAAAAGCGGTAACCCCCAAAGCCAAAGCGAACAACAGTACGATGAAAAATGCGCTCAGCTCGCCCGTGCGTCCCAGTTCGAGAGTACCGCCAATGGCTGATGGCAGGCCGGAAATGATACCGGCAAAGATGATCAGGGAGATCCCGTTACCGATGCCCCGTTCGGTGATCTGTTCCCCCAGCCACATGAGGAACATGGTCCCGGTCACCAAGGTCAAAGCCGCGATCAAGCGAAACGCCAAACCCGGCTCGATCACCACGGGGATTCCCCCGGCACTCTGTGCCTCGAGGGCGATGGCCACGCCCAGCGACTGAAAGCTGGCCAGCACCAGGGTGAAGTAACGGGTGTACTGACTGATCTTGCGCTTTCCCGCCGCGCCTTCCTTGCTCAGCTGCTCCAGTTTGGGAGAAACCTTGGTAAGCAGCTGGATGATGATGGATGCCGAGATGTAGGGCATGATACCCAACGCAAAAACGGACAACCGCTGCAACGCACCACCGGAGAACATGTTGAACATGTCCAGGATGGTGCCCCGCTGCTGCTCGAACATCGCTGCCAATGCGACGGGATCGATGCCGGGCACAGGGATGTGAGCGCCGATGCGGTAGACGATCAACGCCCCCAGCACGAACAGCAGGCGCTGCTTCAGCTCGACCAGTTTGCCCCCACTCAGGGCTCCTGCCATCGCTGCGGTGGGTCTGGACACCTCGGCTGCCTCTTCCCGTTCCCTGCTACACTTCCACCTTGCCGCCGGCTGCCTCGATGGCAGCACGTGCACCCTTGGTCACACCCAGCCCCCGAACGGTGACCGGCCGATCAATCTTGCCGGACAGAATGATCTTGGCAAACCTTATCTTCTGTCCCAGAACTCCAGCCCCCTTCAGCGTAGAGAGATCGACGACCTCCCCTTCCACCTTGGCCAGTTCGTCAAGCCTGACTTCAGCGGTGACCAGCGACTTGCGGGAACGGAAGCCCACCTTGGGCAACCGTCGCTGCAGCGGCATCTGTCCACCTTCAAAACCGGGCTTCACTCGCCCGCCAGCGCGGGACTTCAACCCTTTGTGACCACGGCCACAGGTCTTTCCCAGCGTCGATCCGATTCCTCGCCCCACCCTTTTACGGGATGGCCGGGATCCAGAAGCGGGTTTGAGGCTATTCAAACGCATCTCAACTCTCCTCGACCTTCAGCAGATAGGAGATCTTGTTGATCATTCCCCTTACTGCCGCACTGTCCTCTACCTCAACGGTGTGGTGCATGCGCCGCAGCCCCAGTCCGCTGACGCAGGCCTTGTGGGATGCGATCCGATGAATCGGACTACGCACCAGGGTTACCTTGATCTTGTTCTTGCCCGCCATGACTTATCCCAGGATTTCCTTTACCGTTTTACCCCGTTTGGCAGCAATCTCCTCCGGAGACTGCATGGCAGCCAGCCCTTTCATCGTGGCACGAACCACATTGATGGGGTTGTTGCTGCCGATGCACTTGGCCAGCACGTTGCGCACACCAACCACATCGAACACGGCGCGCATGGCGCCTCCGGCGATGACGCCGGTACCTTCCGACGCCGGCTGCATGAACACCTTTGCCGCCCCATGAGTCGCGGTAATGGGGTACTGCAACGTCCCGTCGACCAACGGGATGGTCTGCATGTTTTTGCGAGCCGACTCCATCGCCTTGGCTATTGCGGCCGGCACTTCGCGGGCCTTGCCGTACCCGAAGCCAACCTTGCCTTCGCCATCCCCAACCACGGTCAACGCGGTGAAGCTGAATATCCGCCCGCCCTTGACTACCTTGGCCACGCGATTGACACTGATCAACCTCTCCTGAAGGCCGTCGGCCGCCTCTGCACTCTCAAAACCCGCCATAACTCAACTCCTAGAACTCAAGCCCGTTCTCGCGGGCCGCATCCGCCAGCGCTTTCACCCGCCCGTGGTACTGAAACCCGGACCGGTCGAACGCGACTTTACTGATTCCGGCCGCTTTGGTCTTTTCGGCAATCGACCGACCAACCGCTACCGCCGCTTCGATGTTCCCGGTAGATTTCAGACCGCCTCTGAGCTCCGCCTGCACGGTGGAAGCAGCGGCCACCACCCTGGAACCGGTAGGATCGATAACCTGGGCATAGATGTGACGCGGCGTACGATGCACCGAAAGGCGATGCACACCCTGCTGTCTGATCCGGGCCCGAGACTTGCGGGCGCGACGTATGCGGGATTGTCTCTTTTCCATCGTATCTGCCTGCTGCTATTTCTTCTTGGCCTCTTTGCGAACCACATGCTCGTCTGCATAGCGGACGCCTTTCCCCTTGTAGGGTTCCGGCGGACGAAATGCGCGAATCTCGGCTGCCACCTGCCCAACTTTCTGCTTGTCGATCCCCTTAACCACCACCTCGGTCTGGCTGGGGGTCTCTATCGAGATTCCCTCCGGGACCTTGTAGTCGATGGGATGGGAAAAGCCAAGATTGAGGTTGAGCGCCTGACCTTGCGCCTGGGCGCGATAACCAACGCCAACGAGCTGCAGCTTTTTCTCGAATCCGTTGGTTACCCCAACCAGCATATTGCGAACCAGAGCCCGCATGGTGCCGGTCATCGCCTTCGACTTGCGGTCATCGTCACGAGGAGAGAAGAGCAGCGCACCCTCCTCCTGCGAAACGTCGACGGAAGGATGAAGAGTCTGCTGCAAGGCCCCCTTGGCACCTTTGACCGTTATCTTGCCATCCGCCAGGCCAACCTCTATCCCGGAGGGAATAGCAACCGGATTTTTCCATGCCTTTGCCATAACGCCCCCTTAGAACACGAAACAGAGCACTTCGCCGCCATGACCTGCCTCGCGGGCAGCCCGATCGGTCATCACGCCGGCCGATGTGGAGACGATTGCCACACCCAGCCCGCCACTCACCTTGGGCAGATCCTCCTTGCCCTTGTATTGGCGCAGCCCCGGTCGGCTCACCCGCTTCAGCATCTCGATCACCGGCTTGCCCTGGTGATACTTGAGACGAATGGTCAATACCGGCTTTCCATCGATATCCTGAACAGAATAATCTTCAATGTAACCTTCGTCCTTGAGAACGGAACAGATGGCAACCTTGAGCTTGGAGGATGGCAACACCACCTCCTTCTTGGATGCCCTCAGCCCGTTCCGGATCCGGGTCAACATGTCTGCTATCGGATCAGTCATGCCCATAACCGCAATTGCTCCTGAATATAAAGAATACCTACCAGCTGGCCTTGCGAACACCCGGCACGTCGCCGCGCATCACCGACTCACGCAGCTTGTTTCGACCCAGGCCAAACTTACGGTAGTAACCATGGGGACGACCGGTCAGCCGGCAGCGATTCCGCTGACGCACCGGACTAGCATCGCGAGGCAGCTTCTGCAGTTGCCGCTGGGCCTCCATGCGCTCTTCCAGGCTCAGATTCGGGTCCTTGATCTTTGCCTTGAGAGCTGCCCGCTTGGCGGCGTACTTCCGTACCGTCGCCGCCCGCTTCTTTTCCCGGTTGATCATGCTGACTTTTGCCATAATTGCGTCCTCTACCCCTTCAGAGGAAAATTGAATGCCTTCAACAAGGCCCTCGCCTCTTCATCGGTCCTTGCCGTAGTAGTGATGGTGATGTCCATACCCCGCAGCGCATCGATCTTGTCGTAATCGATTTCCGGAAACACGATCTGCTCCCGGATACCCATGCTGTAGTTGCCCCGACCGTCAAAGGAACGGGGATTCAGCCCCCGAAAATCCCGAATACGGGGAATGGCAATACTGATCAGCCGATCAAGAAATTCATACATTCGCTCCCGGCGCAAAGTCACCTTGCAGCCGATGGGCCATCCGTCCCGGATCTTGAAACCGGCAATGGATTTTCTGGCTCGCGTCACCACCGGCTTCTGCCCGGAAATCAGCGCCATATCCGAGACCGCATGCTCTATCACCTTCTTGTCGGCAACCGCCTCTCCCAAACCCATGTTGAGGGTAATCTTGGTGATACGCGGCACCTGCATGGGGCTTTTGTATTGGAATTGCTCGCGCAGCTGCTCGACCACAACGTCGCGATAAAACTGCTTCAGTCTTGCCATAACGTCACCATGCTAGGAATCCACGGCCTCGCCGTTGGACTTGAAAACACGAATCTTCCTGCCGTCCTCGAGGATCTTGAACCCAACCCGATCCCCCTTGCCCGTCGCCGGGTTGAATATCGCCACGTTGGAAATGTGCAGGGGCATCTCCTTGTCGATGATACCGCCGGGCGTGCCCGTGTTGGGATTGGGTTTCTGATGTTTTTTGGCTACGTTGACATTTTCCACGTAGAGCCTGTCTTCACCGACGAGACGCAACACCAGCCCTCTCTTGCCCTTGTCCTTGCCGGCGATCACAATGACCTCGTCGCCCTTACGAATCTTTCTCATGACTGCGTACACCCCTTAAAGCACTTCAGGCGCCAGAGAAACGATCTTCATGAAGTTCTCGCTGCGCAGCTCCCGGGTCACGGGGCCGAAGATGCGGGTACCAATGGGCTGGTTCTGGTTGTTCAACAGCACCGCCGCATTTCCGTCGAACCGGATAACAGAGCCGTCCGCCCGCCTTACACCTTTTTTTGTACGTACGACGACCGCCCTGTAAACCTCGCCTTTCTTTACCTTGCTGCGAGGAATGGCCTCTTTGACACTTACCTTGATGATGTCACCGACACCAGCATAACGGCGCTTGGAGCCACCAAGTACCTTGATACACTGAACGCGCCGCGCTCCGCTGTTGTCAGCCACCTCGAGGTTTGTCTGCATCTGTATCATGGCCGTTCTCCGAACCCTTTAAACCTTCCAAGAAAACCGCTTCATTCCAATGGGCCAAACACCCCGCGAAAAGACGGAGCATGTTAGCACAAAAATTGTTCGACCCCAACCCTTTTTCCACTAGACCCTGGCCACCGAGGAATGGCCAAATACCGGCACTAAACGGGAGGAAGGGAAGACGTAACGGAAGCGCTACGAAAAGGGGCGGCCGTCATCCGCAGGCCATTCGCCTGACACGATTCCACCGCCCCTCGACACCTGTTCGACCACCGCCAACCAAGTGGTCAGCAGGGAAAACCGGCCCCTAACCGGCCGAACTACTGACCACCTCTACCAGTCGCCAGCATTTGGACTTGGACAACGGCCGGCACTCCTCGATTCTGACAACGTCCCCCTCCTTGCACACGTTCTGCTCGTCGTGAGCATGCAGCTTGGTGGAACGCTTGATATATTTTCCGTAAAGGGGGTGCGCTACCTTACGCTCGACCAATACGGTGATAGTCTTGTCCATCTTGTTACTGACCACCCGGCCGGTAACGGTGCGGGTGAGTTTGTCCTGTTTGCTCATTTCACCTCACCCTCCCTGATGATGGTCTTGATGCGGGCTATGTCGCGCCGAATCTGCTTCATCCGGTGCGGCTTGGACATCTGTCCGGCCGCACGCTGCATACGCAGGTTGAACTGTTCCTGCAGAAGATTCAGTACTTCGTCTTTCAGCTCGGAAACGCTCTTTTCTCTCAGTTCGCTAGCTTTCATTTACAGCACCGTTCGGGTTACGAAGGCCGTCTTGACCGGCAGTTTGGCAGCGGCCAACCGAAAGGCCTCTCGCGCTACATCCTCAGAGACACCTTCCATCTCATACAGCATCTTTCCCGGCTGAACCTGGGAAACCCAATATTCCACCGACCCTTTTCCCTTGCCCATGCGCACCTCCAAAGGCTTCTTGGTGATCGGCTTGTCGGGGAAGATCCTGATCCAGATCTTTCCGCCACGCTTGATATGACGGGTCATGGCCCGGCGGGCGGCCTCTATCTGGCGCGCGGTGATGCGTCCCCGGGTAGTGGCCTTGAGCCCGTACTGGCCGAAGCTGACCTGGTTGCCGGTGGTGGCCAGACCCCGGTTGCGGCCCTTCTGCTGTTTGCGAAATTTCGTCCGTTTTGGCTGCAGCATCGTCGCTTACCTCTATTTGGCAGTAGCCGTCTTTCTCTCTGGGGAGGTAGCTGCCAGCTCGGAGGTATCGAGCACCTCTCCCTTGAAGATCCAGACCTTTATACCGATAACCCCATAGGTGGTGTAGGCAGTAGCCACCCCGTAGTCGATATCTGCCCGCAAGGTATGGAGCGGTACACGCCCCTCCCGATACCATTCACTGCGCGCGATTTCGGCACCATTCAACCGGCCGGCCACGTTGATTCTGACTCCCTGGGCACCCAGACGCATGGAGTTGCCCACCGCCCGCTTCATGGCACGGCGGAACATGATTCGCTTCTCCAACTGCTGGGCGATTCCCTGGGCAACCAGGGTGGCATCCAGTTCCGGTTTACGAATCTCCTCGATGTTGATATGTACCGGGATCCCGACCATCTTGGCCACTTCGGCACGAAGCTTTTCGATATCCTCACCTTTCTTGCCGATGACGATACCGGGACGAGCCGTGTGGATGGTAATCCTCACGTTGCGCGCCGGACGCTCGATCTGGATACGGCTGACCGACGCCTTGGCAAGCCTCTTGCGCAGAAAATCCCGCACCTGCAGATCATTGTTGAGCACTTCCGGATAGCTCCGGGAGTCCGCGTACCATTTGGAGGTCCAGTCCTTGACGATTCCCAGACGGATTCCGGTTGGATGTACTTTCTGACCCATTCCTGACTCTCTTCTATCTGTCGGACACCACCACAGT
The DNA here is from genome assembly GCA_015488495.1 of Gammaproteobacteria bacterium. Classification (GTDB taxonomy): domain Bacteria; phylum Pseudomonadota; class Gammaproteobacteria; order Thiohalospirales; family Thiohalospiraceae; genus DRMK01. The sequence continues at coordinate 4,477 of WFNS01000294.1, read as the reverse complement.
GATGTGGCTGGTGCGTTTCAAAATGCGGTTACCTCGCCCCTTCGCCCGGGCCCGCATGCGCTTGTAGGTCGGACCTTCGTCAACGTAGATCCTGGAGACCTTCAGTTCGTCGATATCCGCGCCTTCGTTGTGCTCCGCGTTGGCAATCGCAGACTCCAGCACCTTCTTCACGATCACCGCCGCCTTCTTGGGGCTGAACGAAAGGGTCTGCAAGGCGCTCTCCAGTGACTTGCCGCGAATCATGTCGGCCACCAGTCGGGTCTTTTGCGGTGAGACCCGCGCAAACCGTAACTTAGCTGTTGCTTCCATCGAACCTCACCCTATCTGGATTTCTTGTCTGCCATGTGGCCCCGGTAGGTGCGTGTCGGCGCAAACTCACCCAACTTGTGGCCCACCATATTCTCCGAAATCAGCACTGGGACATGCGCCCTGCCGTTGTGTATCGCGATGGTCAGACCAATCATCTCCGGCAAAATCATGGAACGTCGCGACCAGGTCTTGATCGGCTTCTTGCTGTTTGAGGCACGAGCCTCTTCCACCTTCTTGGCCAGATGCAAATCGACAAAAGGCCCTTTCTTAACTGAACGCGGCATGGTTACCTACTCTTCTTCATCTATTTGCCGTGACGGCGACGAACAATCATCGAATCAGTACGCTTGTTGCTGCGGGTCCGATATCCCTTGGTGGGGGTGCCCCATGGCGATACCGGATGCCGCCCCCCGGAAGTACGGCCTTCGCCACCACCGTGAGGGTGATCCACGGGATTCATGGCCACACCACGAACCGTCGGACGAACCCCGCGCCAACGCTTGGCGCCGGCCTTGCCCAGCTTGCGCAGACCATGCTCCGAGTTGCTCACCTCACCGATAGTGGCACGGCACTCCGCGGGCACCTTGCGCATCTCGCCCGAACGCAGGCGCAGCGTGGCGTGGCGGCCTTCGCGGGCCACCAACTGAACGGCGGCCCCGGCAGCGCGCGCCAGCTGGGCTCCCTTGCCAGGACGCATTTCCACGCAGTGCACCGTGGTTCCCACGGGAATGTCCTGCAACTGCAGGGTGTTGCCCGGCTTGATGGGAGCACCCTGTCCGGAAATGATCTCGCTGCCGGCCTTCAGATCCTTGGGCGCAATGATATAGCGACGCTCCCCGTCGGCATAGCGGATCAGGGCGATATGGGCGCTGCGATTGGGATCGTATTCGATACGTTCCACCTTTCCCGGAATCCCGTCCTTGTTACGCTTGAAGTCGATGATCCGGTATTTCTGCTTGTGCCCCCCGCCCTGGTGGCGGCAGGTGATGCGACCCAGGTTGTTGCGCCCTCCGGTCTTGCTCTTCTTCTCCAGCAGAGGGGCATAAGGTTTCCCCTTGTGAAGCTCCGGAGTCACCACCTTGACCACGAAGCGGCGACCTGCCGATGTCGGTTTTGCCTTGACTACTGCCATAATCCGATTCCTGTTAGCTCAGCTCTTCGGTCATGAGCCCGATGTCCTGGCCGGGTTTCAGGGTCACGTACGCCTTCTTGACTCCGTTACGCCGCCCCATACGCATGCCAAAACGCTTGCTCTTGCCTTTGATGTTGCAGATGTTGACCGATTGGACCTCGACCTCGAACAGCTGCTCGACCGCCGCCTTGACCTCCGGTTTGGTGGCATCGGGCACGACCTTGAATACCACCTGATTGCTCTTTTCGGTTGCCATGCTGGCTTTCTCGGAGATGATGGGAGCCAGCAATACTTTCAGCAGACGTTCCCGGTTCATGCCAGCCTCTCCTCTATCTTCTTCACCGCCGCCTGGGTCATGAGCACCTTTTCGTAACCAAGCAGACTCACCGGATCCATGGACTCCACGTCACACAGGCCCACCTTGTGCAGGTTGCGGGATGCGAGATAGGTATTCTCGTCGAGCTCATCCGCAACGATCAGTACGTCGTCGACGCCGTACTCACCCAACAACGCCACCAGCTGCTTGGTCTTGGGGGCATCCACAGCGATCCGATCGACCACGACCAGGCGATCCTGCCGCACCAGCTCGGACAGAATGGAGCGCATGGCGGCACGATAGGCCTTCCTGTTGACCTTCTGGGAGTAGTCTCGCGGTACCGCCGCGAAGGTCTTGCCACCACCCCGCCAGAGCGGACTGCGAATGGTACCGGCGCGCGCACGGCCGGTGCCTTTCTGGCGCCAGGGCTTGGCCCCGCCACCGCTCACGGCCGAACGGTTCTTTTGCGCCTTGGTTCCGGCTCGCGCTCCAGCCAGATAGGCATTTACCACTTGATGAATCAGCGCTTCGTTGAACTCACGGGCAAAGACGGCATCCGCCACCTCAATGGAACCCGCAGTCCCCCCTGCCGATGAAAGCTTCAATTCCATCACTATCTCCTAAGAACGCGCCTTGATGGCAGGCCGAACGATGAGGTCGCTTCCCTTGGAGCCGGGCACGGCACCCTTGACCAGCAACAGATTGCGCTCCACATCCACCCGAACGATCTCCAGGTTCTGGACGGTGGTCCGGCGATTCCCCATGTGTCCCGCCATCTTCTTGCCCTTGAACACCTTTCCCGGACTCTGGTTCTGGCCAATGGATCCGGGCGTGCGGTGGGACAGGGAGTTACCGTGGGTCGCATCCTTGCCACGAAAATTGTGGCGTTTGATGGTTCCGGCGAACCCCTTACCAATGGAGGTTCCGGTCACATCCACCTTCTGTCCGTCAGTAAAGATATCCACCTTGATCTCCCCGCCAGGAGAAAGCTCTTCACCCTCTCCCTCGGCGAGCCGGAACTCCCACAGGCCGCGGCCGGCGGTCACTCCGGCCTTGGCAAAATGACCTGCAGCCGGCTTGTTGACCCGGTTGGCCCGACGGCTCCCTGTGGTGACCTGGATTGCGCGGTACCCATCACGATCCGGGGTCTTCACCTGCGTGATACGGTTGGGCTCGACCTCTATCACAGTCACGGGAGTCGACACGCCATCTTCACTGAAGATTCGCGTCATTCCGGCTTTACGTCCAACAACCCCAATACTCATCTCGTTAACCTCTAGTTACATCCGCGGCGTCCATCGCCTGTGCGAAATACCGATCCGGCCTGTGAATCAGTTCAGCTTGATCTGTACGTCTACCCCGGTTGCCAGATCGAGCTTCATCAAGGCATCCACCGTTTTGTCAGTGGGATCGATGATGTCCATCAGCCGCTTGTGGGTACGCAGCTCATACTGATCCCGGGCATCCTTGTTCACGTGCGGTGATATCAGCACAGTGAACCGCTCGATCTTGGTGGGCAGCGGAATCGGCCCGCGTACTTGCGCACCGGTACGTTTGGCGGTCTCGACGATCTCACTCGCCGACTGGTCGATCAGACGATGGTCGAACGCCTTGAGGCGGATACGAATTCTCTGGTTGGTAGTAGCCATAATCTGTTACTCGATGATCTTCGAAACGACCCCGGCACCCACGGTACGCCCGCCCTCACGAATGGCAAAACGCAGACCCTCTTCCATCGCAATCGGCGCAATCAGCGATACCGTCATGTTCACGTTGTCTCCAGGCATCACCATCTCCGTCCCCTCCGGAAGGTCCACTGCACCGGTCACGTCGGTCGTACGGAAGTAGAACTGCGGACGGTACCCGTTGAAAAACGGCGTGTGACGACCACCCTCTTCCTTCGACAGTACGTATACCTCCGCCTCAAACTTGGTGTGCGGGGTGATGGAACCCGGCTTGGCCAGCACCTGGCCACGCTCCACCTCTTCCCGCTTGGTGCCGCGCAGCAAAACACCAACATTATCACCCGCCCGACCTTCGTCCAGCAGCTTGCGGAACATCTCTACTCCAGTGCAGGTGGTCTTCTGCGTCTCGCGCAGCCCCACAATCTCAATCTCGTCTCCCACCTTGATGATGCCGCGCTCGATACGTCCCGTCACAACGGTACCACGACCCGAAATGGAGAATACGTCTTCCACCGGCATCAGGAAGTCTCCGTCAATGGCTCGCTCCGGCTCGGGAATGTATTCGTCCATCGCCTCTACCAGCTTCAGAATGGAGGGCACTCCAATCTCGGACTGGTCCCCTTCCAGTGCCTTCAGCGCAGAGCCGACAATCACCGGGGTGTCGTCTCCAGGAAAATCGTAGCTGTCCAGCAGTTCCCGAACTTCCATCTCCACCAGTTCCAGAAGCTCTTCGTCGTCCACCATGTCCGCCTTGTTCAGGTAGACCACGATGTAGGGAACTCCCACCTGACGGGAAAGCAGAATGTGCTCCCGCGTCTGCGGCATCGGACCGTCCGCCGCAGATACCACCAATATGGCTCCGTCCATCTGCGCCGCACCGGTGATCATGTTCTTCACGTAGTCGGCGTGCCCAGGGCAGTCTACGTGGGCGTAGTGCCGCTTGTCCGATTCGTATTCCACGTGCGCCGTCGCTATGGTGATGCCGCGCGCACGCTCTTCCGGCGCGCTGTCAATCTGGTCGTAGCCCTTGCTCTC
>WFNS01000293.1 GCA_015488495.1 Gammaproteobacteria bacterium | reverse complement strand
GAACGACACCGGGAACCACGGAAAAGGAGAAGCCGATGAGACGCACTAAACTCTTCATCGTCTGGCTGACGCTGCTGTTGCTGCCCCTGGGCGGTGCGGTGGCCAGCCCGGAGATCCAGCACTGGAAGACCGGCAACGGCGCCCGGGTCTACTTCGTGGCAGCACCCCAGCTACCGATGCTGGACATTCGAGTGGTGTTCGATGCCGGCAGCGCCCGCGACGGAAAGCTTCCCGGCCTGGCGCTGATGACCAACGCCCTGCTGGATGCCGGTGCAGGCGACCTGGACGAGGAGGCCATCGCCGAACGGCTGGAAGGGCTGGGGGCACAACTGAGCAGCACCGCCCTGCGGGACATGGCGATGGTCAGCCTGCGCAGCCTGAGCGACGCCCGCTATCTGGACCCCGCAGTGGCCATCCTTGCGCGGATCATCGGCGAACCCCGCTTCCCGGAAGAGGTGTTCCAGCGGGAGCGCAAACGGCTGCTGGTCAGCCTGCGGGCAGAGCAGCAGTCACCGGGAGACATTGCCAGCAAGGCATTCTACCGGGCCATCTACGGAGAACACCCCTACGCATCGCCGGTCAACGGCACCGAAGAGAGCCTGCAGGCGCTCCGGCGCAGTGACCTGCAACGATTCCACCAGCGTTACTACGTGGCCGCCAACGCCGTGGTGGCGCTGGTAGGGGACCTGACACGGGAGGAAGCCGAAAAACTGGCGGAGCAGCTGGTCGCCCCCCTGTCCACGGGAACGGCTGCCCCCTCCCTGCCCGCAGTGAAACCCCTGGCCGGGGCGGTGGAGAGGTCCCTTCCCCACCCCTCCACCCAGACCCACATCCTGCTGGGACAGCCAGGCATGACCCGCACCGATCCGGACTACATGGCGCTCTACGTAGGAAACCACATCCTGGGCGGAAGCGGCTTCGGCTCCCGCATCATGACCGAGATTCGTGAGAAGCGCGGACTCGCCTACAGCGCCTACAGCTTCTTCCTGCCCATGCGCCGCAAGGGGCCGTTCCAGATGGGATTGCAGACCCGCAACGAGACCGCCGCGGAAGCGGAGCGCCTGCTGCGCGAGATCCTGGTTCGCTTCATCGAGGAGGGCCCCACCGAAAAAGAGCTGATCGCTGCCAAGAAGAACATCACCGGCAGCTTCCCGCTGCGCATCGACAGCAACCGGGACATCCTCGAGTACATCGCCATGATCGGCTTCTATGGTCTGCCACTGGACTACCTGGAGACCTTCAACCAACGGGTCGAGGCGGTAACGGGCGAGGCGATTCGGGATGCCTTCCGCCGCCGCATCGATCCCCGGCGGCTGGCAGCCATCCGCGTCGGTGGAAGGGAGTGAGGAACCCCAACCGGATCCGCATCATCGGCGGTGAGTGGCGTGGCCGCAAGCTGGCCGTCCCGAACCGGCCCGGCCTGCGCCCCACCCCGGACCGGGTCCGGGAGACGCTGTTCAACTGGCTCCAGCCGGTCATCTCCGGCGCGAGATGCCTGGATCTGTTCGCCGGCAGCGGCGCGCTGGGGTGGGAAGCGCTCTCCCGGGGGGGCGGTGAGCTGGTGATGGTGGACCGTGATCGACAGACAGTGGAAACGCTGCGTGACACCGCCCGGCTGCTCGGCTGCGACCGCGTGACCGTGGTCCAGGCGGATGCACTGGACTACCTGTCAGGAGCGGCGCGCAGCTTCGACATCGTCTTCCTCGATCCCCCCTTCCGGAAAGGGTGGCTCATCCCCTGCATGGAGCGGCTGGAGCGGCGGGGCTGGCTCTCTCCCCACGCCAGGATCTATTTCGAACACGAGAGCGAGTTGCAGGAACCGCCGCTGCCCCCCGGCTGGAGACCGGCACGTAGCAAACGGGCGGGACAGGTGAGCTATAATCTCGCGGTACGCACCCAGGAGCCGGCTTGAGAACATGACCATCGCCATCTATCCGGGCACCTTCGACCCCATCACCAACGGCCACACCGACCTGGTCCATCGCGCCCGGCGCATCTTCGACCGGGTCATCGTGGCCGTCGCCGCCAACCCCGGGAAAGGACCGGTGTTCACCCTCGAGGAGCGGGTCGGACTGGCGCGCGAGGCACTGGCGGATCTGGAAAACGTCGAGGTGTGCGCCTTCGATACCCTGCTGGTGGATTTCGTCCGGAGCCGGAAGGCACGGGTCATCCTGCGCGGATTGCGCGCGGTATCCGACTTCGAGCACGAGATCCAGCTGGCGAGCATCAACCGCCGTCTCGCGCCGGAGGTGGAGACCCTGTTCCTGACCCCGGCGGAACAGTACACCTACATCTCCTCCGGCCTGGTTCGCGAGATCGCATCGCTGGGGGGAGATGTCTCAGGCTTTGTTCACCCCAAGGTGGAATATGCACTGCGTAACAAAATGCAGTATAATTGATCAGCTTAAGTTCGCTTGATTTCAGGAGATGCCCATGGCGCTGATGATTACCGACGAATGCATCAATTGCGATGTCTGCGAGCCCGAATGCCCCAATGAGGCGATCTACCAGGGCGATGAGATCTACGAGATCGATCCCAACAAGTGCACGGAGTGCGTGGGACATTACGATACCCCCCAGTGTGTGGATGTCTGTCCGGTGGATTGTATCGTTCCCGATCCCGACCATCAGGAAACCCAGGAAGAACTGCTCGCCAAGTACGAGAAACTGACCGGGGGTGGCTGACAGGCTGCGCCATGGTGGTGACGACCAAACGACGAAGAAAAGGCTCCTTGCGGAGCCTTTTCTTTTTGCTCCTTCCGCTGGAACCGGCAGATATCTTGCACGCGGATTGCGGGACTTCCCGCCGAATCATCGGCGATTGTCCGTCCGGATCGCTGTGAAGCAAACCATCCGGTGCTTTTCGCCTGCCTGGCCGGCAGGAGAAAAATCAGAACCCTCGTTGCCCCGGCAGGCAGCTACACGCTCTCCCTCACCACCACGCGAAGCTAGCGGTCCTGTTCCCCTTTTCGACAGTCGGGACAGACCCCGTAGATGTAGAGACAGTGATCGGTGATCTTGTAGCCAAACCGGTCGGCGATACTGTGCTGCCTCTCTTCGATCATCTCATCGACGAACTCATCCACCCGACCACATTTGACGCAGAGCAGGTGATCATGATGCTCTCCCTCGCTCAGCTCGAATACCGCCTGCCCACCCTCGAACTTGTGGCGGTCCACCAATCCTGCTGCCTCGAACTGGGTCAATACCCGATATACCGTGGCCAGGCCGATGTCCTCTCCGGCATCCAGCAACGCCTTGTAGACATCTTCGGCACTCATGTGGCGCTGGGGGGATTTGTCCAGGATCTCCAGAATCTTGAGACGGGGGAGCGTGACCTTCAGTCCCGCATCCTTCAGGTTTTGACTTTTCACGCCGGCCTCTCAGCGGTAATATGCGGGGATCCATTATATAGCGTGACCGCCAAATGCGAAAGATTATTATTCTACTGCCGCTGCTGTCGTGGATGGTGATGACGGGCTGCAGTATCCACCGGGTGGACATCCAGCAGGGCAACCTGATCACCCGGGAGATGGTGGACCAGCTCAAGCCGGGGATGGACAAGCGTCAGGTGCAGCTGATCCTCGGCACCCCTTTGTTGCGCGATCCGTTCCACCACGACCGCTGGGACTATTACTACAGTCTGAAGCGCAAGAACACCCCGCTCGAACGTTACGCCTTCACCGTCTACTTCATGGAGGGGCGTCTGACCCATACCAGCGGAACGGTACATCCCGATGGACATTGAATCCATGGCTCCCGACAGATAGTGCCCGAGGACAAGCCCCCTTCCGAGAACCGATTCATAAAAGGTGTCGGGCGGTTCATCGTCTCCCTCACCTGGGCGATCCTGCTTGCCGTCATCCTGTTCGTGGTATATCTGGTCAGCAGGCCGTAGCTCCGCCGGCTTTTTCGGCACTTGCACCAGCGGGTTTTACGACCAGGAACGTACCAACGGCAAAAATTGGTCCGAAATGGGGGAGAAACGCTATAATGAACGGATCTAACCTGCGTTGCACCGACAGGTGCGTCTTGTCGATACCCGCCGGACCGGAAAAGGGGCACACCGTGGCGTCAGGTAAACGGATTTCAGTGGATAACAACGGGCCTGATTGATGCAGAGACAAAACAGCTATTCGTACGACGAGCTCATCGCATGCGCAAAGGGAGAGCTCTTTGGTCCCGGCAACGCCCAGCTTCCCCTGCCCCCCATGTTGATGTTCGATCGTATCACGCTCATCACCGACGAAGGCGGCGCGTATGGCAAGGGGGAGATCCGGGCCGAGCTGGACATCAAGCCGGATCTCTGGTTCTTCGACTGCCACTTCGAAGGCGATCCAGTGATGCCCGGCTGCCTGGGACTGGACGCCATGTGGCAGCTCGTCGGCTTCTTCCTGGGCTGGAGCGGGGGACCCGGTCACGGCCGCGCGCTCGGCGCCGGAGAGGTCAAATTCAGCGGACAGGTACTACCCCACCACAATCGGGTGACCTATCACCTGGATCTGAAGCGGGTCATCAAACGCAAGCTCTACATGGGTATCGCAGACGCTACCATGCAGGTGGACGGAAGAGAGATCTATACAGCCCGTGACCTGCGCGTTGGGCTGTTTACGTCAACTGATGGCTTTTGAGGACGAACTATGCGGCGCGTGGTAATCACCGGATACGGTATCGTATCCAGCATCGGCAACAACAAACAGGAGGTACTGGACTCGCTGCGGGAAGGACGCTCCGGGATCGAGTATAGTGAGGAGTACGCCGAACTGGGCTTCCGCTCCCACGTCCACGGCCCGGTACGCGTGAACTACCGGGATTTGATCGACCGCCGGTTGTTACGTTTCATGGGAGACGCCGCAGCCTTCAACTATCTGGCCATGCAGGAGGCCATCGCCCACGCCGGGCTGGAGGAAAAGGAGATCTCCAACCCGCGTACCGGAATCGTCGTCGGTTCCGGCGGCGCCTCGAACGTCACCGTGGTAGAGGCCGCGGACATCCTCCGCACCAAGGGTGCCAAACGGGTCGGCCCCTACCGGGTGCCCAAGGCGATGGGCAGCACCACCTCGGCCAATCTGGCCACCGCCTTCCGGATCAAGGGGATCAACTACAGCATCAGCTCCGCCTGCTCCACCAGCGCCCACTGCATCGGCAACGGCGTGGAGCAGATTCAGTGGGGCAAGCAGGACATCGTCTTCGCCGGTGGCGGAGAGGAGCTACACTGGTCCATGTCGGTACTGTTCGACGCCATGGGAGCACTCTCCTCCCGCTACAACGACACCCCGGCCACCGCCTCACGGGCCTTCGATGCCAACCGGGACGGATTCGTGATCTCCGGCGGCGGAGGACTGGTGGTGCTGGAGGAGCTGGAGCATGCCAAGGCCCGGGGAGCGAAGATCCTGGCAGAGGTGGTGGGTTACGGCGCCACCTCCGACGGCGCCGACATGGTGGCACCATCCGGCGAGGGAGCGGTGCGCTGCATGCGGATAGCGCTCGGTACCGTGGATGGACCCGTGGACTACATCAACGCCCACGGCACCAGCACGCCTGCGGGTGACATCACCGAGCTGAAGGCGATCCGCGAGGTGTTCGGGGACGACCTGCCCGCCATCTCCTCCACCAAGTCACTCACCGGACACGCCTTGGGCGCTGCCGGGGTCAACGAGGTCATCTATTCGCTGTTGATGATGGAGAATGACTTCCTGGCGGCATCCGCCCACATCGAGCAACTGGATCCGGAGGCGGAGGGATATCCCATCGTGAGGGAACGCCGGGACGGTGTCACCATCGAGCGGTTCATGTCCAACAGCTTCGGGTTCGGCGGCACCAACGCCTGCCTGGTCTGCCAACGCTGGTCGGGTTGAGCACCCCCTCTCCGGGAAAGAGCAACGTGTGTGCCGGGGCATGGACCTGCATCGACTCTACCCCCTGCTGAAGATCCTTGCCGACGGCCGCTTTCACTCCGGAGAGACGCTGGGGAGAGAACTGGGCATCAGCCGCACGGCCGTCTGGAAGCGGCTGCGCATGATCGAGAGGGTGGGACTGGAGGTCCAGGCGGTCAGCGGCAAGGGCTACCGGCTCCGCCAGCCGCTGGAGCTGCTGCAGCGGGATCATGTTCTCTCCGCTCTGGACCCTGCCAGCAGAACTTTGCTGGCCCGGCTGAAGATACTGCCGCAGCTGGACTCCACCAACCGTTACCTGATGGACCGCGCGGAGCACGGGATCGCCTGCTTCGCCGAGTTCCAGAGCGCCGGTCGCGGACGACGGGGACGCAAGTGGCACTCTCCGTTCGCCGCCAACCTCTATCTCTCCGTGAGCTGGCATTTCGACACCCCCGCCGCCGCCCTTTCCGGCCTCAGCCTCGCGGCCGGAGTGTGGATTGCCGACGCCCTCCAGGCAGCCGGTGTCGAGGGAACTCAACTGAAATGGCCGAACGACGTACTCCATGGGGGAAGCAAGCTGGCCGGTATCCTGACCGAGCTGAAGGGGGAGGCGGAAGGTCCTTGCCTGGCGGTGGTCGGTATCGGGCTCAACCTGGAGATGCCGCTCCAGGAGGCCGGCGGGATTGATCAGCCGTGGACCGACCTCCGCACCGTGACCGGCAGCCGGCCTCCCCGCAACCAGATCGCCGGCCTGCTGCTGCGGCATGTCCTCCAGGGTCTGGCCGAATATCAGCGCACCGGTCTGGCCGCCACCCGGCAGCGCTGGCACCGTCTGGATTACACTGCGGGAAAGCCGGTCCGCCTGCTTCTCCCCTCGGGAACCATGAGCGGAACCGCACAGGGCATCGATGAACAGGGCGCGTTGCTGCTGCGAAGCGGGGAAAACGTGCACGCCATCCACAGTGGTCAGGTAAGCCTGCGACGCAACTCATGAGCCTGTTACTGGTCGATCTCGGCAACAGTCGTGTCAAGTGGATGTGGAGCGCCGACGGCGGCGCGACGACGGCACGGGCCGCATCCCGCCGGGATCATCCGTTGTCCGAACTCTGGGAACGGTGCTGGGAGGGGCTGCCCGCGCCCCGGGGAGTGGTAGTGGCCAGCGTGGCCGGCGAGGCGATCGACGCCTCCCTCTCCCGCTGGTGCATGGCCAGATGGGGGCTCGCACCCCGTTTCCTCTCCAGCACCGTTACCGCCCACGGGGTCTCCAATGCCTACCGGGATCCGGCGAAACTGGGCGTGGATCGCTGGGCGGCGCTGGTTGCCGCCCATACCGCTTGGCCCGGCAGAACCCTCTGTATCGCCGATTGCGGTACCGCCGTCACCTTCGATGCCCTGGCGGGCAACGGGCAACACCTGGGTGGCCTGATCCTGCCCGGCCTGACGCTGATGCAACGCGCGTTGTCGAACGCCACCGCCGGCATCGAGAGCGAGGATTCCCCCTCGCCCGAAAGGGGATGGCTGGGCCGGGACACCGAAAGCGGAATCGGCCTGGGTGCCATCCGGGCGATCACCGCCACCCTGGAGCAGAGTGCCACGGAGCTGGGTAACGAAACGAAAACGGAAGTGACATGCCTCCTGACCGGTGGCGATGCCCCCCACCTGCTTCCTCATCTGGGCAATAGATGGCAGCACCAGCCGACACTGGTGCTGGAGGGGGCGAGGATCCTGGCCGAAGAAGAAACGAAACCGGCGGCGTTCGAAAGATCATGAGGTGGCTATTCCTGCTGCTGCTGGCAGCCAATCTGCTCTTCTTCTCCTGGAACTGGTTCCGGGACGACCACCCGAGCCGGCACCACCCCACTGCCGGTACCGCGCAGGGAGAAAAGGGGCTGATATTGCTGAGTGAGCTGAAGTCTGCGGAAAAAAACCCTCCCGGGGAGACCGATCGCTCCGCGTCACAACCGGAAAGGGCTTCACCGGAACCTGCCACCGGGGAGCCAGCAGCACCAAGTGCCGTGAAACCATCCACCCACCAACCGGCAACCGGTACCGCACCTGCCCGGGCCAAAACGGCCACCCGAGACGAACCGATCTGTTACGTGCTGGGTCCCTTTGGCTCCAGCAACGTCGTCCAGGAGGTGCTCAAGCGGACCATCAATTCACCGGCCATCGTCGAGCGACGCTGGAGCAGCCCACAGCAACGGCCGGGCTATTGGGTCCACATCCCTCCGGCCGGCAGCAGCAACGAGGCCCGCAGCATCGTGCGGATCCTGAACCAGGCGGGGATCTCCGATGTCCAGCTGATCACCTCCGGCGAGATGAGGAACGCCATCTCTCTGGGGATCTTTTCCACCATGCAGAACGCCCGCAAGCGTCAGCAAGAGGTGACACAACAAGGCTTCGAGGTGGTCATCGACGAGGTAAAGATCAGAAAACGTCTCTACTGGCTGGCGTTACGCGGCAGCGGGGGGAGGGCCTTGTCCAGGGAACTGCTCGACAGGGTAACCGCGGATGCGGACGAAGCTGAGATCGAGCAGCGCCCGTGCAGCGAACTCCCCCGCCGGTCTCCATGACATCGGTCACCTTCTTCCGGCAAACCGACCCTTCCCGCCTGGCCACGTGGGCGCTGGTCACCGGCATATCCCTGCTGCACCTTCTGGTGGCGCCCCGTGTGGGCCTCAGCGTGGACGAGGCCCACTACGCCCTCTACGGACTCCATCTGGACTGGAGCTATTTCGACCATCCACCGATGGT
>WFNS01000292.1 GCA_015488495.1 Gammaproteobacteria bacterium | reverse complement strand
TGGCGGGGGACCGAACGACCCGCCGGGTTCGCAGAGGTGGCGCTGAAAGGTCTGCGGCTGGATTCAGTGGCCCGTTTTCAGCTGTGGGGCAGCTCGCTGGAGATGGCGGAAGATGCCATCGACCAGTTGCACCAGGAGCTGCTGGCGGCAACGGCGGATCTGCAGCGACAGGGCTTCCTCCGCCTGGAGGCGGTCGCGACCTCGACAGCGGAATATGTAACCCCGCTCTCAGCTTGGGAACAGCATGCAGATTACCGGATCCTCTATGAATACCACTATCGCGACACCGACGGCGCAGAAAGCCTCATCGCCCGCATCCCGATCCACAGCGATCTCGAGCAAAGAGGCTCTGCCGAGCGGGAAACCACTCGGGTCACCGACCACCTGGTACGGTGGGACGAGGTGGCCGCTCCACCGTTGGTAGTCACCGCCGCCACCAGGCGCCCTGTCCGGGTCTTCGGTCTGGCCGCTCTCACCTCGCTGCCAGCGGGATGGGACGGCTCGCCGGTAACGCTCGGCAGATTGCGGGGCGATGCCTCCGACCCCCCGTCCGATTACCCCACGCTGGAGGAATTTCTGGCCGCCGTGACCCGGGAGAACGAGCCGGACCGTCATGCCCGTTTCATCTTTCCGTCGCTGGCGGCATTTCTGGCCGCTTTCACAGAGGCGGGGGATGAGGTGGCGCTCGGGGACTGGAACGAAGACGGCATGGCGGACGACTACCGGCCTGCACGCCTGACGTTCACCCGTCCTGTCACTCTCGCCTCGAGTGACGACTTTCTGCAACTCCAATATGAGGATCCACACATCGAGAGCAAGGCGGTGCTCTACCTGCGCATCGCGCTTACACCATGAGCGGATCCGGAATGCAACGGGGCCGCCCGGCCCGAGGAGAGACGCTGTTATGACCGAAATGATACTTCCGGGAGTTTCCATCGAAGTACGACCCGAAGGGCTGATCGTGCCCGGTCGGGTTTCCGTGGGCAATTTGGGGGTGGTGGGCACCGCCAGCAAGGGACCGGTGGACCAGCCCGTCATCCTGGGCAGCTATGCGGAGGCTCGGGAGCGCTTCGGCCCCTATGATCCCTTCGTCGACGGCAAGAGCCACGAACTCACACTGGTCCGCGCACTCGAACTGGCCTTCGGCCACGGCGCCACCACAGTCATCGCCGTGCGTGTCGCTTCCGACACCGCCAGCAAGGCGGCATTCCTGCTCGATTCGGCCTCCGGACCCTGCTGCCGGCTGGAGGCAAAGAGCAAAGGGGAATGGGGCAACGCCATCGAGGTCAACGTCTGGGAAGCCGAGGAACATGCCTATGTCCGCAACGAGGAACACAGCGGCGGTGGCCCCGTCACGCTGAACTACACGCCGGTAGTGGAGAGCGCCCGCAATCGGATCGAGGTGTTCGAGGACGCCACACGCCGCACTCGCCTGCCGCAGATCGTCTATGGGGCCGCCCCCTCGAAAGGGCAGGTCTCCATCGACAAGAACAGCGGGGCGCTGACCTTCCATGCCGAAGAGATACCCGCCGCAGCCGACAAGGTGATCGCGTCCTACGTGGTGGACAGGTCGGCCAGTGTCAAGGTGACCCTGCGTCTCGACGCTACCGAAGAGATTTACACGGTCGCCAGTGGCAAGGATCTGGCCGCTGACATCGAGGCGCTCTCCTCCCTGGTAGATGCGAAAGAAGAAGCCAACAGCGCCGAGCCACCCACCAAGTTCGACACCGCCGACGAGTTCCGCCTGTTCGGCACCGGCAGCAATACCCGTGGTGACAATGGTGCCGCCGGCGCCGACTACCGGAAGGGACTGGAGAAACTGCTCAACGAACCCGCCCACATCATCGTCGCCGCTGGCCAGGGACACGAGACCATCGGTGCCGACCTGACCTCCCACTGCCAGACGGCATCGTCGGATCAGAACAAGAGGGAGCGAATCGGCGTGGTGGGCAGCGATGTCGATGAGAAGCTGGACGACATTCTCGGCCATTCCCTCGATTCCGATCGCATCGTCTTCACCGCACCGGGGATGCGGGCCATGGACGGCGCCAGCGGAAAAGAGGTCACCTTGCCGGGCGCCTATACCGCCGCGGCGGTGGCCGGTCTGATGGCCAGCTATTCCTCCCAGGTCAGCCTGACCAACAAACCTCTGGCCATCCGCGGCCTGGAGCAACGATACACCAACGCCGAACTGACCCGACTCCTTCAGGCCCGCGTGCTGGTCCTGCAGGAGAAGTTGGGGTTCCGTATCGTCAAGGGAATCACCACCTCCACCAACACCGCCTGGCATCAAATCACCACTCGGCGCATCGTGGATTTCGCCAAGTTCGGCGTCCGCTCGGCGGCCAACCCCTATATCGGCCTGCTCAACAACGAGCGGGTGCGCGGTGCACTGCGCGCCACCATCAACAGTTTCCTGGCCGAGATGGTGAACGACGAAAAGCTGGTGAGTTACGAGCTGGAGGTCACCGCCACCCGCGAAGAGGAGCGGCAGGGAATCGCCCGGGTCACGATGGTGCTCAGACCCACCTTCAGCATCGATTTCATCAAGGTCACCATGTTCCTGGAGTAGGAGATTCATCATGGCATTAACCAATGTATACACCGGCGCCAACGGTTCCCTCACCCTGGCGAGTGAAGATACCCCCGAAGGTCAGGACGCCAGCAAGGTACTGACCACCTATGGAATCACCACGGTGGGGCGGGTCACCGGCATACGGATCCAGGTACAGACCGAGCTGGAGGAGTTCCACGAAGTGGGGCGGCGCCATGCCGTTTCGCTGCATCCCGGCAACATCCATGTCAGCGGCACGGTGGAGCGGGCCTACGTCAACGGCGCCTTGCTGTTTCTGCTGATGGGGCGGGGAGCGTCACCGAGCAACATCACCGAGCCCTACGTGCAACCCACCTTCAACATGACCGTGGCACTCAACGACCCCGCGGCACCCGGCAACAGCCTCTCCCTGGAGCTGAAGGGGGTCAAGTTTCAGAACTGGGGCTACGCGCTTCCTGAAGACGACGTGGTGATGGAGAACCTCTCCTTCAAGGCGCTGACCATTCGGGTGCTCGATCGGGAAGCGCCCGAGGGCGGCGGAGAGGCGGTAGCCACCGCACCCGATTTCTCGGAAGACAGCACCACCGCGTGAACCTCCGGGAGAAACGGCCATGATGCTTTCCGCCGAGCAGATGTTGTCGGGCGCCCGGCTCACCCACGAAACCACCATTCCCTCCAGCCTGCTAGCGGAAGAGAGCGAATTGGGAGAAGGGGCGGTCGTGGTGTTGCGCCCCCTCACCGTGCAAGACCTGCAACGCATCGACAAGGCCGCCCACGACGACGAAACATTGTCGGCCGGTCTCATGATCCAGCAGGCCCTGGTGGAACCGGAGCTCTCGCTTGAGCAGATACTGCAACTGCCTGCCGGCCTGGCTCGCTTTCTGGTAGAGCGAATCAACACCCTCAGTGGTATCGACACCCCGCGCGACGCTCTGGTGGAGCTGGTGCAAACCCCCTTGGCCCGCGCCTGCTTCATCCTCGCACGGGAGTTCGGCTGGACGCCTGAAGAGGTAAGCGGAATGACCATCGGTCAGATCCTGCTCTATCTGGAGATGCTCGGCGAAGAAAGGGAGGCCGTATGAAGGTGCGAAAAGGGAACGAAACGGAACGAAATACCGGTCATCCGGCGCGTGCTCCCGCGCACTGGCGGCAACGGCTGGCAAGAGAGACAGAACGATTGTACCGGCTACGCCGCATCGCCAGCTGGCCCCGGCCCATGCTCCACCCCACACTGCGCCTGCGCAGTGGGCCGCTGTCAGGCCACACCCTGGCGGCGCTGGTAGAAGCGGCGACGGGCGGCACCCCGACACGGGCCTCCTCACCCCTCCGCGACCGCCACCATCGATCCGATGGTCCACTGCCCAAAAAATTGCACCGACGGACTCCGGTCCCCTTTGCCAACAACGAGACAAAACCGAAACCAGCCGGCAGAAAACCGGGCCGCCCCGCCCCTCTGGAACTGCGGCCCTCCATCTCCCCAACGCTGCTGCAACGATTCGTTTCCGGTGCGCTGCGAAGAAAGGCGCCGGAGGAGCCGGCATTCCCGGGACAAAGCACTCCCCGGAACCCTGCAAAGGCATCCCGCAAAAGCTTCGCCGTAACGGCCCCTTTCCCGGAGGCGTGGTACCGCCGGCTGGCGATTCGCGCCGCACACACGCTGTACAAAGAGGCGACGAACAGCGGCCTCGACGTCACCACGGGGTCTCCATCAGCCCCCTCCATCCCTATGGAATCGAAAACTACCGGAGCACGGGGAACACCCTTCCCTGTGGACCGTCATCTGCGCACCCCTCCGAATGGCCCCCGTATCGATTCCCTGCGCCTGCGGCGACTGCAGGAACCCGGTCTGGCGGGAACGGCGGCGTGGCGGGCGCCCTCACCTCCCCCTTCACCGCCCGAAGGAAGGGAAGCGAAAGATGCTCTCCTCCCCGGGCCGCATAGGACCGGGCACCGGGATTTCGCCCCAAAAACCGGATACCCGCTTCACCCCCCACAGCAGACACCGCAGAGGTCGCCCAGCGGGACCCGGTTTTGGGTGGCCGGAGAGCCCCCCAGGGGACGGGGACCGCAGACTGCAACGGAACGGACGGAGAACGGGGCCGTTTCCGGCCCACCGCCCCCTCCGTCTTCGGCCGCCCGACACTTTCCATGGGCACCGACGGCAGACACCGCCCATCGGGGAGCGGAATCCCCGGAAGCGGGGTCTGCAGCCAGAGTCGCCTGGTCACCCGACGAAAACCATCCGACGAAACCCGATCCGCTCGATCTGGCAGAGGCACTGAAGCGCATCCTGGACGAGGAGGCACGCCGCCACGGGATCGATATATGAACCACTACGGAGGAGAGCCCAAACCATGCGCCCGATGCTGGACGATATCGAGCTGCCGCAGGTAGAGGAGATCCGCACCCTGGAGCGGCGCGCACTGG
>WFNS01000291.1 GCA_015488495.1 Gammaproteobacteria bacterium | reverse complement strand
CTTCCCGAGGCGTTGCGCTCCCACGCTGCCGCCCAATGGGTGTTGATCGATGCCCTCGGCTTGGTGCTGCTGGAGCCGCTGCGGCCGGTCATCGGCGAGATTTTCTCCGCCTGGAGGGCGCCGCGCATCTCCTTCGCCCGGGTCGCACCGGATACCACCACCGACGGCTGCTACCGGCAGCTCCTGCAGGCTGAGGTGAAACACCCATTGGAAAAGCTGGATGTGGTGGATCAGCAGATCCACGCCGCATCGGCGGACTTCGACGAGTTGGTGAGCCGGGTGGGCGTCGAGCTGCGGATCGCCGCCAGGCGGTTACTGACGCGCCTCGATCCCGGCCGGCCGCTGCTGCTGTTCGCCGACCACGGCTTCCGTCTCGACCCTGCCGGCCGGGGTTACCGCCATGGGGGCGATTCTCCGCTGGAGCGGTTGGTTCCGCTGTGGTTTCTCGCCCCCCACGGCAGGGAGGGGTGAGCGCTGCTGGCGGGATCAGCGGGGCGTCCGCGCCGCCTGTTCCATCTGCTCCAGGCTGGTGTGGCGCACGTCCTTGCCTTTCACCAGATAGATGATGTACTCGCAGATGTTGCGGGCGTGATCGCCGATCCGCTCCAGTGAGCGCGCTGCCCACATGACGTTGAGAAAGCGGCTGATGGAACGGGGATCCTCCATCATGAAGGTGATCAGCTGCCGGGAGATGGCCTCGTACTCCTTGTCGGTCTTGCGGTCCTCCTTGACCACCCGAATCGCCTGCTCCACATCCAGCCGGGCAAAGGCATCCAGGGCTTCATGGACCATCTTGCGGGCATGTTCCCCCAGGTGGGCCAGGGCGCCAAACTTGTCGTCCCCTCCCTGGGCGGCCAGCTCCACCGCGAGATGGCCGATCTTCTCCGCCTCGTCGCCGATGCGCTCCAGATCGGTGATGGTCTTGATGATGGCCACGATCAGGCGCAGATCGATGGCGGTGGGCTGGCGCAGGGCCAGGATGCGGTTGCACTCCTCGTCGATGGTCACCTCCAGGGCGTTCACCTTGTAGTCGTTGGTGATCACCGTCTCGCCCAGCTGGACGTCACCTTCGGTGAGTGCGGTGAGTGCGTCGGCGAGTTGCTGTTCCACCAATCCGCCCATGGCGAGGACGTTGTTGCGTACCTCCTCCAGGTCGGCGTCGAACTGCTGGGAGATGTGATGGGGAAGAGGGATTTCGTTCATGATGCTATCCGTATCGGCCAGTGATGTAGTCTTCGGTCTCTTTCTTCTGCGGGTTGGTGAAGAGCGTGTTGGTGTTCGCCATCTCGATCAGTTCACCCATCAGCAGAAATGCGCAGTAGTCGGAAACTCGCGCCGCCTGCTGCATGTTGTGGGTGACGATGATGATAGTGTAGCGGGATTTCAGCTCGTAGATCAGCTCCTCCAGCTTCAGCGTGGAGATGGGATCCAGCGCCGAGGCGGGTTCGTCCAGCAGCAGCACCTCCGGTTCGATGGCGATGGCGCGGGCGATCACCAGACGTTGCTGCTGGCCGCCGGAGAGTCCCAGTGCGTTGTCGTCCAGACGATCCTTGACCTCGTCCCACAGTGCCGCCCCCTTGAGCGACTTCTCCACCACCTCGGCCAGGCGGCGGCGGTCGTTCATCCCCTGGATGCGCAGGCCGTAGGCCACGTTTTCGAAGATGGATTTGGGGAACGGGTTGGGCTTCTGGAACACCATTCCCACCCGGCGGCGCAGGTCGGCGACATTGACCGACTTGTGGTAGATGTCCTGTCCGTGCAGCAGGATCTCTCCGTCGATGCGGATGTCGTCGATCAGGTCGTTCATGCGGTTGAAACAGCGCAACAGGGTGGACTTGCCGCAGCCACTGGGACCGATGAATGCGGTGACGCGTTTCTCCGGAATCACCATGTCGATCCCCTTCAGCGCCTTGGTTTCCCCGTAATAGAAGTCGAGATCCTTCACCCGGATGGCGACCTCCTCGTCCTCCAGGGAGCGGGTGGCGGCCACGCTGCCTTGCAGGGCGCCGACATCGACGGTGGGTATCGCGGTATCGTTCTCTTGCATGGTTGGTCAGGACTCCAGTGAGCGGTATTTCTCCCGCAAATGGTTGCGAATGCGGATTGCGGTAAGGTTCAGGACGACGATCACCAGTACCAGCAACAGCGCGGTGGCGTAGACGAGGGGCCTCGCCGCCTCCACGTTGGGGCTCTGGAAGCCCACATCATAGATGTGAAAGCCCAGATGCATGAACTTCCGGTCCAGATGGAGGAAGGGCGGATTGCCGTCCACCGGCAGGGAAGGGGCCAGTTTGACCACCCCCACCAGCATCAGCGGTGCCACCTCGCCCGCTGCACGGGCCACCGCCAGGATCAGGCCGGTCATCATCGCCGGGCTCGCCATGGGCAGCACGGTGCGCCACAGGGTCTCTGCCTTGGTGGCACCCAGTGCCAGGCTGCCCTCGCGGACGGAACGGGGGACCCGCGATAAACCCTCTTCGGTGGCGACTATCACCACCGGCAGGGTGAGCAGGGCGAGGGTGAGTGCCGACCAGAGGATTCCGGGGGTGCCGAAGGTGGGCGTGGGCTGTGCCTCGGGGAAGAACAGGGCGTCGATGTTGCCCCCCAGGAAATAGACGAAGAAGCCCAGGCCGAACACGCCGTACACGATGGAGGGGACGCCAGCCAGGTTGTTGACCGCGATGCGGATCAGGCGGGTGACGAATCCCTGCCTGGCATACTCGCGCAGATAGATGGCGGCCACCACCCCGGCCGGCGTGACCAGTACTGACATCAGCAGCACCATCATCACCGTGCCGAAGATGGCGGGGAAGATCCCCCCTTCGGTGTTGGCCTCCCGCGGCTCCTCGCTGACGAACTCCCAAAGCTTGGCGAAGTAGTGCCCGACCTTGTCCACCGGCCCCATCGCGTTGGGGAAGTAGAAGCGTACCACCTTGGCCAGCGGTACCTCCACCGTGCGTCCGTCCATGATCTCTGCGGAGAAGCTGTCCCGGTTGAGCAGGGGGAAGAGCTCGTTACGCTGTTTTTGCAGCGTCTCGTACTCTTCCTGCAGCGCTTCCCGTTGCATCGCGATGGCGGCACGCTTCGCCGGGTCATGATCGTTGTCCAGGTCCAGACGTCGTTCCTGCAGGCGTAATCGCTCCAACTGGTAGTTGATCGCGCCGATGCGATCCTTCTCGATGTGCCGGATCTTCTCGAACAGCTCCAGGGTTCTCTTCAGCCGGACCCGTAACGCTTCGGCCGCCGCGGCCCCCTTGGCCACCACCCGGCCGTTCTCCTTGACCTCTCTGAGATACCCATACAGGTTGCCCCACTCGCGCCGTTCGACCACCATCAGCTCCCGGGGGTACTCCACGTCGGACAGGAATACCGGTAGCACCAGACGGAAGTCCATGCCCAGTGCGTCCCGGTTGCCGGTCTTGACCAGGTAGCGGATGTAGACACTCTCGTCTCCCGGTGGCTCGATCCCGTTCTCCCTCAGTCTTCCCACCGGCACCTCTTCGGTGTCCTGGATCTCGCCGATCAGGCGGTAGCTTTCGCCTCTCGGGTCGTGATAGGTGGCCTGCAGCACATCCTTGGGCCAGAAGTAGACCAGTCCCCTGGCTGCGATGAGCCCGAGCAGGGCCGCGACCATCAGGATACAGACGCTGACTGCTGCGGCGGAGAGCCACACCCAGGGAGAACCGCTCTTGAACCACTTGACCATCATAGTGTGCTGTACTTCTTGCGTAGTCGTTGCCGGACCACCTCGGCCAGGGTGTTGAAGAGGAAGGTCAGGGTGAACAGCACCAGTGCCGCCAGGAAAAGGACGCGATAGTGGGTGCTGCCCACCTCCGCCTCGGGCATCTCCACGGCGGTGTTGGCAGAGAGGGTGCGCATCCCCTGAAAAATGCTGAAGTCCATCACCGGCGTGTTGCCGGTGGCCATCAGGACGATCATGGTCTCGCCGACGGCACGGCCCAGCCCGATCATCACCGCAGCGAAGATGCCGGGGCTGGCGGTCAGCAGGGTGACCCGGATCAGGGTCTGCCATGGGGTGGCGCCCAGTGCGAGGGAGCCCCGAATCAGGTGTTTTGGAACGCCGAACAGGGCATCCTCCGCCATGGAGAAGATGGTGGGGATGACGGCGAAGCCCATGGCGAGTCCCACCACCAGGGAGTTGCGTTGATCGAACGGGATCCCCATATCATGCGTCAGCCACAGAATCATGTTGCCGTCGAACAGCAGGTACTCGAGTACCGGACTGATGGCGAAGGAGAACCAGGTCAGCAAGGCGATCACCGGTAGCAGCAGGGCCGCCTCCCAGTTGTCCGGAACCTTGTGGCGGATCCGGGACGGCAGGAGATGGGTCCAGAGCCAGGCGAACAGCAACACCCCTGTCGGCAGGATGAGCAGCAGGGCAAAGATGCCGGGAAGGTGGGTCTCCAGGGTCGGCGCCAGCCACAGCCCCGCCAGGAAGCCGATGATGACCGTAGGCAGCGCCTCCATGATCTCGATGGTGGGTTTCACGATCTGGCGCATCTTCGGTGCCATGAACTGGGCGGTGAAGATGGCGCCGAGAACGGCGAGGGGAAGGGCCACCAGCATGGCATAGAAGGCGGCCTTCAGTGTCCCGAAGGTGATGGGCGTGAGGCTCAGCTTGGGCTCGAATCCGTCACTGGCGGAGGAGGATTGCCACACGTATTCCGGCTGGCTGTAGCCCTCGTACCACACCTTTCCCCACAGGGAGTGGAACGAGGTTTCCGGATGCTCGTTTTCGATGCGCAGGAAATGCAGCTCTCCGTCGGCGGTCTCGCCCAGTGCGGCGTTGGCGCGGGGGGAGATGGCCAGCCGCTGCAACGGCTGCTGGCTGACGGGCTCCACCAGCAGCGTGCGGTAAGCGGTGGCGTGGTAGATGCCGAGATTGCCGGCAGTATCGCCGGCCAGGAATCCCTTGCGATAGAACTCCGGTGTCAGCACGGAAATAGGGGCCGTCTGTGAATCGAAGTCACGGATGTGGGTGAGGCGCGATTTGCCGGAGTCGTCCCTCACCGGGAACCATTGGGAAATGCGTCCATCCTCGCTGCCGATCATCAGCGAGATCCCGCCACTGAGCATCCCCATGACGGTGACCTTGCTGCCCTCGGTGATCGAGGGGAGCCGCTGGTCGAGGGCTGGCTGCCCCTTGTCGGAGAGGTCGAACACGCTGAGGGCTCCCTCCCGGTTGGCGGCGTAGAGATGATCTTGCTCCGCGTCGAGCAGCAGGTAGGCGGTGTGATCCGGCAGCCCCTCGAGTTCTACGCTGGTGCGCTCTCTTTCCCCCTCTTCCTCTTCGTCGTCGAGGAAGGAGTCGGCCACAGCAAAGTGAGTGAACACCAGCTGGTCGTCTTCCGTCACCGCCGCGAAACTGGTCTGCTCTTGGTCGCTCTGTGCCGTCAGCAGACGAAGGGGGCGACCCTTGCCATCGATGATGAGGGGGGCCTCTCCCAAGGGGTATTCCAGTTTCGGGGTGATCACCCGCTTGTCGTTGGGAAAGCTGACCTGATAGATATGTCTTGCCAGAATGGCGGTTCCGTTGGAGAGCCCGAAGGCCACGATGGCGCTTTCGGGAGCTCCGCTGGCGAAACTGGTGATGGTGACGTCGGATGGTAGCGGCAGGGCCTCTTCGGTCATCACCGCGCCGCTCTGGGTGAAGAAGAATTGCGCCAGCCCCGAGCGGGTGAAACGGACGCCGATCTCCGCCTGTTCCTCCATCGCCAGGTGCAGGGTCTGATCATCGGTGCTGGCTGCGCTCAGGCGGTAACTGGCGACCGGTTCGATCTCCGCCGGCTTGAACAGGGGCAGGACCACCGAAAGGAGATAGAAGAAGATCAGCACCACGGCGATGATGACCCCGATCCCGCCGATGGTGACCGCATAGCGGGCGAGGTGGTCTTTCAGAATGCGGGTTCGCTGGCGAAGCTGGGTGGCGGTGAGCGAATCGCTCGCCGAACTGTTACCGATCATGGAATCGAAATCGCCCCTCATTTTGGAAGCACGAAAGGAAAAAGATCTTACCTTACCGGCAGAACCATTTCACAGCCGTCCTCGAGAAGATGGCCCCGCAGAAGCGGGGCGGGACTCCTCCTGGTCGGCCACGGAGTCAGTGATTCAGTCCAGTTTGGCCAGCTCCTTCTTGGCCACCCTGGCAGGCAATGGAACGTAACCATCCTTGACCACCACCTCCTGACCCACACGGGAAAGCACCATCTTGATGAACTCCCTGACCAGCGGATCGAGCGGTTTGTTGGGGTGCTTGTTGACATAGATGTACAGGTAGCGGGAGAGCGGATAACTGCCATGGACGGCATTCTCCGGAGTCGCCTCCACATATTTCCCTCCCTCTCTCTTGGCCAGCGCCAGCGCCTTGACACCGGAGGTCTTGTAGCCGATGCCGGAATAACCGATGCCGTTGAGAGAGGCGGTGACCGCCTGTACCACCGAGGCGGAGCCCGGCTGTTCGTTTACCGTGTTCTTGAAGTCACCCTTGCACAGCGCCTTCTTTTTGAAGTAACCATAGGTCCCGGAGACAGAATTACGTCCATAGAGCTGGATGCTACGGTTGGTCCAGGCACCGGTCAGACCCAGCTGACCCCATCGGGTGATATCTTCCTTGTAGCCGCACTTGCGGGTGGACGAGAAGATGGCATCCACCTGGGGGATGGTGAGTTTGTCGAGAGGATTGTCCTTGTTTACATAGACCGCCAGGGCATCGATGGCGACCCGGATGGGGGTGGGTTTGTAGCCGTGGCGCTTTTCGAACGCCTCGATCTCCTTGCTCTTCATCCGGCGGCTCATGGGGCCCAGATTGGCCGTGCCCTCGGTAAGGGCCGGTGGGGCGGTGGAGGAACCGGCAGCCTGGATCTGGATGTTGACGTTGGGATAGAACCGCTTGAACTCTTCGGCCCACAGCGTCATCAGGTTGGCCAGGGTGTCGGAACCAACGCTGGAGATGTTCCCGGAGACCCCGCTGGCTGCGGTATAGTCAGGAAGTTGCGCATCCACCCGGGCGGCGGCCAGGGCATGACCACTCATAATCAAGCCTGTCAGGCCGGTAGCGATGAACAGTTTTCGAACGGTTTGTTTCATCTGAAAGCTCCTCTGTTTTTCCACCACACCACTCTACGGGATGCAGATGAACAGCATATTACAGAAATACTACAGTTTTATGACAACGGCTGTTCGCCCGTGCAATCACTTGCCTAATTGGTGTGGGGGCCCGATACTCTCGGGTTTCGCGATGGGAGCACCGTTATTGCAATGAGCAGGAAATTGATCCGGTCCACCGCAGTGGTCAGCGCCATGACCATGGTGTCGCGGGTGCTCGGTTTCGTGCGGGACATGGTCATTGCGCGCATATTCGGCGCCGGGATGGGCACCGACGCCTTTTTCGTCGCCTTCAAGATCCCCAACTTCCTGCGCCGCCTGTTCGCCGAGGGGGCCTTCTCCCAGGCATTCGTGCCGGTACTTTCCGAATACCGCTCCAACCGGGGACAGGAGGAGGTTCGACAGCTGATTCAACGGGTGGCGGGCACGCTGGGCGGGATCCTGTTTCTGGTGACGCTGGCCGGCGTGCTCGCAGCGCCACTGTTGATCATGCTGTTCGCTCCCGGTTTCATCGACGAGGGGGAGAAGTTCCGGTTGGCGGCCGACATGCTGCGCGTCACCTTTCCCTATCTGCTGTTCATCTCGCTGACCGCCCTGGCTGGCGGCGTGCTCAACAGCTATGGCAGGTTCGGGGTTCCTGCATTCACCCCCGTGTTGCTCAATGTCTCCATGATCAGCGTCGCCATCTGGCTGGCACCCCACATGGAGCAGCCGGTGACCGCTCTGGCCTGGGGGGTCTTCATCGCCGGGGTTGCGCAGCTGGCCTTCCAGCTTCCCTTCGTGGCACGTCTCGGTCTGTTGGGGTGGCCCCGCTGGAGCTGGCGGGATGCCGGTGTGCGGCGGATCGTCGATCTGATGCTGCCTGCCATCTTTGGCTCTTCGGTCGCCCAGATCAACCTGTTGTTTGACACCCTGCTGGCCTCGCTGCTGGTCACCGGCAGTGTCTCCTGGCTCTACTACTCCGACCGCCTGGTGGAGTTTCCCCTCGGGGTGTTCGGGATCGCGCTGGCCACGGTGATCCTGCCCAGCCTTTCCCGCCAGCACGCCAGCAGTTCTCCCGAACAGTTCTCACGCACCCTGGACTGGGCGCTGCGCTGGGTGCTGCTGGTGGGTACCCCCTGCAGCGTGGGGCTGTTCATCCTGGCCGGCCCCATGCTGACCACCCTGTTCCAGTATGGTGAGTTTTCCGCCGTCGATGTGCAGATGTCCGCCTTGAGCCTGATGGCCTATGCGCTCGGGCTGCTCGGTTTCATCCTGGTCAAGGTGCTGGCTCCGGGCTATTACGCGCGCCAGGATACGCGTACACCGGTGCGTATCGGGGTGATCGCCATGCTGGCCAACATGGGGCTCAACGTATTGTTCGTGCTGCCCCTGCTCTGGTTCGACCTGCCTGGCCCCCACGCTGGACTGGCGCTGGCTACCGCCTGCTCCGCCTTTCTCAACGCCGGGTTGCTGTTCCGCGGGCTTCGTCGTGACGGCGTGTTTCGGGCGAGGCCGGGGTGGGGTCGCCTGTTGCTGCGGGTGTTCCTCGCCAATCTGGCCCTGGCCCTGACGGTGATGCTCGCGGCGGGGGATCTGGCCGCCTGGTTGGAGTGGGGCTGGCTGGAGCGGCTGGTCAGGCTGGCGCTCTGTATCGGCGCCGGGGCCTTGATCTATGGTGCAGCGCTGTGGCTGTTGGGGATTCGGCCGGCCCAGTTGTCGGCTCCCGGTGTCGGATAGTCCGGATAGCGGCTATACTTCCGGCTTTCCTGCAGTGCCCGGTGCCATGGAACTGATTCGCTATCTCCACAACGTGCGGCCCCACCACAGGGGGTGTGTGCTGACCATCGGCAACTTCGATGGTGTCCACCTGGGCCATCAGGCGGTGATCGGCCAGCTGGCGGAGAAGGCGGCCGAGCTGCATCTTCCCTCGGTGCTGATGACCTTCGAGCCCTATCCCCAGGAGTTCTTCAATCCCGCAGCGGCCCAGCCGCGCCTGACCCGGTTCCGGGAGAAGATGCTCTCCCTGCGTCGCTACGCGGTGGACCGGGTGTTCTGTCTGCGCTTCGATGAACAGCTGGCGGAGATGTCGGCGCGGGACTTCATCCGTGACGTGCTGGTGGGGAGACTGGGGGTGCGCTATCTGGTGGTGGGAGACGACTTCCGCTTCGGCTGGCGGCGGGAGGGGGATTTCGAGCTGCTGCGGGAGGCCGGGGCGGAACAGGGCTTCCAGGTGGCGAAGATGCACACCGTGGAGCTGGCCGGAGAGCGGATCAGCAGCACCCGCATCCGTGCGGCGCTGGGTCGGGGCGAGATGGCGCTGGCGGAGCAGATGCTGGGACGTCCCTACCGGATGTGCGGGCGGGTGGTCCATGGCGACAAGCGCGGGCGGGAGCTCGGTTTTCCCACCGCCAACATCGATCTGCATCGCATGGTCAGCCCGGTGACCGGTGTCTTCGCCGTGGAGCTGTTCGGGGTGACCGGCGAGCCGGTGCCGGGGGTGGCCAACGTGGGGATTCGTCCCACGGTGAGCGGAACCCGTGCGCGGCTGGAGGTGCATCTGCTCGACTTCTCCCGGGAGATCTATGGTGCGCACGTGCATGTGGATTTTCTCCGCAAGATTCGGGAAGAGCGGCGTTTCGACTCCTTACAGGAGCTGGTAAAACAGATAGAATTGGATATAGAGGATGCCCGGGCCTTTTTCGCCGGGATTCGTAACCCCTGAACAGTTTCAAGGACAAACCGACCGTGGCCGACTACAAACACACCCTCAATCTTCCCCGGACCGATTTCCCCATGCGCGGCAATCTCGCCCGGCGGGAGCCGGAGATGCTCCGGCGCTGGCAGGAGATGAATCTCTACCGGCGCATGCGGCAGGCGGCCGCAGGGCGCGAGCGGTTCGTGCTCCACGACGGCCCCCCCTATGCCAACGGCGAAATCCACATCGGTCACGCGGTCAACAAGGTGCTCAAGGACATCATCGTCAAGTCCCGCGCCATGGCGGGATTCGACGCCCCCTACCTGCCGGGATGGGACTGTCACGGTCTGCCCATCGAGCTGAACGTGGAGAAACGGGTCGGCAAGCCGGGATTCAAGGTAGATGCGGCCGGTTTCCGCAAGGCCTGCCGCGAGTACGCCATGGAGCAGGTGGAGCGGCAGCGGGAGGATTTCAAGCGGCTCGGGGTGTTCGGCGACTGGGACAACCCCTACCTCACCATGGATTTCCGCTACGAGGCGGACATCATCCGCGCACTGGGGAAGATCATCGCCAACGGTCATCTGCAGAAGGGGGCCAAGCCGGTGCACTGGTGTATCGATTGCGGCTCCGCCCTGGCGGAGGCGGAGGTGGAGTACGAGGAGAAGAACTCCCCGGCCATCGACGTGCGTTTCGAGGTATTGGACGAAGAGGCGCTGATGGCCCGCTGTGATCACGTGGAGGGGCACGAAGGGGAGGGACCGGTGTCGCTGGTGATCTGGACCACCACCCCCTGGACGCTGCCGGCCAACCGTGCGGTGGCGGTCAACCCGGAGGTGGTCTACGGGCTCATTCAGTGTGGCGGCGTGGGCGAGCACGGCACCGAGCGGCTGCTGATCGCAGAGCCGCTGCTCAAGCAGGTCACCGACCGCTATCTGCTCGGCGACTACCGGGTGATCGGCACCTGCCTCGGTGCCGAGCTGGAGGGACTGAAGCTGGCCCACCCCTTCTACGATCGGGAGGTGCCGGTGGTGCTGAGCGATCATGTCACCCTCGATGCCGGGACCGGGATGGTGCACATCGCCCCCGCCCACGGACAGGAGGATTATGTGGTGGGCAGCCGTTACCACCTCAAGGTGGACAATCCGGTGGATGCCAGGGGAGTGTTCCTGCCCGACATCCCCTATCTGGCCGGAGAGGAGGTGTGGGATGCCAATGACCGGATCATCGAGCTGCTGCGGGCCAACGGCAAGCTGGTCCACGAGGAGGAGATCACGCACAGCTATCCCCACTGCTGGCGGCACAAGACGCCGATCATCTTCCGCGCCACGCCCCAGTGGTTCATCAGCATGGATCACAACGGTCTGCGGGAAGCGGCGCTGCGGGCCATCGGGCAGACCCGCTGGATGCCGGAATGGGGCGAGGCGCGCATCGAGGGGATGGTACGCAACCGTCCCGACTGGTGCATCTCCCGGCAGCGTACCTGGGGGGTTCCCATCGCCCTGTTCGTCCACCGGGAGAGCGGTGAGCTGCACCCCGATACCCTGACGCTGATCGAGCAGGTGGCGGAGCGGGTGGAACAGCGGGGCATCGACGCCTGGTTCGAGCTGGACCCTGCGGAACTGCTGGGCAGCGAGGCGGAGCAGTATGAGAAGGTGACCGACACGCTGGATGTGTGGTTCGACTCCGGTGTCTCCCACTACGCCGTTCTGGAGCGGCGGGAGGGGTTGCGCGAGTTTCCTGCCGCGGATCTCTATCTGGAGGGCTCCGATCAGCACCGGGGATGGTTCCAGTCCTCCCTGCTCACCTCGGTGGCCATGCGCGGGCTGCCGCCCTACAAGGGGGTCCTCACCCACGGCTTCACGGTGGATGCCAAGGGGCAGAAGATGTCCAAGTCGAAGGGCAACGTGGTGGCGCCGCAGAAGGTGGTCGACACACTGGGGGCAGACATCCTGCGTCTCTGGGTGGCGGCCACCGACTACCGCGGGGAGATGACCGTCTCCGACGAGATCCTCAAACGCACCAGCGATGCCTACCGGCGGATCCGCAACACCGCCCGTTTCCTGCTCGCCAACCTGCACGACTTCGACCCCGACCTGCACCTGCTGGCGCCCGCCTACATGCTGGCACTGGACCGCTGGCTGGTGGCCCGCACCCACCAGTTGCAAGAGGAGATCACCGCGGCCTACGAGCGCTACGAGTTTCATCTCATCTACCAGAAGATCCACAACTTCTGCTCGGTGGATCTGGGCAGCTTCTATCTGGATGTGATCAAGGATCGGCAGTACACCACGCAGCAGAACAGCATCCCCCGCCGTTCGGCGCAGAGCGCCATGTATCATGCGGTGGAGGCGATGACCCGCTGGCTGGCGCCGGTGCTCAGCTTCACCGCGGAGGAGATCTGGGGCCACATCCCGGGTGAGCGCGGTGGGTCGGTCTTTCTGGAGACCTGGTACCCCCTGCCTCCGCTGCCCGAAGAGGAGTCGCTGGATCTGGCCTTCTGGCAGCAGGTGATGGCGGTGCGTGATGCGGTGGCCAAGGAGCTGGAGCGGCTGCGGGTGGCCGGCGGTATCGGCTCCTCCCTGGATGCGGAGGTGGATCTCTACTGTGGACGCGAGATCCATGACCTGCTGGAGCGAATCGGGGACGAGCTGCGCTTCGTCTTCATCACCTCCGCTGCCCGCGTCCATCTCGTGGAGACCCCGCCGGACGATGCCATCCATTTCACCCTTCCTTCCCGGGACGAGATCTGGGTGGCGGTGGCGCCATCGGTTCATCCCAAGTGTGTGCGCTGCTGGCACCATCGGGAAGATGTGGGCAGCCATCCCGAGCACCCCGAGCTGTGCGGGCGTTGCGTGGAAAACGTCGCCGGTGAGGGTGAACGGCGGGAGTTCGCCTGATGCTGAAATGGCTCTGGCTATCGGCGCTGGTGTTCCTCCTGGATCAGATCACCAAGCAGCTGGCGGAACACTATCTGGTACTGCACCAGCCGCTGCCGGTGGTTCCCGGCTTCAACCTGATGCTGGCCTACAATCCCGGCGCGGCGTTCAGCTTTCTGCACGATGCCGGCGGCTGGCAGCGCTGGTTTTTCACTGTGCTGGCGCTGGGGATCAGTGCGGGAATCGTCTGGTGGATGCGTCGTCTCCCGGCCTCGGAGCGCTGGATGGCCGTGGCGCTCGCCCTGATCCTGGGCGGTGCGCTGGGCAACGTCTGGGATCGGATCGTGATGGGGCACGTGGTGGATTTCATCCAGATCTACTATCGGCAGTGGACCTATCCGGCGTTCAATATCGCCGATTCCGCCATCACCGTCGGTGCGGTGATGCTGATCATCGACAGTCTCTTTTTCCGCAGGGAGCCGCAGGCGGAGAAGAAAAACTGAGCGCCGGGTGGTAAGCTCTTGCATCCCTGACGAAAGCCAGATGAGGAGACGAGATGCCTGTCGTAGACATCAAGCAGATGCTTCACCACGCCTATGAGAACGGCTATGCGGTGGGAGCGTTCGACCTGGTCAGCCTGGAGTTTCTGGACGGTATCATCGAAGCTGCGGAGCGGTGCCGATCGCCGGTGATCCTGTCGCTCGCCGAATCCCATTTCGAGCACTACCATTTCGGCCGACTGATGGCCGCAGCGGAACGGGCCGCCTGCGAGGCCACGGTGCCGGTTGCCCTCTTCCTGGACCACGGTGCCAGCCTGGCGTCGGCGGTCGAAGCCATCAACACCGGCTGCAACGGTGTCATGGTGGATGCCTCACACCATCCGCTGGAGGAGAACGTCGCCCGGACCCGGGAGGTGGTGGAGATGGCCCACGCCTGTGGCGTGCCGGTGGAAGGGGAGCTTGGCTACGTTCCCGGCGTGGAAGGAGAGGATGCCGAACGCCACCCCGGTGAGATTGCCTATACCACGGTGGAAGAGGCGAAGGAGTATGTGGAGCAGACCGGCGTGGATTTTCTCGCGGTCTCCGTCGGTACCGTACACGGGCGCATGAAGGGAGAGCCGCAGCTGGATTTCGAACGGCTGGGAGATATCAACCGGGCGCTGCGGATTCCGCTGGTCATCCACGGCGGAACCGGTCTCGGAGACGAGCAGTTTCGCCGTCTGATCGAGAACGGTGTGGCCAAGATCAACTACTATACCGCGCTTTCCGACGCCGCTGGTCGCCGCATCGCGGCCAATGCGGCGCGGGGGAAGGGGGATGGCTACACTCGCCTGCTCAGCGGGGCGCGCGAGGCCATCGCCGACGAGGTGGAGCGTTGCATGCGCCTGTGGGGAAGCGCCGGGCGGGCCGAAACGGTGGCCGTGTCCTGTTCCCCCTGGTCT
>WFNS01000290.1 GCA_015488495.1 Gammaproteobacteria bacterium | reverse complement strand
TCGCCGTGCATGATCAGTCCCGCGGTCGCCGGTAGACGAACTCCGCCACGGAAACCTGCTTGCTGTCACCACGCCGGATCTCCACCTTGATGCGGTACAGCTCCGGCTCGTGGAGGAGGAAATAGTTGCCGTAACTCACCGGCTCACCCTCCATTGGCTCCAGCTTCTTGGTGCTGCCCCCCATTCCCAGCAGGGAGACCGTGGCCTTCACCTTGGCGTCGGTAATGCGCTTGTGGGTCTTGCTGTCGAACAGGGCAACCAGGATGTGATAACTGTGTTCCCGATCTATCTTGCCGCCGTGCATGCCAGGATGCTCCTGGGTGAGCTGTGCCGGCATCACACCGAGATAGACATCCATGCCATCGACCTGCTGATGGCGCTGCGAATCGGCTGCCAGAATCGGGTTCGCCGCGAACAGAAGAGAGAGAAAAACCACCAGATGTCTATATTGCATGACTCCGATCCTCCTTTTCCACCGCGTTTGAGATATCGGCCGCATCGACCATCGCCTCGGCCTGCAGCCAGTCGTCCAGGGCAGCATCGCCCCGAAAACCCCGCTGCTCCGCGAGAAAATAGGCACGCTCACAAATCATGCGGTGACGCTCCTCGGGTGTGCATTCCGGTGTCGCGCCCGCCTTTTCCGTGGTCTTCTTTGCAGCCCGTGATCCGGTTGCCCGCTTTTTCCCGGCCTTGGCCTTTTGGTGGCCGGCCTGAATCTGTTTCGCCATTGCAATGCTCCTTTGTGTAAAACCCATCGTGTGTTCCGGCTACTTCCTTTCTTCGGGGCCGGGAAATCGCCGATGACATCGCCTCGCCATTTCCGGGAGGAAAGCGCGAACACCAGAAAAGCAAGCGCCAATATCAGGACTATCAGCCAGAATATCTGGCCGAACATCACATGACCGTATCCCGGACCCCAGGACCACTCACCCATATCGTGCATCATCGTCTGCCTCGCGATTGGGGAAGTCGCGCAGAACAAGCATAGAACGTATGTGCCGCACACAGGTCAAGGGCACGCCTTCTCCTTCCCCGCCATGGCGTTTCCGTATGCCAGCGGCCCACCTCTCTTCATCCAAATATCCATTTTGTCCTCCATGTTGAAACCATAACGCCCGGATGCTGACACCACGATGACAGCTTCATTACGATTTCATCAGGGAAAACCGTTTGCCGCCACACGGCCCCAGGATAACCAGCCCCCTGTTACGGTTTGTCGCCGGGTCCCTTCATCTCCCTGTCGTCCCTGGCCATTTCGGGATCATCCATCTCCATTTCCATGTGCATCACCCCGTTGCTGTCCGTGTGCGTGGTCATAAAGAGCCGCTCGGCCCCAATGACCATGGCCATGCCGAATAGGGAGACAATGGGAACCAGGGGATCACTCTTGAATTTCAGGACAAAAAAGGCAGCGAGAATCACCGTATCGAACAGGATCGCAGAGAGGACGATCACGGGATTGAAGTCGATCTCCTTGCGCAGGTATCTGAGCAATCCCCAATGGATGGCGATGTCCATGACCAGATAGAAAATGGCTCCGATGGCGGCAATTCTGGTCAGGTCGAACAGGATGGTCAGGGTGATCGCCAGCAAGACGGTAACCATCAGCGCCGGGTTGGCGACACGGGAACCCATGCCAGGGATCTGCTTCATTCGCGCCAGCATCGCCAACAGACGGGAAGCGGAAAAAACGCTGGCGATCAATCCCGACACCGTGGCGACGATGGCCAGAATGACGGTGAACCACAACCCCAGATCACCGAACACCGGACGCGCCGCTTCCGCAAGTGCGTAGTCCTTGGCGGCGACGATCTCCGGGATACCCAGATTGGCCGCAACGGACAGAGCCAGCGCCACATAGATGAGGGTACAAATGAGTATGGAAAAGATGATGGAGCGACCGATATTGCGGTGGGGATCAACGATGTCCCCACCTTGATTGGTGATGGTCGTAAAACCCTTGTAGGCGAGTATCGACAACGCCAGCGCAGCGACGAAACCTGCTGTGGTCACACCGTCTGTCATTTCAAGGGTACCGCTCTTCACGGCGGGAAGCACACCGGCGGCCAGCCCTGCAATGGCCAGCGTGGCGATGCCCAGGATCTTGATGCTCGCCGTCAGCGTCGCCGATGCCTCGATGATCCGGTTGCCGGAAATGTTGATGACAAATGCCAGGGTAATCAGCAACACCCCGAGTATCGGCACCAGCACGCTGCTGCTTTCGATATCGAACAGTCTCAGTGTATAGGCGCCGAACGTCCGGGCCACCAGGCTTTCGGCAATCACCATCGAGACATACATCAGCAGGGAAAAGGTTCCCGTCACCGTGCCGGGGCCGTAGGCCTTCCTCAGGAACCTGGCGACACCGCCGGAGGAGGGATAGGCATTGGAAAACTTGACGTAGGAGTAGGCGCTGAAACCGGTGACACACGCCCCGACGAGAAAGGCCAAGGGGAAGAAGCGGCCAGCCAGCTCGGCGACCTGCCCCATCAGTACGAATATCCCCGCCCCGATCATCACACCGGTTCCCAGGGATATGGAGCCGACGAGGGAGAGTTTCTTGTCTACGACACCTTTCATGAGCGGCCTCTGGCAGAGCAGCGTGAGAGAAGGAACAGCGGAAACAGACACACCAAGGACGACGGGCGGGCATCACCCCGCCCGCTCGCTACAGCTTGATGTTCCTCAGTCTGAGCGCGTTGGTGATCACCGAAACCGAGCTAAAGCTCATCGCGGCGGCGGCGATAATCGGGGAGAGCAGCAGCCCGAAGAAGGGATAGAGCACCCCGGCGGCAATCGGCACACCCAGCGCGTTGTAGATGAAGGCGAAGAACAGATTCTGGCGGATGTTACGCATGGTGGCGCGAGACAGCCGGACGGCGCGCACGATGCCGCGCAGGTCCCCCTTGACCAGGGTCACTCCGGCGCTCTCCATGGCCACATCGGTCCCGGTACCCATGGCGATACCCACATGGGCCTGCGCCAGCGCAGGGGCGTCGTTGATCCCGTCGCCCGCCATGGCCACGACGCGGCCCTCGTCCTGAAGCCGTTTCACGATCTCCGCCTTCTGCTCCGGTAACACCTCCGCCTCGACCCGATCGATATTCAGTTTGGAGGCCACCGCCTCGGCGGTCTTGCGGCTGTCACCGGTGAGCATCACCACCTCGATCCCCTCCTTGTGGAGATCCCGGATCGCCTCGGGGGTGGTCTCCTTGATGGGATCAGCAACTCCAATCAATCCGGCCGCCTTGCCATCCACCGCCAGCAACATCACCGTCTGGCCTTCGGCCCGCAACGCGTCGGCCTGCTTCGGAAGGTGCTCGTCCATCTCGATGTCGAGACCCTGCAGCAGCTTCACATTGCCCAGCGCCACCTTGCGACCATCCACGATACCGGTGACCCCCTTGCCGGTCACCGATTGGAACTCGTCGGCCGGGATCAACTCCGTGCCCCGTTCTTCCGCTCCCCGCACGATGGCTTCGGCCAGGGGGTGTTCACTGGAGCGCTCCAGGCTGGCGGCCAGGCGCAGAATCTCATCTTCCCGGAAACCCTCCTCGGCGACCACCGAGACCAGCTTCGGCTTGCCTTCGGTGAGGGTCCCGGTCTTGTCCACCACCAGGGTATCCACCTTCTGCATCACCTCCAGCGCCTCGGCATTCTTGATCAGCACACCCATCATCGCCCCCTTTCCGGTGCCAACCATGATGGACATGGGCGTGGCCAGCCCCAGCGCGCAGGGACAGGCGATGATCAGCACCGCCACCGCATTGATTACCGCATGGGCGATGGCGGGCTCCGGCCCCCACAGGCTCCAGACGATGAAGGTGATGATGGCGATGACCACCACTGCGGGGACGAAGTAGCCGGCGACGATATCCACCAGTTTCTGGATCGGTGCGCGGGAGCGCTGCGCTTCGGCCACCATCTTGACGATCTGCGCCAGCAAAGTGTCCGCACCCACCTTTTCGGCACGCATCAGCAGACTGCCGGTTCCGTTGACGGTGGCGCCGATCAGTTTGTCACCCGCGGACTTGGCAACCGGGATGGGCTCGCCGGTAACCATGGATTCGTCCACGTTGCTCTCCCCATCGACCACCACTCCATCCACCGGGATCTTCTCTCCCGGCCGCACCCGCAGGATGTCGCCGGGCTTGACGTGCTCCAGAGGGATGTCCTCTTCGGAACCATCCTCCCGGACGATGCGCGCCGTCTTCGGCGCCAGCCCAAGCAGCAGCCGGATGGCGGCATTGGTCTGGCTGCGGGCGCGCAACTCCAGCACCTGGCCCAGCAACACCAGCGCGGTGATCACCGAGGCGGCCTCGAAATAGACCGGAACCACACCCATTTCGTTGAATACGGTGGGCGGAAAGATGTCCGGCAACACCACACCGACGAAACTGTAGGTCCATGCGACGCTCACCCCGATGGCGATCAGGGTAAACATGTTGAGATTGCGGGTGACGATGGATTGCCAGCCACGCACATAGAAAATCCAGCCTCCCCACCACACCACGGGGGCGGAGAGCACCAGCTCGATCCACTGGCGGATTCTGGGATCGA
>WFNS01000289.1 GCA_015488495.1 Gammaproteobacteria bacterium | reverse complement strand
TCATCGCCCTGGTCAATGCCCTGCTGTCCGACCGCGAGGAACTCCCCTACTCCAAGACCCGCATCGGCGACGAAGAGATTGTCCTGCGCAAGGTCACCATCGATCCGGCACGGCAGGAGGCGATGCGGGAGAAGATCCGGTCGCTCCACCCCGCTTGGCAGCCGGAGAGCCAGCGGCTGGTGCTGGTCAACCCCAACGCCAGCGAACTGCTTCCGCAACGGCGCTGGATGCCGGAGCGCTACGTCGCCCTGATGCGCCTGATTCTGGAACGCTTTCCGGATGTCGTGATCCTCATCACCGGGGCGCCATCGGAGCGGGAGGAGGCAGAGGCACTGCGCACGCAGGTGGGAAACGACGAGCGCTGCATCAACTTCGCCGGCCAACTGCAATTGGGAGAGCTGCCGGTGCTCTACAGCATCGCTACCCTGATGGTCACCAACGACTCCGGACCGGGCCACTTCTCGGCCATCACCGAACTACCCACCTTCGTGCTGTTCGGCCCGGAGACACCGGCTCTCTATGGCTCACTGGGCAACTCCACCCCAATCTACGCCGGGCTGGCCTGCTCCCCCTGCGTCAGCGCCGCCAACCACCGCAAGACCCCCTGCAGTGACAACGTCTGCCTGCAGGTCATTGAGCCGCAGCAGGTGTTCGACACCCTGCGCCCCGTACTGGAAAACAGGCTACAATAGCCTTTCCGACACTCGTGAGCGAAATCGCAATGCCTCTGGACATCGACGCCATCCTGACCGCCCACGACCGGGCCATCGCCAGCATCCGGCGGCTGGCTCCGCAGATCCATGAAGCGGCGGAACGGATGCTGCGAGTACTGGGCCACGGCGGACAGATCTACATCTGTGGTAACGGGGGATCCGCGGCCGACGCCCAGCATTTCGCCGCCGAGTTGGCAGGCCGTTTCGAGCGTGAACGGCGCGGCCTGCCGGCCATCGCCCTGACCACCGACACCTCGGCCCTCACCTCCATCGGCAACGACTATGGCTTCGAGCACATCTTCCGCCGCCAGCTGGAGGCGCTGGCCACACCTGGCGAGCTGCTGGTGGCCATCAGCACCTCCGGCAACTCCGCCAACATCGTCGAGACGGTGAGATTCGCCCGCGAGCACAACATCCAGACCGTCGGCCTGCTGGGGCGGGACGGGGGCAAACTGGCCACCATGGTGGACGTGCCACTCACCATCCCGCTGGACAATACCGCCCGCGTCCAGGAGGCCCACATCGTGATTCTGCACATGCTCTGCGAGGCGGTGGAATCGGGTCATGAAGCTGGCGGTTCCTGATTTCGGTAGCGCCCGCGTCCTGGTGGCGGGCGATGTGATGCTGGACCGCTACTGGCGCGGTGGCACCTCGCGCATCTCCCCCGAGGCCCCCGTCCCGGTGGTGCGGGTCAAGGAGGTGGAAGAACGACCCGGCGGCGCGGCCAACGTGGCGCTCAACATCGCGGCGCTGGGAGCCACCGCCCGTCTGGTGGGACTCACCGGAGACGACGAAGCGGCCGACTCCCTGCAGCAACGGCTCGAAGGCGCCGGGGTCCACTGCCACTTCTGCCGCCTGTCCGGCTTCCCTACCGTCACCAAGCTGCGCGTCATCAGCCGCCAGCAGCAGCTCATCCGCCTGGATTTCGAAGAGGACTTCACCCGCACCGATCAGGGTTGCGACCGGATGCAGCAGCATTTCCGAGACCTGCTGGAAGGAGCGGACGTGGTCCTGCTCTCCGACTATGCCAAGGGTGCGCTGCAGCCGGCTGCCCCTTTCATCGAGGCGGCGCGGACGGCCGGCAAGCGCATCCTGGTAGATCCCAAGAGCCGCGACTTCACCATCTACCGCGGCGCCAGCCTGATCACCCCCAACATGGCGGAGTTCGAGGCGGTGGTGGGCCCCTGCCGCCACGAGGAGGAGCTGGCCGAGAAAGGGCTCACCCTGATCCGGGAGCTGGAGCTGGAGGCGTTGCTGGTGACCCGCGGAGAACACGGCATGACATTGTTACGCCCCGACCGCCCCGAGTACCATCTGCCCACGCGGGCAAGGGAGGTGTTCGACGTCACCGGCGCCGGCGATACGGTGATCTCGGTACTGGCCACCGCGCTCGCCGCGGGCCAGCCCCTGGAGAGAGCCACCGCGCTGGCCAACCTGGCCGCCGGCATCGTGGTGGGCAAGCTGGGCACCGCCGCCATCAGCGTGCCCGAGCTGCGTCAGGCGCTGCGCGACGACCCGGACAGCGGCGGCGTGATGAGCGAGGAACAGTTGATGCTGGCGGTGGAGGACGCCCGCAGTCAGGGAGAGCGAATCGTGATGACCAACGGCTGCTTCGACATCCTCCACGCCGGCCACGTGGCCTACCTGGAGCAGGCGCGCAAACTGGGGGATCGGCTCATCGTGGCGGTCAACGACGATGCCTCGGTGGCGGCACTGAAGGGGCCGGGCCGCCCCATCAATCCGCTGGAGCGGCGCATGGCGGTGCTGGCCGGGTTGCAGAGCGTGGACTGGGTGGTACCCTTCTCCGAGCCGACACCGGAGAGGCTGATCTGCCATGTGCAGCCCGACTATCTGGTCAAGGGGGGCGACTACCGGCCCGAGGAGATCGCCGGTTACGACTGCGTCACCGCCGCCGGCGGTGAGGTGCGGGTACTGAATTTCGAAGAGGGAATGTCCACCAGCAACATCATCTCCACCATCAGGAGCAGAGAATGATCATCGTCACGGGAGGTGCCGGCTTCATCGGCAGCAATCTGGTCAAGGCGCTCAACGAGAGAGGGTGCGACGACATCCTGGTCGTGGACGACCTGACCGACGGCACCAAGTTCGTCAATCTGGCGGATTGCGCCATTGCGGACTACGAGGACAAGGATGCCTTCCTCGAGGCGGTCGAGGCCGGTAAAGGCCCCGATGGGACGGTGGAGGCAATCTTCCATCAGGGGGCCTGTTCCACCACCACCGAGTGGAACGGCCGCTTCATGATGGAAAACAACTACCGCTATTCGAAGA
Organism: Gammaproteobacteria bacterium; assembly: GCA_015488495.1. Classification (GTDB taxonomy): domain Bacteria; phylum Pseudomonadota; class Gammaproteobacteria; order Thiohalospirales; family Thiohalospiraceae; genus DRMK01. The sequence goes on along the minus strand of WFNS01000289.1, from coordinate 3,061 downwards.
CTCTCCTGCACTACTGCCTGGAGCGAAGAATCCCTTTCCTCTACGCCTCATCGGCCGCAGTGTACGGCCAGGGGCCGGGATTCCGGGAAGAGCCCCGCTACGAGAGGCCGTTGAACGTATACGGCTACTCCAAGCTCCTGTTCGATCAATATGTGCGGCGACTGTTGCCGCGGGCGGAGAGCCAGGTGGTGGGATTCCGCTACTTCAACGTCTATGGCCCGCGCGAACAGCACAAGGGGAGCATGGCCAGCGTCGCCTTCCATCACAACAACCAGATCCTGAATGGCGGCCGGGTGAGGCTGTTCGAAGGGTGTGACGGCTATGGCGACGGCGAACAGCGGCGGGACTTCATCTACGTGGGAGACGTGGCCGAGGCCAACCTCTGGTTTCTGGACCACCCGGACCGCTCCGGCATCTTCAACCTGGGCACCGGCAGAAGCCAGACCTTCAACGAGATCGCCCACGCCGTCATCGATTTTCACGGCGGTGGGGAGATCGAATACATCCCTTTCCCCGACCACCTCCACGGTCGCTACCAGAGCTTCACCGAGGCCGACCTCTCCGCCCTGCGCGCAGCCGGCTACGACAGGCCGTTCCGCAGCGTCCAGGAAGGGGTACGGGCCTACCTGGAATGGCTCAACCGGGAGTGATACCGGCCCGCTCCAGGAAGTGGCGCAACTGGATGATCTCGTTCTTGTCCTGTACCGTATGGCCATGATGCGGCAGGGAAAAGACCTCCTCCACGCCGTTCAGACTCACCTTCACCCGTCCCCTGCGGCCCTCACTCATCTCCGCACCCAGATGGACCAGCAACGACCGGATCCGCTTCCAGTCGATATTGGTATCGATGGGATGGGAAAAAATCTTCTGCAGCGTCATACGATGTTTATGGTTCATGAAACGCTCCTTCCAGTCTCCCGTTGCAGAGGATGAACCTCTGCATTAGAATGGTTTTTCGAACGAAGCTGGCGTAGCTCAGTTGGTAGAGCAGCTGACTTGTAATCAGCCGGTCGGGGGTTCGACTCCTCTCGCCAGCTCCAATCTTCTTTCTCCATATTCCCCTCGCAAACCAAAGGCCGCACTGGATTCGATTCAACCAGGAGGGCCTGACAGTGCAACAACTTACCGTAACCATTCGTTCCACCAAGGGCGGTGTCGGCAAGGCCACCTTCGCCGCCAATCCGGGAGGAATGCTGGCCGATCCCGGACAGCGGGGCCCGCTCATCGACGCGGACATCCAGCCTACGCTGTCCAGCTACTACCCCATCGAGGAGACGGCGGAGCAAGGGCTGACCCAGCTGATCACCACCGGCGAGATCGCCGATTGTATCAGCAAAACCGCTATCGGAATGATGATATTATGAGCAACCGACCCGCTTTCATCTCAAGAGGATAACCAACCAATGGACATCTACGAAAAATATCTCATTGTGATGTTGTTGTTTATCCTTGCCGTCGGGGCATTCCTGACGTGGGGCGTTGTAACCGGCAAGGATAAGGACAAACAGCAGAAGCACTGAGGGCGCTCTCAGCGCCTCTGCTCGTTGGGTTGTTCTCGGAAGAGAAGTGATGGACCCATATTTGATGTCATCATTGTTTCTGATTCTCGCAGTTGTGGTATTCCTTGCGTGGGCGGCTACGTCTGGCAAGAACAAGGATCGGAAGCGCTAATTCGCGGGCCATACGGCCTTCTTTCAACCCGTCCGGGGAGAACCTTCCCCGGCGGGGGAGTGGTGTTTCTCCGGACTTTACTTCAGGAGAAACATTATGAACAAAGAAACGATCAAGGCATTTATTGCCTGGCTTGAGGCGGCATCGGAAGATGAGATTAGTCAGCGAATAGAGGAAATACGTTCGCTGGAGAAGTCTGCACAACTGTCTGCCGAGGGAAGAGCCGATTTGCGGCTGGTACGCCGATTGATCGAGGAGGAGCTTATCGCTCGCCTCGATCTTTCGCAAACGCAAGGCTCAGCTTCGCGCGGTGGGAAAGCCGACTGATAAATCGATTCCACTCGCCGCTCAACGGACCTGGCGTGAAAATCATCTGAACTGCTTTTTGTTCCAGTTCGTCTTTTTGGCCGGGTAGAACGGTTAATTTCGGTGATTTCGGTGCCCGTTTCATAGGCTACAGCCTAGTTCAAGGCACTTGTTTTATCAACCCATCGGGATGCCGGATGCGGGTTATCTGTCCGCGGCATGGCATACATTACGGACTCCCGTCGTCCTTGAAGCCACCATAATCAGTCAATCAGGATTCTTCCAGGATCGCGGGCCCGATCTGCGGGCTCACGAGAGTTAGTCGTCAAATAATCCCTTCTTCATTGCTTCTTCGGCAACATCGGCATAAATCTCCTTCACCGGGATTGTGAGCCCCACGGAAGCAAGCTCGACCCCATCTCCCTCCTGATACTGGGTGAGTGAAGCGACACCATCGACGACCGAGTAACGATTGACCTCCACCCTGTCCTGGGCAACCGTCACATATTCCTTCAGGGAGGGAATACTGCTATAGGCAGACAGTTTTTCCAGCTTGTCCCTGATCTCCGTAGTCGGAGAGAGCACTTCGACAATAAGGGTCGGCTTTTCTTCGTAATACTCACTGACCGGATTGTCGTCACATGAAACCATCACGTCCGGATAGTAAAACAGATCATTGTGATCGGTCCGGATTCGCACCTTCATATCGGACATATAGGTGCGGCAGCGGCTGCCCTCGAGGTGTTGCTTGATCGCCGCAGCCAGCGTCAATGCAATCAGGTTGTGGGCGCGGCTGGCACCCACCATGGCAACGACATAGCCATTGTCATATTCGTGTTTGACATCGGACGACTTCTCGCCCTCCAGATACTCCTCCGGTGTCAGCCTGATTTTTTTCGTCGCCAGGGTCATGGTGTCAATCGCTCCAGAATTCAGTAAGTATCCCCCGGCAAAGCCGGGGGCTTTAGTTTTGTGAGCCGCTCAAAGCGGCCAATTCATGAGCCGCCTAAAGGCGGCTATCAGCGCAGCAGTTCCAACTGGTCCAGGCGTCTATCCTCACGCTCCTGCTGCTGGATATACTCCC
>WFNS01000288.1 GCA_015488495.1 Gammaproteobacteria bacterium | reverse complement strand
TGCCGGGTGGTCTCTACAGTCGGGTCGACAAGAGGACATGACCATGAAAGAAACCGTACTCGATGTGCTGATGTATCTGTTCGAGAACTATATCTATGAGGAGGTGGAGATCGAACCGGACGAAGACACACTGCGTACTGAGCTGAGCGCCGCCGGATTCCAGAACGGCGAAATCGAAAAGGCGCTCGGCTGGCTGGAGGGGTTGGCCAACCTGCAGGACAACCTCACCGACTCCCCGCTCTGCAGCCACTCCATCCGCCTGTATACCAAGGAAGAGTGTGAAAAACTGGACCGCGAGGCGCGCGGGTTTCTGCTCTTTCTCGAACAGGTGGCGGTGCTGGACCAGGTGAGCAGGGAGATGGTCATCGACCGGGTCATGGCGCTGGAGACCAACGACATCGATCTGGAGCAGCTGAAATGGGTGGTACTGATGGTACTGTTCAACATGCCGGGCCAGGAGGCCGCCTTTGCATGGATGGAAGATATGGTATTTAATGAGATGCCTGTCGACCTGCACTGAATGAAGATCGCCGTACCCACCCGCGGGCCGGGGAGGCAGTGCCGGAAAGAGGCCTTCCCCCGCGGATGGGTAGAGTAACGAAGTAACGACCCATGCCCGCTGAAGCGGGCTTTTTTGAACTCATGAGCAAGAATCTGGTAATCGTGGAATCGCCAGCCAAGGCGAAGACCATCAAGAAGTATCTGGGCAAGGAGTTCGATGTCCTCGCCTCCTATGGGCACGTGCGGGATCTGCTGCCCAAGGAGGGTGCCGTCGACCCTGCCCACGATTTCGCCATGAAATATCGGGTGATCGAGAAGAATGCCCGCCACGTGGACGCCATCGCCAAGGCATTGAAGAAGGCCGATGCCCTCTACCTCGCCACCGACCCGGACCGCGAGGGCGAGGCCATCTCGTGGCACCTTCTCGAGATCCTGAAGAACAGGAAGCTCCTCAAGGACAAGAAAGTAGGACGGGTGGTGTTCCACGAGATCACCAAACGGGCCATCGAGGAGGCCATCCAGCATCCCCGGGAGATCTCGCAGGATCTGGTGGATGCCCAGCAGGCCCGGCGGGCGCTGGACTACCTCGTGGGATTCAACCTCTCCCCCCTGCTCTGGAAAAAGATCCGCCGCGGCCTCTCTGCCGGGCGGGTGCAAAGCCCCGCACTCCGCCTGATCGTCGAGCGCGAGGAGGAGATCGAACGATTCCAGTCGAGGGAATACTGGACCATCGAGGCCGACGTGGCAGCGAAAGGCCAGCAGTTCCCGGCCAAGTTGAGCCATTTCGAAGGTGAGAAGCTGGCCCAGTTCAGTATCACCGACGAAAAACGGGCCCGGGAGGTGGAACGGACGCTCGAGCAGGCAGCCGGTGGCAAGCTGCAGGTGGTCAAGGTGGAAAAGAAGCAGCGGCGGCGCAACCCGGCGGCCCCCTTCACCACCTCCACGCTGCAACAGGAGGCCGCCCGCAAACTGGGCTTCACCGCTCAGCGGACCATGCGTACCGCCCAGCAACTCTATGAAGGGGTGGACATCGGCGGCGAAACCCTGGGCCTCATCACCTACATGCGTACCGACTCGGTGAACCTGGCGCAGGAGGCACTGGAGGAGATCCGTTCCCTCATCGGGAAACGTTACGGAAAGGAGAACCTGCCGAACAAGCCGCGCACCTACAAGACCAAGGCGAAGAACGCCCAGGAGGCCCACGAGGCGATCCGCCCCACTTCGGCCCAGCGGCTGCCAGAGCAGCTCAAGAACCATCTGAGCAGCGATCAGTTCAGGCTCTACGAACTGATCTGGAAGCGTACCATCGCCTGCCAGATGATCCACGCCACCATCGACACCGTCAGCGTGGAGATGCAGGCCGGCGATCCCGGCAACCTGTTCCGTGCCACCGGCTCCACCGTGGTCAGTCCTGGCTTCATGTCGGTCTATCAGGAGGACAAGGATGACGTCAAGGAGAGTGAGGAGAAGGAGCGCCTGTTGCCACCGTTGAAAGAGGGTGACACGGTGGATCTGCTCGCCATCCGGCCCGAGCAGCACTTCACCGAACCACCTCCGCGCTACACCGAGGCCAGTCTGGTCAAGGCCCTGGAGGAGTATGGCATCGGTCGTCCTTCCACCTATGCCAGCATCATCTCCACTCTGAAAAACCGCGAATACGTGGAGATGGATCGCAAGCGGTTCATTCCCACCGACGTGGGCAGGGTGGTCAACCGGTTCCTCACGGAGCACTTCACCCGCTACGTGGATTACCACTTCACCGCCCATCTGGAGGATGAACTGGATGAGATCTCCCGCGGCGAGCGAGCGTGGATCCCGGTGCTGCGCGAGTTCTGGGAGCCGTTCATTGAGCTGGTCAAAGAGAAGGAGAGCAGTGTCAGCCGCAAGGATGTCACCCAGGAGGCGCTCGACGAGGCGTGCCCCAAATGTGGCAAACCGCTGGCCATCCGTCTTGGCCGTCGCGGCCGCTTCATCGGTTGCACCGCTTTCCCGGAGTGCGACTATACCCGCAATCTGAACGGCGACGACAGCTCCAGCGAACCGGAGGTGGTGGAGGGGCGCAGCTGCCCCGAGTGCAACTCTCCTCTACTCATCCGCCAGGGGCGTTATGGCAAGTTTATCGGTTGCAGCAGCTACCCCGACTGCAAGTACATCGAACCGCTGGAAAAACCGGAGGATACCGGAGTCACCTGTCCACAGTGCAATCAGGGCACCCTGTTCAAACGCAAGTCCCGCTCCGGCAAGACCTTCTACTCCTGCTCCCGCTATCCGGACTGCACTTACGCCATCTGGAACGAACCGGTAGCGGAGCCGTGCCCGAGCTGTGGCTGGCCCATCCTCACCATCAAGACCACCAAGAAACGGGGAACGGAAAAGGTCTGCCCCCAGAAGGATTGCCGCTTCGCCGAGCCCTGTGAAATCGAGGAGATGGCGAACACCGGGTGAGCCAATCGATCTTTACACTCCATCTGGCGGCCCGAACCCTTCACGAGGGCGGGATCGTCGCCTATCCCACCGAAGCGGTCTACGGACTGGGATGTGACCCTCGTAACCGGGAAGCTGTCTGCCGCTTGCTGGCCCTGAAAAGGCGCCCCATGCACAAGGGCCTGATCCTCATCGCCGCAGAGTATGCCCAACTGCTGCCCTACATCCGGCAGCCGTCTCCCTCCCGGAGGTTGTGGCTGGAGCAAAGTTGGCCGGGACCGGTGACCTGGCTCATCCCGGCACGAAGCGGTGTCCCCCGCTGGCTGAGAGGGAGACATGCCACCATCGCTGTGCGGGTCACCGCCCATCCCCTGGCGGCCGCCCTCTGCCGGGCCTTCGGCGGCGCCATCGTCTCTACCAGCGCCAATCCGGCCGGTCTGCCGCCGGCGCGTACACCGCTCGCCGTACGGCGCTATTTCGGCGACCGCCTGGATTCGGTGATCCACGGTGAGACCGGTTCCTCCCGCAATCCCACCGAGATCCGCGACCTCGCCGACGGCAGGGTCCTGAGGCCGTCCTGAACCGAAGGAGAAACAGATGGCTGCAACCAACCGCCCCCACCCCTCTGCACGCCTCGGAATCGTTTCACTGATCACCGGAATCGTCGGTTCCGGCATCGCCTATCTGGGACTGTGGATCGAGTCGGATATCGTCGGCCTGGTTGGCTTCAGCCTGGTGGGGATCGCCGTCGCCGGTGCCGTGGGCTCGCTGCTCTGGAACGTGGTCTGGAGCATCAGGAAACGGTTTTCCGGCAGGAGTTGATCCCGGGACGGCTGGCTCAACATCGATAGGGAGTGGGATCGGGAACCCCGGCCTCCTGGAACCCCTTCGCCCGCAACCGGCAAGAGTCGCATACGCCGCAGGCCCGCCCCTGCTCATCGGCGGCGTAACAGGAGACGGTGAGAGAGTAGTCCACACCGAGCTCTGCACCCTTGCGGATGATCTCCGCCTTGCTCAACTCCATCAAGGGGGTCCGGATACGAAAATGTCCCCTCCCCTCCACCGCCGCCTTGGTGGCCAGATTGGCCGTTCGCTCAAAGGCCCGCATGAACTCGGGCCGGCAGTCCGGATAGCCGGAATAGTCCACCGCGTTGGCACCGATGTAGATCTCCCACGCCTCCAGCACCTCCGCCCAACCCAGGGCCAGTGAGAGCAGCAGGGTATTGCGGGCCGGCACGTAGGTCACCGGGATTCCGCTGGTAGGCCGGGTCGGGACCTCGATGGTGGCGTCGGTCAACGCCGACCCGCCGATGGGCCTCAGGTCCAGATGGAGGATCTTGTGTTCCTCCACACCGATGCTCCCGGCCACCCGGCGGGCCGCGGCCAGTTCGCTGCCGTGCCGCTGGCCGTAATCCACGCTCAAGGCGTAACAGCGATATCCCTCGGCGCGGGCGATGGCCAGCGCCGTGGCAGAATCCAGACCACCGGAGAGAAGCACCACCGCCTTCTCCTTGCTCATCTGCCCCGCTCCTCTCCCCACAACAGTTTGTGTAGCTGAAGCTGAAAACGGACCGGCAAGCGGTCTTCCACGATCCAGTCGGCGAGCTGCACCGGCGGTAACCGGCCGCTGGCCGGGGAAAACAGGATCTCGCAACGGGAGGGAAGATCGTACTCCTCCATCCGCTCCTTGGCCCACTCATAGTCTGCGCGATCACAAAGGACGAATTTCACCTGGTCCAGAGGGCTCAACAGGGGAATGTTGGCATAGCGGTTACGAGCAGCCTCACCCGAACCGGGGGTCTTGAGATCCATCACTTTCACCACCCGCCCATCGACCCCGGCGAGGTCCAGCGCACCGCTGGTCTCCAGGGAAACCTCCACGAATCCGGCATCGCACAGACGGGTCAGCAGCTCGGGCGCCCCCGCCTGGGCCAGCGGCTCCCCGCCGGTCACCGTAACGCGCTGCACCCCCATGGCTACTGCCTGCCCCACCACCTCTTCTACCAGCATCTCTCTCCCGCCGCCAAAGGCGTAGCGGGTATCGCAATAGCCGCAGCGCAACGGACATCCGGTGAGACGAATGAACACCGTGGGAAAACCCGCGCTGCGCGACTCCCCCTGCAGGGAGCAGAATATCTCTGTCACCCGCACATGGCTCTCACCCGCCATGCTACTTCTTCAGGTATTTTCTGGCCTCTTCCGCCTCGGGGCTGTCGGGGAAACGGGCAATCAATTCGGAAAACTGCTTGCGTGCTGCGCTCTTCTTGCCCAGCTCCCGATAACTGAGACCGATCTTGAGCATCGCCTCGGGTACCTTGGCGTTGTCGGGGTGTTGCTCGATGAGCTTGCGGTATTCGGCAATCGCCTGCTTGTAGGCCCCCCGCACATAACGGATCTCGCCCAACCAGTACTGTGCCTTGGCGGCATAGCGCCCCTCTGGATAGGTCTTGAGATAGCCGGCGAATCCGCTCACGGCCTCGGGATACTCCAGTTTACGGAGGTGGGCAAAGGCCTGTTGATAGGCCTGTTGTTCCTGCAAACCAACGGCAATCTCCGTTTCCGTACCCCCCTCCGCCGGTTGCTGCGTCACCCCTTCGCTCCCCGCGCTCGCGGCCGCGCGCTCCAGCTTGCCGATGCGATCATCCAGGTCACGGTAGATCTCGTTCTGGCGCCGCTGGATCTTCTCCAGCTTGTACCCCTGCACCTCCAGCTCCCCCCGGATGGAACGGATCTCCTGCTGCAACTGCTGCAGACGAAGATACATTTCGCTCTGCTGCTCCATCAGGCGCTCCAGCCGGATGATGCGCTCCTGGAGTTCGCGCTTGCTGACCGCCTGGGCCGGGCCTGCGCCCAGCAAGAGCGCGGCACAGAGGATTGCTGTCAGATAACGGTACACAGTGGATTCTCCTCCGGATCAACGTCCGGGATAGCGCAGCACGGCCCGCCGGTTGAGACGCCAGGCGGACTCATCGTGTTCGAAGGCGGCCGGACGTTCTTCACCGAAGCTGATCACCTCCAACTGGTTCGGCGCCACCCCTTGCAGCATCAGCAACTGCCGCACCGCATAGGCCCGCCGTTCACCCAGGGCCAGATTGTACTCACGCGAACCCCGCTCATCGGTATGCCCCTCGATGGTGATGCGAATTTCGGGATGAGAAGCCAGATACTTGCCATGGGCCCGAAGCAGATCGCGGAACTCCGGCGCGATCTCACTGCTGTCGAAAGCAAAATAGATGGTGGTACGCGACAACAGAGAGCCCTCGTCCAGCGCCTTGCCACGGCTGGCATCGTCGCGCACCATGCCCCGCCCTTCGAGCTGATCGGCAGCACCGCGGGCCGAAGGCGTCGATACCTCGCCCTGCTCCACGGGGGCCGTGGCGCTGCAGCCAACCACCCCTGCGGTGAAGAGCATTATGCTCATCCAGTAGAACAGATTTTTCATATCGTTTTACTCCTGTTGTTGAATCGGGTTGGAATCAGGGCATGGGAGACCATGCCGGCTCACGGACGTCGCCCCTGGCAAACCTCAGCCGCTGGTGAGATCGGGAGTCCACCGACGCCACCTCCAGCACTCCCCTGCCTTTCACCTCGTTGGCATAGAGCACCATGTCGCCATTGGGGGAAAAGGTGGGTGACTCACCCAGGCGGGTATCCGCTACGATGGTCAACTGACCGCTCTTCAATTCGAGAACGGCGATCTGAAAGCGTCCGCGGTCACCATGCACCATCACCAGTTTACTGCCATCTGGAGAAAAGGAGGCACGGGCGTTGTAGCTACCCTCGTAGGTGACACGCCTCGGTCTGCCGGTAGGACCAGAGGGTCCTATGGAAACCTGGTAAATCTGGGGACTTCCTCCCCGATCCGAAGTGAATACGATGGAGCCGCCATCGGGAGACCAGGCCGCCTCGGTATCGATGGCCCTGCTGGTGGTGATGCGGGTCACCTTGCGGCTGCCCAGATCCAGAACGTAGATGTCCGCGTTTCCATTCTTCGACGAAGTAAACGCCAGCTTGCGCCCATCCGGGGACCAGGCGGGCGCACTGTTGATCCCCTTGAAGCTGGCCACACGGGTGCGCTTGGCGGTTCCGACATCCTGTATGTAGATGGCCGAGCGGCCCGTTTCGAAACTCACGTAGGCGAGACGTTGGCCATCGGGAGACCAGGCGGGAGACATCAGCGGCTGTGGCGCATCCAGGATCACCTGCTCGTTGTAGCCGTCCGCATCGGCAACAGAGAGCGCGTAACTGAACGAATTCCCTTTGCGAATGGCGGTGACATAGGCGATGCTGGTGCTGAACACCCCTTTCCGGCCGGTCAGCTTCTCGTAGATGATATCGCTGATCTGGTGCGCGACCCGGCGCAGGCCCTGACGGTTGGTGCGAAAACTGTAACCCGCCAAGGACTTCCCCTTGTAGACGTCGAACAGGTGGAACTTGACCTGATAGCTGTCCGGACCCAGCAGCTGCAGACTGCCGATCACCAGATTGTCCACCCGCACCATGCGCCAGTCGGGGAAACGCACCGCCGCCGCTTCGTGGGGCCTGCTGGGCAGGTCCGCCTCCGCCAGGGGAGCGAAATATCCGCTACGAGCCAAATCCGCGCCGATGATGCTGGCCATCCGCTCCGGCGGCGTACTGGGAGCACTCCAGCCAAAGGGCACGATGGCAATAGGCATTGCGCCCCTCACGCCCTGGGTAATCTCGATGGTAAGCACCCCATGGGCCGCTCCCGCCGCGAACAGACAGCAGCAGAGCAACAACGCCCTCAATACGGAAAACTGTCGTCTTGACTTCATGATCTCAGACACTACTTCTTGAAATTGAAATTCAGCTCCGGAAAACCGGGCAACATGTTCGGATCGGGAGGCAGCGGCAGGGGAGAGGCCTTTCGCACCGCAGCCTCCACCGAGCGATCGAAAACGCTGTCACCACTGCTTCTTACCGTCGCCACCACCAGCACCTCACCACTGGGTGCCAAACGGATCCGCACGGTACTGGACATCCCGGGTTTGGCCGTTGGGGGCTCCAGCCACCCATTCTCCACCTTGGCCTGGATTTTGGCCATGTAGCGGGCGATCAATGCCTGGTTCTTGCGCCGGGATTCTCCTTCCAGGAACGCCTCTTCCTCCGCCAGCTGACTCTTCAGAGCCTCCTCACGGCGCCTGCGCTCCGCTTCCCGACGCTTCCGTTCCGCCTCGGCCTTTTTGCGTTTCTCCTCTTCCGCTTTCCTGCGCTTGGCCTCTTCTGCCTTTCTCCGTTTTTCCGCTTCGGCCTTGCGACGCTTCTCTTCTTCGGCCCTTTTGCGCTCTTCCTCTTCGAGCTTGCGACGTTTCTCCTCTTCGGCCTTGCGGCGCTTCTCCTTCTCCAGAGCGATGCGCTTCTGCCGCTCGGCCTCCTCGCGTCTCGCCTGCTCCTCCTGCCGTCGCTTCGCCTCCTCGGCCTTCAATCTTTCCTGTCGCTTTCTCTCGGCCTCCTGCTGCCGTTTGCGCTCCAGCTCCTGCCTCTGGCGTTCCTCGTCGCGCTTCTTCTCCACCCTGGCGGGAGATTTCAGCTCCGACTCGTTCACCAGGGTTGCCTGGATCGCCGGCGGTGCCCCAGGCGTTTCCGTCTGCCACCAATCGAACCGAATCAGCAATGCGCCAATGAGTCCCACATGAAGCAGCGCTGCAAGAACCCAGTAACGCCTCATGACGCGCCGCCGTCCCCTCCTATCGCCGATTGTCGGTGAAGGGTGTTTCGGTAACCATCCCGATACTGGGGGCGCCGGCCCGCTGCAACAGCGCCATCGCCCGAACCACCGCACCGTACTCCACGTTCTTGTCCCCGCGCAGTAAAACCGGCACATCGGGCCGGCGCCTCATCACCGCGGCGACCCGCTCCATCAGGGTCTGCTCGTCCACGGGCTGATCTGCCTTGTCTCCCAGGTTGAGAAACAGCTCTCCCGCGCCATTCACGGTGACCACCAGGGGTTCCTTGTTGCTCTCCTCGATGGGCTCTGCCGTCACTTGAGGCAGATCCACCTTGACCCCTTGGGTCAGCAACGGCGCGGTGATCATGAAAATCACCAGCAGCACGAGCATGACGTCGATGTAAGGCACCACGTTCATCTCTGCGATGGGGCGCTTGCGGACACGTCGCTGACTCATGGGACAACCGGCTGTTCGCCTCCTTTCGGCTGGTTGAAACGCAGCAGAATGGAGATGAACTCTTCGATGAAGTTGTCATACCGGTTCGCCAGCCGCTCTATCTCGGCGGTGCTGCGATTGTAGGAGATGACCGCGGGAATCGCCGCGAACAGGCCCATCGCCGTGGCGAACAGCGCCTCCGCAATCCCTGGTGCCACCATGGCCAGCGTCGCCTGCTGCACATTTCCCAAGGCGGTAAACGAAGACATGATTCCCCACACGGTCCCGAACAGTCCCACGTAGGGGCTCACCGAACCGATGGTTGCCAGAGAGGAGATGTTGGCCTCCAACTTCTCCAGCTCCCGATTCATGGCGAGCCTCATCACCCGTGCGGCATTGTCTTTCAGCATCTCCCGGTCGAACACCGGTTGGCGGCGTTGGAACAGAAACTCCTTGTAGCCCGCTTCGAAGATCGAGGCCATGGCTCCCAGCCGTTCCGATGAGCGCAGCGCGCGATTGTAGAGATCGCTCATCCGCTGCTCCGATCGGAAACGTTCCTCGAAGGCTTGCGCCGCGCGCCGGGCCCGAGAAAGTGTACGACGCTTGTAGAGTATCAACCCCCAGGAATAGATGGATGCCAGCAGCAGGATCATCATGATCACTTGTACCGGGATGCTGGCGTTGAGCACCAGGTGGGCCAGAGACAGTTCGGAAGTCATTCAGCGGGATTCCTTTACATCGGTGCCGGTGGCAGGCTGGATGGTTTCCCGCATCCGGGTGGGAAGCGCCCGGGGTCGGAAGGTCCCGGCATCAAGACTGACGATCCTGACTCGCCCCCGACACAACAGTTCTTCCTTCCGATAGATATTCTGCTCAAAATCGATGCTAACACGACCACAATCGTATACGTAGCTCTTCACCTGCAACCGATCGTCGAGATGTGCCGGCTTGAGATAGTCCAGCTCGGCCCGACGTACCGCGAAGATCAGGCCCTCTTCGCCCAACCTGACCTGCTCGTATCCCAATTTCCTCAGCCACTCCGTACGAGCGCGCTCCATGAATTTGAGATAGTTGGCATAGTAAACCACCCCTCCGCTGTCGGTATCTTCGTAATAGACCCGAACCGGCCAGCTAAATTCACCTTCGACGATCAAGAAAGCAGCCTTTACCTTTTCACACGCAAACGCATAAAACGAGAACTGTATTCATATTCCCGTTCGCAGGCAAGCCGAAAAAGAGGAAAATGTGACGCAGGCAGGTAAAAAAGGCCATCCTTGGCCCTCCCCTGGGGGGGTGCGGGGAGCCCGCGTCCTTGCGTAGAAAGACATCTACCTTTAACAGATAACCGATCGGCGACCGGCCAAACTCCAATGAACATTTCAAACCCGCTCTTCGGTTTGAATCGAGCCGTCTTCACCGAGAACTCCTTTCCCGTAACGGCCGAGGCCCGTTGCCAATCTACCCAGACAATAGCACATGACGTGCCACTTATGCTTTATGCTTACATTTCAGTTGGTTATGTGAATATTTATAATTCAGACTCGCAGCCACACAACCTTTCCTGTCGCCAAACGGCAACATGTAACTTGTTGGATGATTTATAACATATTGTAAATATTGAACTAGCAGTGTGTCGCCAAATAGAGACAGCAGTGACATCATATTATCAGCATACGCTTATCGTCCGAGCTACCCCGTTCCCAAATAGTCCATACCGCAAGTTAGAAAACAACCCTAATAGCATGAAATCAAATAAAAAGCATGCAAAAAAAGCGGCAATGGAAAATTCGTCACCATTCCGACGATGACGACCTATATTTGTCACCCGACAAGACAATGATTGTAAACGAAAAAGTGGAAAAAAGAGGGCTGACTATTTGGCGGCGATCTCCACGCGCTTCCGACACTTCGGCATCGCCGCCGTTTTGCACCCGGTGCCAGCCGAAGGCTGCTGCACCGATGAAGGGAAAAAGACAGACAGAGGGCAGAAACTACTCGAACAGCGTTTCCACCGAAAAACCTTCCTTCTCCAGAATCTGCCGCAAACGACGCAACGCTTCCATCTGGATCTGCCGCACACGCTCCCGGGTAACACCGATGCTCTTGCCAACTTCCTCCAGGGTAGAGATCCCCTGACCATCCAGCCCGAAACGGCGGGTAACCACCTCTCGCTGCTTCTCGTTCAATTGCGACAGCCACACCTCCAGGTGATTCTGCATGTCGTCATCCTGAAGAATCTTGGCGGGGTCTATGTTGCCCTCATCGGGGATGGACTCCAGCATGGACTTCTCCGTATCCCGACCAAGCGGCTCGTCCACCGATGCGATACGCTCGTTGAAGCCCATCATTCGCGAGACCTCCTCCGGGGATTTGTCGAGGAAGCGGGCTATCTCTTCGGGGCTGGGCTCCCCTCCTTCCATCTGGGCAAGATGCCGGGCTGCTCGCAGATAGACATTGAGCTCCTTGACCACGTGAATGGGCAGACGGATGGTTCGGGTCTGATTCATGATCGCCCTCTCGATGGTCTGGCGAATCCACCAGGTGGCGTAGGTCGAGAAACGAAACCCGCGCTCCGGATCGAACTTTTCCACCGCCCGAATGAGGCCGAGATTGCCCTCCTCGATGAGATCCAGCAATGGCAGTCCCCGGTTGAGATAGCGCCGGGCAATCTTCACCACCAAGCGAAGATTGCTCTCAATCATGTGATTTCGCGCGCCCTCATCCCCCTTTTGCGCAAGACGGGCATAGTGGACCTCCTCTTCCGCTGTCAGCAGCGGCGAAAATCCGATCTCGTTCAGATAGAGATGGGTGGCATCCAGCTGTTTCTCAGGGGGAGCAGCGGCAAATGTGGGCTCCAACGGATCGACCTCTGCTTCCGGGAGTGGCTCTTCCACCAGAGAGGATACCGCGTCCCTGGACTTCTCATCCCCCGGCTCCACATCCTCATTTTCCCACTCTGTAGGAGTCTCACGATTTCCCGTCATATTCTCCTTTCCCTAATACTTTGGCAGGTAACGTAGCGGATCGACAGGTTTTCCATTCCGCCGAATCTCGAAGTGGAGCATCACCTGATCTGCGCTGCTGCTACCCATTTTGGCAATCTGCGCCCCCTTCGCTACCTGCTCACCTTCCTTGACGAGCAGTTCCCAATTGTGCGCATAGGCGCTCAGATAGTGATTGTCGTGTTTCAAAATAATAAGCTTTCCGTAACCGATCAGTCCACTGCCACTGTAGACCACCTTTCCCGCCGCAGCTGCATAGACCGGCTGCCCCCGACGTCCCTTGATATCGATACCGGAACGAAGCTGTCCGGAACCATTGGTGATCAGCTTGGGCCTCCCCGAGACCGGCCACTGCCATTCGATGGGAGAGGCGCCCCTTGCCGCAGGCCGGGCTGGAGATTCCGGAGCCGGAACGGACAGCGGTCTCCCGACCGGTGGTGACATCTCCCTTCTCTGGCGCGGATATGCCTTTGCCTGGGGAGGCGGTGCAGCCGGCGCCTCGACCGATTTTGTTCCGTTTGCTGATCCCTTTCCTCGCCCGCGCCATTTTGCGAAATCGGGGGGCGGTGCGATCCGAATACGTCGGCCAGGATAGATGGTATAGGGGGGAGAGAGCCCGTTCCACTGCGCAACCAGCCGATAGTCCTGGCCATAAGTCCACGCAATGGAGTAGAGGGTATCCCCTGGCTCCACGGTGTGATAACGGGGGTGCCACTCCAGCCGGGAACCACGATCGCCGACCAACACTGGTTCACTGGCACAGCCACCGAGCAACGCGGAAAGGAGTATCCACGCCATGAACAGTCGGTACTTCATGGTTCTCTCATTCGGGGAATCGGGAACGAAACAGCGGCCGGAACGAGATTCACCTTGCAAGACAATAGCCTGTCATTGATTCTTCAACACGAGATAAGCAACTGCTCCAACGGCCACTGTCGCCCAGCCCAGATAATCGACGTAACTGTGCAACCGCTTCTCCATTGGCTCGCCACCCCATTTCATCAGTAACGCCACCAGATAGAATCGCATCCCGCGACCTATGATCGATGCTACCACAAATGGCAGAAACAGCATCGCCATGGCACCGGCCGCAATGGTGAAGACCTTGTAGGGAATGGGTGAGAAACCCGCAATCAGGATCGCCCAGAAGCCGTAGACATCGAACCAGTGGCGCGCCTGCTCAAACTTGGGCCAGTACCCGGACTCATGCAGCAACGGTTCGATGAGTTCGAAAAAGAATATGCCAAGTACGTAGCCAAGGATACCGCCGGCCACGGAGGCCAATGTGGTCAACAAGGCATACCGCATCGCCCGCTCCGGCCTGGCCAGCGCCATCGGGGCCAGCATGACATCGGGAGGAACGGGGAAAAAGGAGGATTCCGCAAAACTCAATCCGCCGAGAAACCAAGGCGCGCGCGGATGCCTCGCCCACTGCATCACCCGCCCATACAGAGAAGAAAACAGCTTCACCCCTACCTCCGTCGATTCGATGAAAACGGGCCGGTGACCCTTTACGGCCGAAACTCCTGCAGGAGATATACACCCGGGACGACAGCCGTTTCAACCTGCGATTTCTCGGACATTCGATTTATTATTGCCGCGACAATAATCTATTGGCCTCAACAGTCAACCCCGGACCAGTGGGACGAAGTTGACACTCTCCAGCGTCTCGCAGTGACACTCGTTCCCCCGCCGGGTGATGCGCAACAGCTCCTGTTCACCATCGGCCGTAACCACCGGAATCACCATCCGCCCCCCTTCGGCAAGCTGAAGCAGCAGCGGCTCCGGGATTTCCGGCGCCGCCGCGGCCACCAGAATACCATCATAGGGACCCGGCTGCTCCCAGCCCCTACTCCCGTCACCCACCTTCATCTGCACGTTATAGATATTGAGGCGATGCAGCAGGATGCGCGCCTTGTGCAGGAGGGGAGCGATCCGCTCGATGCTGTACACCTCCTCCACCAGCTGCGCCAGGACGGCCGTCTGATAACCACATCCGGTTCCTATCTCCAGCACCTTGTGGCAAGGGCGCCCGTTCAGCAGCGCCTCCGTCATGAAGGCGACCAGATAGGGTTGGGAGATAGTCTGGCCATGCCCGATGGGGAGTGCCGTCTCCTCGTATGCCCGGCTGGCCAGCGCCTCGTCCACGAACAGATGGCGGGGAACGGAGCGCATCACCGAGAGTACTGCGCTGTCCCGAATGCCCCGCTGGCGCAGCTGCTGGGCCAGCCGGTCACGGGTTCGCTGCGAAGTCATGCCGATCCCGGTGTGAACGTGGCGGTTCATTGCAGTTTTTCCACCCAGCGCGCCAGGCCATCCAGCGCCGTATAGCACGTAAGGTCCACTTGCAGTGGGGTGATGGAGACCCGCTTGTTGCGGATGGCAAAAAAATCGGTGCCCGGACCGGAATCCTGTTCTCCGCCTGGCGGCCCCACCCAGAAGATCCGCCTGCCTCGTGGATCCACATCCTCGATCATAGGTTCCGCCTTGTGCCTGTGTCCCAGACGTGTCACCTCAAATCCCGCAATCTCCTCCCACGGCAGATCGGGAACGTTGACATTCAGGATGGTATCGGCCGGCAAGGGCTCGCGTCTGAGCTGTCCCACCAGCTTGCGAGCGACGATGCAGGCGGTCTGGTAGTGCTTCGACTCATGACCTGCCAGCGAGACCGCCATTGCCGGGAGCCCAAGAAATCGCCCCTCGGTGGCTGCAGCGACGGTTCCGGAATAGAGCACATCGTCGCCCAGATTGGCACCGGCGTTGATGCCAGCCACCACCATATCGTGCTCCTCTTCCAGCAGACCGGTCACCGCCAGATGGACACAGTCGGTGGGAGTCCCCTCTACGCGATAGAATCCGTTCTCCTGCCGAAAGGCGCGAATCGGGTTATCCAGGGTGAGGGAGTTGCTGGCCCCGCTGCGATCCCGATCGGGCGCCACCACGGTCACATGCGCCAGCTCCGACAGGGCATCGGCTAGAGCAATGATACCCTCGGCGTGGTATCCATCGTCGTTACTGACCAGGATTTTCATCTAGGCTATCTTCTATCCGCACGTCCGCTGGAGAAAACCGCGTTATTTTCGCATACTAGAGGCCAAACAGTAACCGCAGCTCCCTGGCGCCAATACTGGTCCATTCATCGCGGTTTGCCTGCCGAACTCTCGCACGGGGAAAAGGCAAGCGACCAAAGCTGGAAATCCTTTCGATGAGCAACCAAAAAAAGCCTTCCGTCGGCGACGATACCCGCCTTTTCCGCGAGGCGATGAAAGGGGTCCGCCCATTACGGCTCGATGAGAACCGATTCACCCCACCAAGACATCCCCCATCACCCCTCCCCCGCCAGAGAGAGGCGGACGAGCAGCGGGTGCTGCATGAGATGATGACAGCCCCAGTGGATTTTGCCGAGGTGGAGAGAGGCGACGAGTTGCTGTTCCTCCGTGAGGGCATCCAGCATACCGTACTGCGCAAACTGCGACGGGGCCGCTTCAGTCGCCGTCTCGAGCTGGATCTGCACGGTATGACGGTGCCGGAAGCTCAACGGGCGATAGCCGATTTCCTCCGTCTCTGTCAGACGGAAGGGATCTCCTGCGCACGTATCATTCACGGCAAGGGGCTGGGTTCGAGACAGCAGAAACCGGTACTGAAGAATCAGGTCAACCACTGGCTCCGTCGGCGTGACGAGGTGTTGGCGTTCTGCTCCGCCCGACCGGAAGATGGCGGCACCGGTGCACTCTACGTCCTCATAAGAACCAGAGGCTGAACGATCCACCGGGCAACCGGTCCCTGGCCCGCGAATGCTTCACCGGTGAAATATCCGGGCTCAAAGGTGGGGCACCACCTCTCCCAACAGGCGACACACCTGTTGCATCCCTTCACGGAGATGCTGTTTGATCAATCCCATGGAGATACCCTCCCCACTCCCCCTGCCGGCTGCCCAGTTGGCAACCACTGCGCAGGCGGCGTAGCAGAGATCCAGTTCCCGGGCGAGCGCCGCTTCCGGCATACCGGTCATTCCCACCATGTGACAACCGTCCCGCTCCATCCGATCGATCTCCGCTGCAGTTTCCAGCCGGGGGCCCTGTGTGGCCCCGTAGGTTCCGGAATGGACACTCTCCAGCCCCGCCTCCCCGGCAGCCCAGATCAACAAGGCGCGCAACTCCTCGCAGTAGGGGTGGGTGAAATCGATGTGTACCACATCGGTCAGCCCCTCCTCGAAGTAGGTGTTGATACGCGACCAGGTGTAATCGATTATCTGGTCGGGAAACGCCAGCTTTCCGGGGGCATACTCAGGCGCGATTCCACCCACCGCATTGACGGCGATCACCTTCTCCACGCCGATGCTCTTCAGCGCCCAGATGTTGGCGCGGTAGTTGATCTTGTGGGGTGGAATGGTGTGCCCCGAACCGTGGCGCGGCAGAAACACCACGCGGTGCTCCTGCAACTCGCCATGGATCAGCGGCCCGGAGGGTTCACCATAAGGCGTATTGACCACCTCCCGCCGTACGATCTCCAGGCCATTCAGGGAGGTCAACCCGGTCCCGCCGATGATTGCCGTCTCAGTCACTTCCACCCTCCTTTACCGCGAAGATCCCCGGAAGATTGCGCAGATAGCCCTTGTAATCCATTCCGAACCCGAATACATAGCGGTCTTCCACCTCCAGCCCCACGAAATCCGCCTGCAATCCCGGGGCCTTGCGCCCGTGCCGTTTCTCCACCAAGGCGGCGAGATGGATCTCGGCGGCCCCCTCCTCCCGACAATACTCCATGATGGCCGCCAGCGTATGTCCCTCGTCGAGGATATCGTCCACCACCAGCACCGCACGGCCCGACAACGGGCTCTGCGGTCTCGCCAGCCAGCGGATCGCCCCACCACGGGTCTCCGCCCCATATCGGGTCGCGTGGATATAGTCGAGTTGCAGCGGAAAATCGAGCCGGGTAAGCAGCTGTCCGGTAACCACCACGGCACCGGTCATCACGCAGAGAACCAGGGGATTCTTGTCGGCCAGGACGGCGGTAATCTCCGATGCCATCCGATCCAGTGCCGCATCGACGGCCTCGGCGGAACAAAGAGTTTCCGCCTGCCGATAGACCTCGTATGCCTGTTGCGGGGTCATGACGTCGATCGACCTACATCAGCGGGCCGTAGAGCGGATCGCCTTTTTCGGGCGAAAATGAAACGACCTTGCGGGCCTGCTGGACCTGGTCATGCTCAGGATTTAATCGTAGTGCGTCCATAGACGAATGACTTTTATGGCGTGCTCTTCCTCATAAACTTGATAGAGCAGTCTATGTTGAATGTTGATCCTTCGTGAATATACACCGGACAAATCACCTACCAGCTTCTCATATGGTGGTGGATTTTGATACGGATCTTTTTCAACCAAATCCAAAAGCGCCTGAGCTCTTTTCTTCAAGCCGTAAGCCGATATTTTTTTGCATCCTTCTGTGCTTGCCTGGTATATCGTAACTCCCGGCTCACCAATCGAGCTCCTTGGACAATTCCGAAATATCTTCCTTCATCCCCTCTTTTATCGACTCTCTCATTCCTGGAACAGAGAGCAAGTGAAGAGTTTCCGCAGTCTCATCGATCAGGGTGTACAGGCTGGAACGAGCTTCCGTGGCATTCAAAATAGTCATGATAGTTACCTCCCCCATACCCGTACGATAATACGTACGTTGTGTCAAGGGCTATTTTGAACATAACGATGGAGCTAGTAGGTGAAGGTCACCGTGTCAGGGTCCATCGCCTCGCTGATCAGGTAGGCCGCGCCCACCGCCTCCCTGATCTCCGGGATAAGTTCACCCTCCGCCGCTTCCAGGGTAGTAGAACACACCTTGAACACAGTTCCGGCATCAGCGGCCTCGCGAATCACGTCGTATATCGTGCGACTGCTGCCCGACTGTATGGCCACCCGCTCCGCCACTCCTTTCCTGGCCAGTTCGCTGGAACGGCCGGTCAGGATCACTTCCACATCATACTCCATCGTCGCGGCCATCGACGCCTGCAGCAAAGGGGGAGCGAGCTCGCAGGAACTGGATGGATCGCTGTTCGACATGATGATCAACAATTTGTCCGGCATGGCAGCCCCCTCCAGATATCAGGTAACCACTCCCCGCAGAAACAGGGGCAATTGAGCATCGATTCTTTTCACCGCCCGGGCCCCTTCCTCGATCGCCTCGGCGGCACGATGAAAATCCATCAAGCCGATGTTCTCCACCACCGGTGCAATCAGCAGGTTCGG
>WFNS01000287.1 GCA_015488495.1 Gammaproteobacteria bacterium | reverse complement strand
GCGATCCGTAAACATCCCTCCATCAACTGGTGCTATCAGCCGGTGGACAGGCTGGTGGAGCGCGATCAAGTGGATATCGGCATGGCGGTCTCCGCGGAGGGGGGCGGCCTTGTGGTGCCGGTGTTGCGCCACTGCGAATCCCGCACTCTGGAGGAGCTCAATGAGGCATGGGGCGATCTGGTGACCCGTGCCCGCAAGCGGCGGCTCTCTCCGGAAGAGTATGCCAATCCCACCTTCATGGTCTCCAACATGGGAATGCTGGGGGTGAGCTATTTCGATGCCATTCCCACGCCGGGTACAGCGGCCATTCTGGCCATCGCCACCGCCGGTCCGGAGGGCATGCCTCTCACCGTCACCGCCGATCATCGGGTGGTCAACGGGGCCGAAGTGGCGCTGTTTCTCAACACCCTGAAAGAGAAGATCGAACAACCCGAGGCATGGATGGGGCCCGTTGGCCCGGCCATCCCGGAGGGGGATTGGGACTACGACGTGGTGGTCATCGGTGGTGGACCGGGGGGTGAGGATTGCGCCCGGGATCTGGCGAGTCACGGACTCAAAGTGGCCATGATCAACGATGCCCCCTTTCCCGGCGGGGAGTGCCTGTGGCGCGGTTGTATCCCGTCGAAGGCATGGCGGGCTGCGGCGGATCGGATCCGCGATCGCGCCAACGATGAACATCTCGGGGTCGAGGGGACCACCGGCGCACGGTTGAACTGGGAGAAGCTGGAGAAGACCCGCCGCCACGTGCTGGAGAGCCGTGGTGAGATGGCGCTGAAGACCGACACCGGAGTGAAGATCAAGTATATCCAGGGCTTTGCCCGCTTCGAGGACGAACACCGCCTGTTCGTGGATACCTCAGGCAACCGCGAGAATCCCCATCGGCGGGCCATGCCGGGCGACGGCTCCAGGGGAGAGCACATCACCTTCGGTGCCGCTGTCATCGCCACCGGTGCCCCGCCCTTCGTGCCGCCCATCCCGGGTGCCCGGGAATGTCTCGAAAATGGGGGCGTGCTCACCTCCGATACCGTCTGGAATCTGGACGGCGTACCGAAGCGGATGGCGGTGATCGGTGGTGGTGCCATCGGCATGGAGATGGCGCAGATCTTCCAGGACTTCGGCACCGAGGTCACCCTGCTGGAAGGGCAGGACCGGGTGCTGGCCGAGGTGGAGCCGGAGATCGCCCGGCAGCTCACGGCGGTGCTCAACGACGACCCCAACCTCACCCTGCATACCTCGGTCAAGGTGATCCGGATCCAGGGGGAGCCCGGCGCCATGACCGTCTGCTACGAGGACGCCGAAGGGGAGACGCACGAGTACCGCTGCGAGCGGGTGTTGATGGCCACCGGCAAGCGGCCGGTATTGGAGCCGCTGCAGCTCGAAGCGGCCGGGGTGGCCGTGGAGAACGGTGTCATCAAGGCCGATTCCCGTTGCCGTACCAGCGTCCCGCACATCTTTGCCGTCGGTGATGTGATCGGTGGGCTGATGCTGGCCCACACCGCGGGCCAGCAGGGGCGGGTGGCCGCTGCCAATCTGTTGGGAGAGAATGCGCAATACGACCAGGATCTGGACTGCGGCGTCATCTTCACCCGCCCCGAGGCGGCCTTCGTCGGTCTCTCGATGGATCAGGCCAAGGCCAAGGGGATCGATGCGGTGGAGGTGAAGATGCCCATGAGTATCGATGCCAAGGCGATGATTACCAACGAGACCCACGGCATGCTGAAGATGGTGGTGGACAAGGCTACCCACCGCATCGTCGGAGTCCACTTCCTCGCCGATCATGCCGACACGCTGATTGGAGAAGGGGTGATGATGGTCTCGGGCAGGATGACGCTCGAGCAGGTGGCGGAAGCGATTCATCCCCACCCCACCCAGACCGAGATGTTTGGCGAGATGGCACGGCGTCTGCTGTCACGCCTGCGGCGCAGCAAGCGGAAATGAACAGGGCTTCGCCGCGCCGTTCGTGGTGGCGCGGCGAACTGGTCGTGACGATTTGTTCAGCTTGCTGCGGCGTGGTTCTTGCCGCGTTTTCGATTCGCTGGTGCGTCTCGTTCGATTGGCAAAGAGGTAACCCGCGTCCGGATGGGGATGTTTCAGACGGGTCGCTTGCGTCGGGGCTTTGGCGCCGGTTTTTTCAGATCCCGATAGGAATCCCATGCCAGATAGGCCCAGAAGGCGACGAAGATCAGACTGGCAATGACCATCAACAAGGTGTTCAGCATTTCTCCAACTCCACGATGAGCCGTTTTATCCGGCGGTACTGGAAGATTCCGAAAACGGATGCGCCAATCATGCCGCACACTCCGAGGAATACCATCCAGGTGGGTGCCTGTTCGTAGTTAGACACCAGCCAGCCGGTAAGTGCCATTACGCCTGCCAAAGCGGCGAAAAACATCTTTTCGTGGAATCCTATATCGGCCTTGATGCGCTCCGATCTTGACATTTTCTTCCATTCCGGCCGGGATTCCCTTTTCCACAGTATAGCAACGTTGAACCGGTGAAGGCCAAATCGACCCGGCCGGAACGTCGTCCAGTACGCTTTTGCGGAATTCGGAACGGTTGTTGCTTCGGCAACCAATCAGTCGATCAGCAGCAGTTCGAGCAGCGCCTTCTGGCTGTGCAGGCGGTTTTCCGCTTCCTCCCAGACTACGCTCTGGGGCCCGTCGATCACCGCAGCTGCCACCTCCTCGCCACGGTGGGCCGGCAGGCAGTGCATGAACAGCGCGTCCGGTTTGGCTGTGGCCATGACGCTTTCGGTGACCTGGTAGGCGGCGAAGGCTTCGGCACGGCGTGACTGCTCCTCCTCCTGTCCCATGCTGGCCCAGACGTCGGTGACCACCAGATCGGCGTTTTCCGCCGCCTGCAGCGGATCCCGCAGCAGGGTGATCCTTTCACCCCCCTCCGCCAGGATGGCGTCCTCCGGCTCGAACCCGGCGGGACAGGCGATGCGCAGCCGGAAATCCAGCAGCCGCGCCGCGTTGATATAGGAGTGGCACATGTTGTTGCCATCACCGATCCAGGCGACCGTCCGTCCCTGGATCGCTCCGCGCTGTTCCAGGTAGGTCTGCATGTCGGCCAGCAGCTGGCAAGGGTGGTAGCGGTCGGTGAGGGCGTTGATCACCGGCACCCGGGAGTGATCGGCGAACTGCTGGATCTTTTCGTGCTCGAAGGTGCGGATCATGATCACGTCCACCATGCGGGAGAGCACCCGGGCGCTGTCCTCGATGGGCTCTCCCCGCCCCAGCTGGGTGTCGCGGGGGGAGAGGAAGATGGCGTGTCCGCCGAACTGTACCATACCGGTTTCGAACGAGACCCGGGTCCTGGTGGAGGACTTCTCGAAGATCATCCCCATCACCCTGCCCTGGAGGGGTTCGTAACGTTCTCCCCGCCGGAGCATGGCCTTGAGCTCGATGGCCCGCCCGAGCAGTCGCTGCAGCTCCTCGGGAGAGAGATCGTTCAGGCTGAGGAAGTGACGCGGTTTTCTCATGCTGCTTCGCTGTCCAGGGAGGAAAACGCCTCGATCAGCCGGCAGACCCGGTCCACCAGTTCATCCGCCTCCGTTTCACTCAGGATCAGTGGCGGCAGCAGCCGGATGACATTGCCGGCGGTGACGTTGATCAGCAGACGGGCTTCCAGCGCCTTGGCCACCAGTTCACCGCAGGGGCGATCCAGCTCGAGGCCGAACATCATCCCCTTGCCGCGGATCTCCCGGACATGGGGCAGATCGGCGAGCGTCTCCCGGAAACGCTCCAGCATGCGTGTGGCCAGACCGGCGGCCCGGGAGGGGATCCCTTCCGTTTCCAGTGTCCGGATCACCGCGAGCGCTCCGCTGCAGACCAGTGGATTGCCGCCGAAGGTGGTGGCGTGGCTGCCGGGCTGGAAAACCTCGGCCGCCTTGCCCCTGGCCAGGCAGGCGCCGATGGGCAGGCCGTTCCCAAGCCCTTTAGCCAGGGTCATCACGTCGGGAACGATGGCGGTGTGCTGGAAGGCGAACATCTTTCCGGTGCGCCCCATGCCGGTCTGCACCTCGTCCAGCATCAGCAGCCACTCTTGTTCATCGCAGAGTTGCCTCAGGCCGGGGAGATAGTCGTCGTCCGGCACGCGGACACCTCCCTCCCCCTGTACCGGCTCCACCAGCACGGCGACCACGTCCGGATCGTTTTTGGCGACATTGCGGATGGCTTCGAGATCGCTGTATTCGACGCGCACGAAGCCGCGCACCAGGGGTTCGAATCCCGCCTGGATACGGCGATTGCCAGTGGCGCTGAGCGTCGCCAGCGTACGGCCGTGAAAGCTGCCGTCGGTGACGATGATGGTTGGTGTCTTGACCCCTCTCTGGTGGCCATAGAGGCGCGCCAGCTTGATCGCCGCCTCGTTGGCTTCGGCCCCGGAATTGCAGAAGAAGGCCTTGTCCATCCCGGCCAGGCGGGTGAGCGACTCGGCCAGCGCCTGCTGGAGGGGGATATGGTAGAGGTTGGAGGTATGCAGCAGTTTTTCCGCCTGTTGGCACACCGCCTCACTGACGGCAGGATGGGCGTGCCCGAGATTGCACACGGCGATACCGCTCACTGCATCGAGAT
Organism: Gammaproteobacteria bacterium; assembly: GCA_015488495.1. Taxonomy (GTDB): domain Bacteria; phylum Pseudomonadota; class Gammaproteobacteria; order Thiohalospirales; family Thiohalospiraceae; genus DRMK01. The sequence goes on along the minus strand of WFNS01000287.1, from coordinate 6,574 downwards.
AGCGGTTTCCCTCGGTATCCCACAGCCAGGCGCCCTCTCCTCGTTCGAAGGAGACCGGTAAAGGAGCGTAGGTGTCCATGAGTCGGTTGGACATCGGATTCATCCTCCCCAAAACAAAAAGGCAGTCCTGTTCAGGGACCGCCATCCGAATTTCGCATTATACCGCACAGGTTATGATATTGCAACTACCATCTAACCCTATGACTGGGCTGTGCTTTTACAGGTTGCCGGCGACGAATTCCCAGTTCACCAGCTTCCAGAACGACTCGATGTAGCGGGGGCGTTCGTTGCGGTAGTCGATGTAGTAGGCATGCTCCCAGATGTCGATGGTGAGCAGGGGGGTGGAGCCTTCGGTCAGCGGGCAGCCAGCGTTGCTGGTATTGACCACGCCAAGGGAGCCGTCCGGATTCTTTACCAGCCAGGTCCAGCCGGAACCGAAATTGGTCGCCGCCGAGGTGGAGAATCGTTGCCGAAACTCCTCGAAAGAGCCGAACTGCTGCCGGATGGCGTCGGCCAGTGCGCCTCCCGGCTCACCTCCACCGTCGGGAGTCAGGCAGTTCCAGTAGAAGGTGTGGTTCCATACCTGGGCAGCGTTGTTGAATATCCCGCCTGCGGGTGCCTTTTTCACAATCTCCTCCAGCGGCAGATCCTCGAACTCGGTACCGGGGATCAGCTTGTTGAGATTGGCCACATAGGCGGCATGGTGCTTGCCATGGTGATACTGCAGGGTTTCGGCCGAGATGTGGGGCTCGAGCGCTTCCCTGGCAAAGGGTAGTTCGGGCAGTTTGTGTTCCACGATGTCGCTCTCCTGTAGTGGTTCTTGAGAAGATGATTATAGACCAACAGGCGACCGAAACATCTTCGAGCGACGCGATCCGGTAGCAAAGACTCCGCGTAGCCGGCACGCGGCTCGGGCTTTTCCATCGGCGTCCTCCCATGGAAAAGGTTGTCCGGTGGTCCGTCAATCCGCCGCTCGGTAGAGTGCCAGCAGCTCGGCCACCTCGTTGCGCCGTTTGCCGTTGCAGCTGATGGAGCGCTGGACCTGGAAATGGAGCAGCTCGGCTTCCCGGTAGATCTGGCGGGCAAAGGGGGTGTCGTGGTTGGAGATCAGCACCGGGACCCCTCTCCGGGCCGCCCGGGATGCATGCTCGGCCAGATCCTTCTGGCCTTCGAGGTTGAACTCCTCGCTGCTGTATCGGGTGAAATGGGCGGTTTCGTTGAGCGGGATGTAGGGTGGATCGGCGTAGATGATGCCCCCGGCAGGCGCCATCTCCATGATCTCCCGGAAGTCCCGGCAGACGAACTCAGCCCGCTTGGCCTTGGCATGAAAGATCCGCATCTCTTTGCCCGGAAAATAGGGCCGTTTGTAGCGTCCGAACGGGACATTGAACCGATGGGATCGATTGTAGCGGCAGAGGCCGTTGTAGCAGTGGCGGTTCAGGTAGATGAAGAGTGCGGCCTTCTCCCGGCGATTGGTGGTGGTGTTGAAGCGATCCCGCAGCTGGTAGTAGCGCTCTTCGCAGTTGTTTCGCGGGGTGAAGAGTCTTTGTGCGTAACGGATGAATGGTTCACCCTCTTTCTGGAGCTGCCGGTAGAGCTGGATCAGGTCGGGATTGACGTCGTTGATCAGGTAGCGCGGGAAGTCGGTGTTGAGAAAGACGGCGCAGGAACCGGCAAACGGCTCCACCAGACACTCTCCGGCCGGCAGTTCGGGAAGGATGTGTTTCAGCACCCGATATTTGTTGCCTGCCCACTTGAGAAAGGGGCGGACGAAGCGGGTCGGCTCCGTCCTGCTCACAGGACCTTGAGACAGACGCGCGAATTGCGCTGGTAGTTGTACATCGCCTGGCGGGTCACCGGCAGCTCTTCCACCGCCGCAATCCGGTATCCCCGCTCCTGGAACCAGTGGGGGGTGTGCGTGGTGAGGACGAACAGGCGCTCGATGCCGTGCTGGCGCGCCCGCTGTTCCACGAACTCCAGAAGCCGTTCGCCACGCCCCTCTCCCCGATAGTCCGGGTGGACCGCCAGGGCGGCGACTTCGGCCACCTTCTCATCGGGAAAGGGATGCAGGGCGATGCAGCCGATGATGGCGTTGTCCCGCTCCGCCACACAGAAGTGATCGATCTCCATCTCCAGCCACTCCCGGTCACGGGGTACCAGGATGCCTGCCTGCTCCAGGGGGGTGATCAACTCCAGGATTCCACCCACGTCCTCGATGGTGGCGGCGCGGATTCCCTCGAAACGCTCCGTCGCCACCAGCGTTCCGCAACCGTCGCGGGTGAACAGCTCCTGCAACAGGGCACCATCGATTCGGCTGTCGAGCAGGTGGCTGCGACGCACCCCTCCCCGGCAGGCCTCGATGGCGCAGGCCAGGGGGGCGGCGATGGTGACGGGGATGGTCTGTTCCTCTTTTTTCAATCGCTCCTCCGCCTCACCCACGGTGAGCTCCCGAACGGGAGTGCCCTCCGGGGTTCGGAGCCCCTCCTCTTCGAGCAGATAGATGAGTTTCTCCGCCGCCAAGGCCCGGGCCGCCGCCGAGGCCACCCGCTCGGCGCGGAGATTGAAAATCTCCCCGGTGGGGGAGTAACCCAACGGTGGCAGCAATACGATGTTGCCGGCATCCAGTTGTGCCGAGATGGCGCCAGAGTCGATGCGTCGTACCTCTCCGGTGTGACGAAGGTCGATGCCATCCCGGATTCCCAGCGGCCGGGCGGTGACGAAGTTGCCCGACACGATACGGATGGAGGCGCCGGCCATCGGCGAATTGGGCAGCCCCATGGAGAGCAGCGCCTCGAGCTCGAGCTGCAGGCTTCCTACCGCCGTCTTGATGGCCTCCAGCGCGCTGTGGTCGGTGATGCGCAGACCCTGGTGATAGCGGCTTTCTATTCCTCTCTCGGCCAGGAGCCGTTCGATGCGGGTCCGGGCACCGAACACCAGCACCAGCCGAACCCCCAGACTGTCGAGCAGCGCAATGTCGTGCAACAGGTGGGGAAACCCTTTCCCTTCGATGGTCTCGCCGGAGAATGAAATGACGAAGGTGCGGCCGCGAAAGGCGTTGATATAGGGGGCGGCGTTACGGAACCAGGGGATGAAAGAGGGAGCGTCGGGATGCATCTTCGATTGTTTTGGGTCACCAAAGGACGGCGTGACGGTCGTGAACCGGTGGCGCCGCATGGGTTATAATTATCCTTTCAATCCATCGCAGGTGCAATGATGCCCGAATACCGCTCACGAACCACCACCCATGGCCGCAACATGGCGGGTGCCCGCGCCCTGTGGCGGGCCACGGGAATGAAGAACGACGACTTCGAGAAGCCCATCATCGCGGTGGCCAACTCGTTCACGCAGTTCGTCCCCGGCCATGTCCACCTGAAGGATCTCGGTCAGCTGGTGGCTCACCGCATCGAACAGGCGGGCGGTGTGGCCAAGGAGTTCAATACCATCGCCATCGACGATGGTATCGCCATGGGACATGGGGGGATGCTCTATTCGCTCCCATCGCGGGAGCTGATCGCCGACTCGGTGGAGTACATGGTCAACGCCCACTGTGCCGACGCACTGGTCTGTATCTCCAACTGCGACAAGATCACGCCGGGGATGCTCAACGCCGCGCTGCGTCTCAACATCCCCACGGTGTTCATCTCCGGCGGGCCGATGGAGTCGGGCAAGATGGTGATCGATGGCAAGGAGTTGCACCTGGATCTGGTGGATGCCATGGTGACCGCCGCCAATCCCGAAGAGAGCGACGAGACGGTGGACCAGATAGAGCGCTCCGCTTGTCCCACCTGCGGTTCCTGTTCCGGCATGTTCACCGCCAACTCCATGAACTGTCTCACGGAAGCCCTTGGGCTCGCTCTGCCGGGCAATGGCAGCCTGCTGGCCACTCACCGGGATCGCAAGAAGCTGTTTCTCGAGGCGGGCCGGCTCATCGTGGAGCTGGCCAAGCGCTACTACGAGCAGGACGATACCTCGGTGCTGCCCCGTTCCATCGCCACCTTCGAGGCGTTCGAGAATGCAATGTCCCTGGACATCGCCATGGGGGGATCGACCAATACCATTCTGCATCTGCTGGCGGCCGCGGAGGAGGCAGGGGTGTCCTTCACCATGGCGGATATCGACCGGCTCTCCCGCCGGGTGCCCAATCTCTGCAAGGTGGCACCGGCGACCCAGGAATACCACATGGAGGATGTCCATCGTGCCGGCGGCGTGATGGCCATTCTCGGCGAGCTGGACCGGGCCGGGCTGATTCACCGGGAAGTGCCCACCGTACACAGTGCCAGCCTGGGGAATGCCCTTGAACACTGGGACATCCGCTGTACCAGCGACGAGCAGGTGCACACGCTTTTTCGCGCTGCACCGGGCCGTGTTCCCACGCAGGAGGCCTTCAGCCAGGAGAACCGCTGGCCGGAGCTGGACCGCGATCGGAGTTGTGGCTGTATCCGGGACGTGGCCCATGCCTACAGCAAGGATGGCGGCCTGGCGGTGCTCTACGGAAACATTGCCCAAGATGGCTGCGTGGTGAAGACCGCCGGGGTGGACGAGAGCATCCTCACCTTTTCCGGTCCGGCCCGGATCTTCGAGAGTCAGGAGGCGGCGGTGGAGGCCATCCTTGGGGACCGGATTGCAGCGGGGGATGTCGTCATCATCCGCTACGAAGGGCCGCGCGGTGGGCCGGGAATGCAGGAGATGCTCTATCCCACCAGCTATCTCAAGTCCAAGGGGCTGGGCAAGGCGTGTGCCCTGATCACCGACGGGCGTTTTTCCGGCGGGACCTCCGGTCTCTCCATCGGTCACGTCTCTCCCGAGGCGGCCGAGGGCGGGGCCATCGGCCTGGTGGAGGAAGGGGACGTCATCGAGATCGACATCCCTGCGCGCACCATCCGGGTGGCTCTCTCCGACGATGAGTTGGAGCAGCGGCGGGCCGCCATGGAGGCGAGGGGGGCAGAGGCATGGAAACCGCGGGACCGACAGCGGCAGGTGAGTGCCGCCCTGCGGGCCTATGCGGCGATGACCACCTCTGCCGCCCGCGGGGCGGTGCGGGACGTATCCCAGCTGGAGCGAAGAGAGTAGTCGTTTTCGGGTGGCTTCGGTGGGCCTCTCGCAGGCCGCCGCGGCATCGCCGAGCCGCCCCCGGGAGTTTCACCGATTTCCGGATTCCGGAGATCCGGCAGACCTTCTACCAGCCGCCACGATGGGCCACGGCGGGGCGCTGGCGTCGGCTTCGAAAAGGGCGCTGGTAATGGTAAAGTCGAGACAGCCAACCACCCGAGGAGAGAGCCATGCCGCAGACCAAGATCCTGCTCGACGAGAACGAGATTCCCAGCCACTGGTACAACGTGGTGGCAGACATGCCCAATCCGCCGGCGCCGCCGCTGGGGCCGGACGGAAAACCCATCGGCCCGGATGCGCTGGCGGCCATCTTTCCCGAGGCGCTCATCGAGCAGGAAGTGAGCGTGGAGCGCTGGATCCCGATCCCCGAGCCGGTGCGGGAAGTCTATCGCCTGTGGCGGCCCTCGCCGCTCTATCGAGCCCACCGACTGGAGGCAGCGCTCGGTACGCCGGCCCGTATCTACTACAAATACGAGGGGGTCAGCCCGGCCGGCTCCCACAAGCCCAACACTGCCGTGGCCCAAGCCTATTACAACCGGGAGGCAGGGATCAAACGGCTCGCCACCGAGACCGGAGCTGGCCAGTGGGGCTCTTCCCTGGCCCTGGCCGGACAGATGTTCGGGTTGGAGGTACGGGTATACATGGTCAAGGTCAGCTATCAGCAGAAGCCGTTTCGCCGCTCCATGATGCACACCTGGGGAGCGGAGGTGCTGGCCAGCCCCTCGGATCGCACCGAGGCGGGCAGAAAGATCCTGGCCGAGGATCCCGATTCGCCCGGATCGCTGGGCATCGCCATCTCCGAGGCGGTGGAGGAGGCCGCTTCCCGCGACGATACCAACTATGCGCTTGGTTCGGTACTGAACCACGTGCTGCTGCACCAGACCATCATCGGCCAGGAGGCGAAAAGGCAGTTCGAGAAGATCGGAGAGTATCCCGACGCCATCTTTGCCCCCTGTGGGGGCGGCTCCAATTTTGGCGGGGTGGCCTTTCCGTTCCTAGCCGACAAGGCGGCTGGCAAGGCGGTCCGGCTGGTGGCCGTGGAGCCCACCTCCTGCCCCACCCTCACCAAGGGGCATTATGCTTACGATTTCGGGGATGCCATCGGTATGACGCCACTGCTGCTCATGTACACCCTTGGGCACGACTTCGTGCCTCCCGGGATCCACGCCGGGGGATTGCGCTACCATGGAGATTCCGCCCTGGTCTCCCAACTCCACCATGAGGGGCTGGTGGAGTCGGTCGCGGTGCCGCAACTGGCCACTTTCGAGGCGGGTGTCCAGTTCGCCCGCAGCGAGGGGATCCTTCCCGCACCCGAATCCAACCATGCCATCCGTGCCGTCATCGATGAGGCGCTCCGTTGCAAGGAGAGCGGAGAATCCCGGGTGCTGTTCTTCAACCTCTCCGGCCACGGCCATTTCGACATGGCGGCCTACGACAAATACTTCGCCGGCGAGCTGGAGGATTT
>WFNS01000286.1 GCA_015488495.1 Gammaproteobacteria bacterium | reverse complement strand
GCTTCGAGCAGGCGGTCGAGACGCGCCCGCATCGCCAGACTCAGGGCACCGGTGAGCTTGAGTCGCAACAGGGTTCGCCCGGGATCTTCCAGCCTCCGCAGCCGCTCGTCGAGCAGCTCGGGCGAGCGCTCATCGGTGAGCTCGAAATGCTCCCGCCGCCAGCGGTAACGGCCCACCGGAACCCGCTCCACCCGGGGCGGTTCCCCCGGCGCCGTCAGCGTCACCATCAACACATTGCCGGACTCATTCTCCTTGAAGCGATCCGGCTCCGGGGTGCCGGCGTACCAGCTCTGCTCCGCCACCTCGAGAGTTCCGTGCCAGTCACCGAGCGCCAGATAGTCGAGCCGGGCGGTGCGGGCGCGATCGTCGGCTATCGGGTTCATCGCCTCGGCCGCTTCGGGCAGCCGGTTGGTGACCGCACCGTGAGCGAGCCCCACGCGGAAAACGCCGGCATCGGTGTTGCAATCGTCGAACCAGGCGGTGAGGTCACGGGTATCGTGGCGCCGCTGCAGGGGCGCCGGCAACAGCATCAGCCGGCCGCCACACAGCGACACCGGTTCTGCGGTATCGGCGATGACGACGTTCTTGGGCACCACGCCCAGGGAGCGCAGGCGGGTCCACGCGCTCTGCGCCAGCGCCGCGTCGTGGTTTCCGGGCAGCAGCACCCAAGGCCCCTCGAACGGCGCCAGGGCGTTCATGGTACGACGCAACGTCTCGTCCGATACCGCGTTGTCGTCGAAGAGATCACCCGCCACCAGTACCGCATCCACCTGGCGCTCCCGCGCCAGCCGCGCGATGGTGGCGACCGTCTCCAGACGCTGCAGGCGCAGCGCTGCTCCCGCATCGCCCGGTACGTTGGCGAACTGTTTTCCGATCTGCCAGTCAGCGGTGTGCAACAGGGTAATGGACAATCGTCAGCCCCTCTCTTGCCGAGAGCCTCCACCGGCTGCGGTGAGTGCCGTGCCGGCCTGTGATATTCCCTTACCTTACATTTTTCCCTCGCCCTGGAACAGGCCGCAGGCAGGGAAAAAGGGAGACTGAGCGGTTTCGCCCAGGCCCGCTCGTCATTGATTGCCGAAAGGATCGGGTCTATTCTGTAAGTTATCAAGGGCTTGCCCCAGAAGTGCCATGGCGCCGCCGTTCCGTGCGGCTGACCGTCCAGACAGCCGCTGACCGAGGCTTTGCCATCGAGTGTCCTGGTATCGACATCTCCGGTTTCCCGGGGCCGGTGGGAGCAACGATGAAAAAGGAGTACTCCAGCCTCAAGACCCACTACCGCCTGAGCAAGGAGGACGAGGCCCTGCTGCTGCAGATGAAGCCGCACATGGAGGCGTGCGCCGACGAATTTCTGGAGGGCTTCTACGAATTCATCTGGAACTTCGGCAAGACGGCCGACTTCCTCAAAAACGAAGAGGTCATCACCCGCCACCGGGATAAGATCCGCCGGTGGTATCTGAATCTGTTCGGTGGCACCTACGATATCCACTATTTTCTGAAACTGTACAAGATTGGCGAAATCCATGTAAAACTGGGACTGCCCACTCACTACGTGAATGCGGCATTCAACTACGTGCGCATCTTCGTGGTGAAATGTATTCATCAGCACTACCACGAAGACCAACAGCTCGCCACCCGGATCGAGGCATTCGAACGAATCCTCGACATCAACCTGGATGTATTGACCAGCTCCTATCGGGAGGAAGAGGTCAGCCGTTTCCTCTCCCTGTCCGCCGTAGAAAAGAGGCTGCTCGGCTCACTGAAGAAAGCCAGCTCGTACCTGAACTACATGCTGGCAGTCGCACTGGTGATGGTGGCATTTTTCGCCGTGGGACTGTTCGGATACGACATCTATCTGCTCTTCTCCGGGCAGATAGACATCGAGAAGGGTATCCTCACCGTCCTCGGCAGCCTGTTGATCCTCTGGGCCGCCATCGAACTGATCAACGAAGAGATCAAACACCTGCGCGGCGGAGGATTCGCGCTGGAGGCCTTCATCACCCTCGCCATCGCCGCCCTGATTCGCAAGATCATGATCTTCTCCCTCTCCTCGGAAAAGGCGATGGATGTGTTGCTGTATGGACTGCTGGTCCTCTGCCTCGGGATCGTCTACTGGCTGATCGTCCTCTATAGAAGAAGGTCCACGGTGAGATAGGCCGGGTTCCTCCGAGCGAATCCGGGTAGCCTTCCGAACTGAATCGGCCAGATCTTCGGACATGCCAAGCCGGAAAAACAAAAGGCCCCGCACCACGAAATGCGGAGCCTTATCGAGGTCCTAGTCGGGTTGTCGTCACCGGCTGGGGTCTGCTGTCCAAGGGCGCTCTTTCATGCCCGATTGATCGGGAATACAAGCCAAATATTCATCGTTCACCGAAAAGCGTCAACCTCAGAACCCATAGCTCCCACCATTCTCGGCCAGCCACTCTTTTCGCGCCTGGAAATCGGGCAACACCCGCTCCACCAGGCTCCAGAATCGTGGTGTGTGGTGCCTTTCAATGAGATGGGCCAGTTCGTGGACGATGATGTAATCGGCAATGGGCGGCGGGAGGAGCACCGTATGCCAGTGGAAGTTCAGCACCCCTTTTTCACCGCATGACCCCCAGCGGTATCCCAGGTCCCGCACCTCGATCCCCGATGGCTCGACCCCCAGGCGTTCCTGGTACAGCGCCACGCGCCGCTCGAGCCAGACCGAGCCCACGGTCCGGTACCAGGCGATGAAATGCGCCCGCGCGTTATCCCTTTCGCTGGCCAACAACAGAAAGCGGCCATTGGCGAGTTTGAGGGGCTTGTTGTTGCCGTGTTCGCGAACATCCTTGACCAGCAGCAGACGGTAACTTCTGCCGAGATAGTGGAAGCCCTCGCCGTTCACGTATTCCTTGGGGTTCCCGGGCCGTTGGTAGAGGCCCTTCTCCGCCAGTTTCTTGTAGACCCAGAACAGTTTTTCCTCGGCGACATCCTCGATCTGCGATCGCGGCACGCCCACCGGGACGTCGAGGCGCAGGCCGCCGTCCCGGTCCACGGTGATGCCAATGGTCTTGCGCCGGGGGCTGCGGCGGATTTCGAAGGTCAGCTCCTCGATTTGCAGGGTTTCAGGCATGGTGTCTTTCCCGGATTCCGGCCTTCGGCCTTCATCCGGGGCGTTCGCTCATTGAGTCAACCAGGTATGGCGATTGCGCGCCAGCTCGATGATCCGGTCGGCACATTTCTCCTGGGCCTCGAACGGGACCAGGTCGTTGTCGTCCAGGAAATCCACGATCCAGCCCCGTAACCGGCGCTGGGCTTCCGCTGTGCGCCAGAAGTCCACCAGCCGGATTTCCTGGCCGAGGTGTTCGACCAGTTCAACGGTGGCATCCGCCAGCCGGGTCAGCGCCTCGGCCGGCGGGGAATCGCCCAGCCCGGCCTCCTCGGCCAGCAGCTCGAAAAAGGGCACTTCGGTTTCCAGTTTCAGACCGGTGCCGGTGGGATCACCCTGCCGTCCGGCCTGAACTTCGCGGGTAAACGCGCGCAGCGCCTCCACCAGTTCGTCCCACTGGTCGGCGAACTGCTGGAGGATCTCCTCCAGCTTCTCGGAGAGCTTCTTGTAATGGACAGGATCCTCGTTGAAGTGCTTGCGGATGTGATAGCGGGCCGCGTGCTCCATCTCCGAGGCCTGGGCGCGCCTGGATTGGTGCCGGCCCACCGCCTCCTCGAAATCGTCCGCCAGGATGG
>WFNS01000285.1 GCA_015488495.1 Gammaproteobacteria bacterium | reverse complement strand
TGGCAGCAGCTGGGCCGGGATAGCGAACACCAAGCACAACCTGTCGGCCACTGGTCCGGGGAGCATCAAGGCGACCAGTGAACAGGAGATCTGCGTTTTCTGTCACTTTCCGCACAACGCCAATCCTGCCGAGCCGTTGTGGAATCACGAGCTGTCGGGGCAGACCTACACTCCCTATGCGAGCGATACGCTGTTTGCTGCGGCGCCGGGGCAACCGGCGGGGCGTTCCAAGCTGTGTCTCTCCTGTCACGATGGCACCATTGCGGTGGGTAGTCTGCGCCACATGCCGCGAGGCGGGGGAGCGGGAGTGGTAGATGGGCTGGGGAGCACTCTGAGCGATGCGGGCTCTGCATTCGTACTGGGGAGCGACCTGAGTGACGACCACCCGATTTCCATCAACTATGACACCGGCAACAGCGAGCTGGCCCCGGTGGCCACATTGGAGGCCAACGGCATCAAGCTGGACGAGAACGGTCAGATCCAGTGCGGCAGCTGTCACGACCCGCACAGCGAGGTCTATCCCAAGTTCTTGCGCAAGCCCTTTACCGAAGGGGGATACGGAGCCGTGTTGTGCCGCACCTGTCACGACAAGCAGTACTGGTCCACGGTGGCCAACATGCCGCACCGGGAATCGCTCAACCAGTGGAACGGGACGGGGGACAACCCCTGGCATGTGCCGGGCCATGATTTGCCTAATGACGCCAATTCGACGCCGAGGGCGAACGCCTGCGAGAACTGCCACCAACCCCATGGGGGCAGTGACCAGCGGCTGGTGAAGAGCTACGGGAAGAACTACGGGATTTCGCAGGTGTGCATGGCGTGTCACAACGGCAACGTGGCGACGAAGAAGAACATCGAGACATCGCTGACCAAGCTGTACGCCCATCCGGTGATGGACCCGGCCTATGCATGGCGGCACCAGCCGCGGCGGATTGCGGGCAAGGTTCGGGAGGATGCGGCCAATCTGGGCAACAATCGTCACGCGCAGTGTCCGGATTGCCACAATCCCCATGCGGTCTCGGCCGGGGTATCGCCGGATGTGGGTGATGCAGGTGGTACCAACAACCTGGCCTCCAATGTGCTGAAGGGGGTGTGGGGAGTGGAGCCGCTGTGGCCGGGCAACTGGGGACAGGTGGTCAGTTTCACCGAGGTGGACGACATCCAGTATCAGTACCAGCTCTGCCTGAAGTGTCACTCCTACTATGCGTTTGGTACCAATCCACCGCTGGAACCGCATGGGCGGGCCTACTACACGACGCTTACCGATCAGTCGGTGGAGTTCAACCCCAATAATGCCTCTTATCATCCGGTGGCGGCGCCGGGCAAGAACGATTTCTACATGGTGGTGCCGGGAAGCAGTTACTGTTCCGGAGGGTGTGACTACTCGAGCTCGCTCATCGGCAATCTGACTCCAAACAGCACCATGACATGCTCCGACTGCCATTCGGACGACAGCTATACCGGTGTGGCGGGCACGGTGCCGAAAGGCCCCCATGGCAGTGGTCAATGGGCCTTGTTGAGAGCACCCTGGAGCAGCAGTACCGCAGCCACGTCGAACCATCTCTGTTTCAAGTGTCATGACGTGAATGTGTATGGTGGCGGGTCCTGGGCGCCGGAGAGAACCGGGTTCAGCACCCCCGGCGGTGGAGGTGGAATGGGAGGGAGTTATGGTCCCAAGAACCTTCACATGTTTCATGTGGGAGGCGGATTTGCCACATGCCAGACCTGCCACGTGGCCATCCCCCATGGCTGGAAGAGGAAGGCATTGCTGGTCTATGGACAGGGGCCCAACCCCGATCCGGCCCCCTATCTGCAACGCGCTCCGGGCGGCTCGGGTATCGATTCGCGCACGGATGTGGACAGTATCCAGAGCGGGAATTGGCAGAAATCCGACTGTCACCAGTACTTCATGGGCATGGGGTGTTGAAGACTGGAAATAGCCGTTGGTCGAAAGCCCCAGCGACGGTGGCGTGAAGCGGCTCAGGTGGTGTTGAATTCCCGTCTCTGGCGGCTGCTCGCTTCCCACAGTCTTGCCCTCTGGTTGATCGGCCTGTTGGCAGCGGCAACTATGCTTGGTGGCACCTTGCCTCAGGCCGGCCGCTTGTCTCCGGAACAGCGTCAAGGGTTTCAGGTCGAATGGGGTGGTATCTCCTCCTGGCTGGAAACCCTGCAGTTTTCCCATGTCTTTGGTTCCTGGTGGTTCACCGCTCTTTATGCGCTCCTGATAGTCAATGTCGGAGTGGGAACGGTTCAGTCCATCATCTGGAGATACCGCTGGTACCGGGGGAAAACCGCGCCCACACTCCAGTTTCATGACGAAGGTTCTTTTTCCGCTGCTCATCTGCGGCCGTTGTGCTCGGGCTTCGGTTTTTCCCCTTCTTCCGGAAGTCAGATACGGGGCACCTTGGGACTGTGGGGTGTGCCGGTGCTGCATGCGGGCATCCTGGTGATTGTGCTTGGGGGAATATGGAGCGCAGTTCAGGGGTTTGGTGCGCACCTCGAACTGAGTGAAGGGGAGAGCTACAGTGGGGCCCAACAGAAGCTGGCAGTGGACCGCGGAAAGGGATTGCCGTCCGGTCTTGGCTTTACCTTGCGTCTCGATGAGCTCGAGGTGCAGGTATCAGATTCGGGTCACCTGCGGGAGCTGTGGGCCCGGCTTTCCTACCAAACTGAGGGTGGCCGCACGGGGTCGTCGATTACGGAGGCCAATCGCCCGCTGAAACTCGGTATCTACGAGTTGTCGCCCAACAATACCGGTGGTTACGCTGCCGTGTTCGAACGGCTCAGGTCCGATGGCAGCCGCAGGTTGATGTATGTCCATTTCGACGTTCCCCTCACTGACTGGAACTGGGACGGCCAATGGACAGTGCAGCGGGATGTTCTCGTGGAACTGGACGATGCCCCTCTCTTCTACAAGATGAGCCTTCACGGCAAGGAAGCGCCACGGCTGTCGATGACGGTGAAAAAGGGGATCGAAGTGCTGTTCGACGGAACCCTCGTGCCCGGCGGAGAGGCTGATTTGGGCGCCTACCGACTGCAGTTCAAGGGGGTGGTGCCCTGGCTCGGTTTCTATCTGACCACCGACTATCCCAAATATACCGTATTTGCCGGCTTCCTCGTGATGCTCGGGGGTTTTCTGTTGCACTTGCTCTGGTGGCCGCGTCGCATCGAGGTGATTCAGGATGGCGAGAGATGGACATTGCGGGCATGGGTGATGCCTTCCGACTGGCGCTTTTTCGCATGCTGGCGAGAAAAGTTCTCCAGCGGGGGAGATCGATGATGGGTTGTCCCCAGAGATGATGACCGCGTCGGTATTGGCGCAGGGTGGAGTCGCTGCGTGCTATCTGCTCGGTGCATGGTTTGTCTCCCTTTCGCGCGAAACGGCCGGCAGAGTTGGGGTCGGTGTGGTTGTTGCCGGGCTGCTGCTGCACTTGTCTCTACTGCTGGAGCGCTGGCTGGAATTCGGACAGCTCCCCATCGTCACGCGCTACGAAAATATCAGTGTTGATTCCCTTGCGGTTGCGGCGATCTACCTGCTGGCACAGTGGCGAATCCCTGCACTGCGCCGTTGCGGCCTGTTTCTGCTCCCCGTGGCAGCCATCGGTACCGTGGCCGCACTGGCGTACCCACCCCATAGTTTTCCCTGGACACCTGCCCTGCGTACGAATTGGCTGGTCATTCATGCCACCTTGAACAGTCTGGCGATAGGGGCGGGAACGTTGGCAGCTGCGGCGATATTCGTTTGCTCATCGATTCCCGCCGCTCTCAGGGGACGTCTGCTGGCATGGGCCCTGTTCCTTTGGTGTGCCATGATTGCGGCAGGTTCCTATTGGGCCAGCCTTGCGTGGGGGCGGTACTGGGGTTGGGACCCCATCGAGAGCTGGGCGTTGGCAACGGCACTCTCCTATGCATTTGTCCTGCATCTCCGCTTGAGGGCGAACTGGAGGGAGATGCGGAACCGCTTGCTCTTCGGGCTTCTTCCGTACGCCATGATGATGTTCACCACCTACGGCCTGTTGATGGTGCGTACCAGCGCGCACAGCCGCTATCTTTTTCAGTGAGGAGTCTCCCGGAGGGTGGTTTGAGTGGAGAATATCTCGGGGGACTTGGTTCAATGGTAAAAAGATCGAAAAGCAGAGACCGGGGCAATAAGGTTTTCAACGGGTTGTGCCGATAAGATAGCCAATGGTGGTGCTCGGGTAGCATCTGCCAGAACGAGAACCATTGAAGTCCGCAGCATAACGGACCATGGGAAGGAGGGTGACGATGAAAAAGCGACTAAACACAAATACCGTATTTTCTGGCTTGTCGATGCTGGCGATTATTGGGATGCTGACCATCTCTGGCGCAGCGAATGCAGGAATCGCGTCGACCAAGCACAATCTGTCCACAAGCGGTACCGGCACCGTAAAATCTACCGATGAAACAGAGATTTGTGTCTTTTGCCACACCCCGCACCAGGCGATAAAGAATGACAACATCCCATTGTGGAATCACACTCTTTCCGCCGAGGCCAGTTACGGGGTCTATACCAGCCCCACCTTCGATGGAGCTTCCAGTGTCCAGGACCTGGGTGGAACCAATGCCGCCACCGCTGCGGTGAGCAACCTCTGCCTTTCCTGCCATGATGGTACGATAGCGATCAATGCTCTCAATAATCCTTCGAATGCGTTGGGAGCCAATCCGACCATGACCGGCACAGGCGCGGGGGGGGTGATACCTGCTGGCCCTGCCAATATTGGTAACGATCTCACCGACGATCATCCGGTGAACTTCCTCTATGATGCATCGTTGTACGCAGCGGACTCGTCGCTGAATGATCCCGCCACTTTGACGGGAGTACGGTTGTTCAACGGCTACGTGCAATGTGCTTCCTGCCACGATCCCCACGAAAGCGTCAATCCTGCTTTCCTGAGAGTGGACAATACCGGCAGCGCGCTTTGCCTGAAGTGCCACAACAAATAGAGGAGTCGGGTTAACAGCCCAGTGGCAAGGGAGTGCTTCACCCTTCCCCCAATGTTTGATAGAGCGGTGGACCGAGACAGGCCGGTCCACCGCCTTCTCTATCCGAATATTTCACCCGGCCGTTGGAATTCAGCCGCAACCCACTGTAATCCTGAGAATACTCGGCGTCCTGAAAGTGCAAATACTTGATTGCCGGGGCAATGACTTTAAGGCCTTGCCACCTCCACCCGACCCACGAACAGGATCCGATCAAAACGCCTTTTCAGCGACCTGCTGTAGAAATCGGCCATGGGCACACCTTTCGAGTAGCGGATACGCATTCCCTTTGCCAACTCCATCGCTGGTGCGGCAAGCCACTGGCTGGATCCCGCATGGCTCACTTCGATGTAACTGTAACCCCCGCTTTGGAAAGTGTTTTCTATGACACCACTGTTCGGCAGGGGAGCGGTGGTGACGGCGCCATTCTCATTCTTTTTGGGAAGTGACGGGTGACCTGGGGGGAGGCCGTCCGCCGGAGAGGACGAGGCCCAGAATACCAGTAGTGCCGCAAAAATGGTGTTGCCTTTCATTGTTTCATACCTGTGATTCGTCAATGTTCTAAGAGCTCTCCCCTAGGGATGGATGCGCAAATAACAGCAAGAATTGCGCCAGCAAGCGTTTGCTCTGGGGTGGATGGCCTCGATTTTTATTGATCCAAAGGACTTACCTTGGCTGGAAAATCCGCTACAATGAAAGATACTCCCGAAGCGGGGGTGATTTATCATATGTTTATAGAGAGACTCGATTATGTCAGAACGTGAAACAGGTACGGTAAAGTGGTTCAACAATTCCAAGGGGTATGGTTTCATTCAGCGGGCGCAAGGGGACGATGTCTTCGTGCACTTTCGTGCCATACAGGGCGAGGGTTACCGTACCTTGGAAGAGGGGCAGCAGGTGGAGTTTTCTGTTACTCAGGGACAGAAGGGTCTGCAGGCTGAGGATGTGGCAATTCTGTAAATCGATTTTTTTTGGATGGGCCGACCGGGGCTCAACCAAGCGATCGATGACAAGAAGCGCTGGTGCTATTGCCGGCGCTTTTTTTGTATTTGGGGCAAAGGGGTCGCCCCCACGGTGCCGTGATTTTGGCGGTTGGTGGAGGGGCCAGGAGGAGTCGGATGGAGACGATGGCGGTTTGGGAGCAGCTGCTGCTGGGGTTGCTGGTGGTGGTTGTCCTCCTCTGGTTCTTTCCGGGTCTGAAACACACCTTGAAGATGGCCCCCAAGGCGACTGCAGCGGACTGGAAAGCGCTTCTCATCCCGATCGGTCTGGTGGTGCTGTTCGTGTTGCTGCTGTTGTCTCTGGTCTGAATGAGGGAGGATGCAACGATGAAGAGTTACCAACATATTCTGTTGGCGGTGGATTTCATGCCTGGTGTGGAGCAGATCTGCCAGCGCGCCAAACAACTGGCGGAATGTTGTGATGCCAGATTGAGCATCATTCATGTGGTGGAGCCGATGATCATGGCTCCTCCCTACGAAGGGATGCCATCCCTGCCGGTGGATTTCGAGGATCAGATGCTGGATTCCGCCCGCGACTCTCTCAGGCAACTGGTAGAGAAGGAAGGGTTGGAAGAGGCCAACTGGACCGTGGAGATCGGTGCCGTGAAATGGACCATCATCGAACATGCAGAGCAGTGGCAGGCCGACCTCATCGTCATCGGTTCCCATGGGCGGCATGGATTGTCCCGCTTGCTGGGATCCACCGCCAACGCGGTGCTGCATTCGGCCCCGTGTGATGTGCTGGCCGTGCACGTGGAGAATCCTTGAGGTCATCACCGAAGCGGAAACAAGCCGCGAGCTTTAACAATCCATAAAATGGTCTATTATTTGACTTGGGTCATATAAAACAGGTGCAGATTCGGCCCCATGGAAACAGTGGCCGACGCGCCAGGGAGGAGAGTGGCAAAGACCCTGCGTTTCATCTTCCATTCCTGTTCGGAACAACTTGATCGATAAAGGGGGTTCTATACATGAAGTTACCATTGCAGATTACCGCCAGAAACATCGTGCTCACCGAGGCCATTGAAGCGGTGGTAAGAAAGAAGGCGCGCAAGCTGGAGCGCTTCTACGATGGAATCATGAGCTGCCGGGTCGTGGTGGAAGCGCCCCATCGCCACCACAACAAGGGGGTTTTGTACAATGCCTCCATCGACATCACCATTCCCGGTTCGGAAGTGGTGGTGAAGCGGGAGCCCCATGAGGATCTCTATGTGGCGATCCGGGATGCCTTCGAGGCTGCACGGCGTCAACTGCAGAATATCGCCCGGAAACAGCGTAATGATGTGAAGTTTCGCAACCGGATGGAGGGGCACTCCATCCCGGTATGACCCCTGGTTTTTCTCTCATCGTTCGAGGCCGCTTCGTGCGGCCTCTTTTCTGTCAGCAGAATAGCTCCAGAAGGTTGTTCAGGTAGCGTCTGCCCAGCTCGGTAGGGCGGATATGGAGCGTATCACGGACAATCAACCCCTTGCGCTCGGCGATTTCCAGCGGTTTCCGGACGAAACCCAGGGGCAGCCCGGTCCGTTCGGCGAACAGTGCGGTCTCGAATCCATCCGTGAGGCGCAAGGCGTTCATCATGAATTCCAGAGCAATCTCATGGGGTTGCAGATGATTTTTCTGCTGGATCCTCTCTGGTATGGCGGCGGTGGCGAGATAGCGTTGGGGGTGCCTCACCTTCGCCAGTCGCACTACGGAGTGGCTGTGGGGGAGGGTGAGCTTGCTGTGGGCGCCGGCACCGATTCCCAGATAGTCTCCGAATCTCCAGTAGTTGAGATTGTGCCGGCAACGGTGTCCTCTCCGGGCGTAGGCGGAGATCTCGTACTGCTCGTAACCGTGGTCGGCAAGCAGGTGCTTCGCCCGCTCCTGTATCTCCCAGAGCCCATCCTCTTCCAGGCGGGCCGGTGGTTGGTGGTGGAAGCGGGTGTTGGGCTCGATGGTCAGCTGATAGTAGGAGATGTGGGTCGGCTGGAGCGCCAGGGCGCAGCGCAGATCCCGCTCCGCCATCGCGGCAGACTGGCCGGGCAGGCCGAACATCAGGTCCAGATTGATCCTTTCGAAGCCGGCCTCCCCTGCCCGCATCACTGCCTGCCGGGCCTGCTGGGCGGTATGGATGCGCCCCAGTCGGCGCAGGGAATCATCATGGAAGCTCTGGATGCCGATGGAGAGGCGGTTGACTCCGGCCTCCCGCAACGCCCTGAATCGCCCGCAATCGACGGTCCCGGGGTTGGCTTCCAGGGTGATCTCCAGCTCCGGGGCGAAGGGAAGCCGGGCTCGTAGTTGGGAGAGCAGGTTGTCGATTCCCTCTCCGGACAACAGGCTCGGGGTGCCTCCGCCGATGAACAAGGTCTGGATCGGCCGCCCCCAGATCAGGGGAAGGTCCTGCTCCAGATCGGCGATCAGTGCCTCGATATAGGCGGATTCGGGCGGTTTCTGCTCCCCGATCGCATGGGAGTTGAAGTCGCAGTAGGGGCACTTCTGGATGCACCAGGGAACATGGACATAGAGGCCCAGCGGGGGCAGCGTATCGAAACGGGGTTGGTTCGCGGCCCGGATGGTGACGGGGGTGGACTCTACTTCCTTTGCTTGCTGCGATGGCATAGTGCCTGTTTGAGTCTGCTCAGCGCCTGCCCCCTGTGGCTCAATCGGTTCTTGGTCTCGGCATCCAGCTCGGCGCTGCTGCATCCCAGCTCCGGGACCAGAAAGAGGGGATCGTAGCCGAATCCACCCTCTCCCCGCGCAGCGGTGAGAATGGAGCCTTCCCAGATCCCTTCGCAGATGAGGGGGGCGGGATCGGCGGCATGGCGCAGATGGACCACGACACAGCGGAAGCGGGCGGTCCGCTCGGCCTCCGGGAGCCCCTCCAGCGCATCCAACAGCTTCCGGTTGTTCTCCTCATCGCTGGCGTGCGGGCCTGCATAACGGGAGGAGCGGATCCCGGGCGCCCCCTGGAGGGCATCCACCTCCAGACCCGAGTCGTCGGCGATGGCGGGGAGACCCGTATGCAGGGCGGCATTGCGGGCCTTCAGGAGGGCGTTTTCCACGAAAGTGAGGCCGGTCTCGTCGGCCTCCGGAACACCAAACTCCGCCTGCGGCAGGATCTCGAGGCGGAGATCGGCCAGCAACTGTCTCATCTCTCTCGTCTTGCCGGGATTCCCGGTGGCCAGAACGATACGCTGCATGTCGTTACTCCAGGGCTTCCCGCTGTTTTTCGAGCAGCAGCGCGATGGCGGGCTCCGCCAAGTCCAGCATGGTATCCAGCTCTTCCCGGCGGAAGGCGTGCCCTTCGGCGGTTCCCTGGATCTCGACGAACGCGCCGGCATCGTTCATCACCACGTTCATGTCGGTCTCGGCGGTGGAATCCTCCACGTAGTTGAGGTCCACCATCGCCTCGCCATCCACGATGCCCACCGATACGGAAGCCACCTGGCCGTGGACGGGATCCTTCTGGATGATTCGCTCTTTGAGCAGGTGCCGAACCGCTTCCACCATCGCCACGTAGGCGCCGGTGATGGAGGCGGTGCGGGTACCCCCGTCCGCCTGGATGACGTCACAATCGATGGTGATGGTCCGTTCACCCAGTGCCTCGAAATCCACCACCGCCCGCAGGGAGCGGCCGATGAGCCGCTGGATCTCCATGGTGCGCCCCCCCTGCCGTCCTTGTGCCGCTTCCCGCCGCATCCGGCTGCCGGTAGAGCGGGGCAGCATGCCGTATTCCGCCGTCACCCACCCCTGACCGGTGCCTTTCAGGAAACGGGGTACCTGCTCATCCACGCTGGCGGTGCAGATGACCCGGGTATCGCCGAACGCCACCAGTACGGAACCCTCGGCGTGTTTGATGTATCCGGTAGTGATCTCGACCGGTCGAATCTCACCCGGCTGGCGTCCATCGACTCTCATGAAGCATTCCTTTCGTTGGAAAACGGTGATTGTTGCAGGGCCGTTCATTATAGCCGCAACCGAGTTGATTCGGTTGTAACTATTCAGCTCACCCCTGAAATCCGCCATTTCTGCGTTGAAAAATGGTCATTTACACTCGTAAACTCACATTTTTCGCCTTGAACTGACGAATTTCAGGGGCGATCTGAACGGTTACCGGCCTGTTTCAATGCTATGGCTGAATAGTTACATTCGGTTAGACTATTTCCGGTGTCCACAAGGAGGGGTTCGATGCACACCATCGGCCGGTCGAAATGATTCGGAGCATGACAGCCTTTGCCCGCGGTGAGCGGCACGGGGAGTGGGGCTCGCTGGAGATGGAGCTGCGCTCGGTAAATCACCGTTATCTGGAGATGAGCGTGCGTCTCCCGGAAGAGCTGCGTTTTCTGGAGATGGCCATCCGGGAGCGGCTGGGCAGGAGACTCGGGCGGGGCAAGGTGGAGTGCCGGTTGAGCTTTCACCCTTCGGCGGCCCAGGGGGAGCTGGTCATCAACGAGGATCTTGCGCGCCAGCTGGCGCACGCCAGCCGGGTCATCGACGGTATGTTGTACAACCCGGCGGCGGTCAGTTCGATGGATATTCTCCGCTGGCCGGACGTGCTGCTGCCGCCCAAACTGGATACCGGGCTGTGGAAGGAGCAGGTACTGGGGCTGCTGGAGCAGGTGCTCGAGGAGCTCACTGCGACCCGCACGAGAGAGGGAGGCCGGCTTGAGCCGCTCATCGAGCAGCGCTGTGCGGCCATCGAGAAGCTGGTGGCCGAGCTGCGCCAGCATCTGCCGGAAGCGACCCGCCGCTGGCGGAGACAGCTGGAGCAGCGACTGGCGGAGCTGAAGGAGGAACTGGACCCGGCGCGACTGGAGCAGGAGATGCTCCTGTTTGCGCAGAAGGTCGATATCACCGAAGAACTGGATCGCCTTGCCACCCATGTCGAGGAGGTGAGGCGGGTTCTGAAGCAGGATGAGCCGGTGGGGAGAAGGCTCGATTTTCTGATGCAGGAGCTCAACCGTGAAGCGAACACCATCGGCTCGAAAGCGGCCGATGCAAGGACCACCCAGGCGGCCGTCGAGCTGAAGGTATTGATAGAACAGATGCGGGAGCAGGTGCAGAATATCGAATGATGATAGGCACGTTGTACATCGTTGCAGCGCCGTCGGGGGCGGGCAAGACCAGTCTGGTGAAGGCGCTGGTAGAGCAGCTCGACGAGCTGGAGGTTTCGGTTTCCTATACCACCCGTCCGCCGCGTCCGGGGGAGAAAGACGGGATCAATTACCATTTCATCGACCGGGAGGGTTTTCAGCGCATGGTCGCGGCCGGCGAGTTCCTGGAACACGCCGAAGTGTTCGGGAATTTTTATGGCACGGCGAAGGCCAATATCTTCGAACGGCTGCGGGCGGGTATCGATGTCATCCTGGAGATCGACTGGCAGGGAGCCCGCCAGGTGCGGGAGGCGTTTCCCGAGACGGTGGGCATTTTCATTCTCCCCCCCTCACGGGAGGTGCTGGAGCAACGTCTCCGCGACCGGGGACAGGACAGCGAGGAGACCATTGCCCGGCGCATGCGGGACGCGACCGAGGAGATGTCTCACTATCGGGAGTTCGACTATCTGGTGGTCAACGACCGGTTTGAACGGAGTCTGGAGGAGCTGCGCGCCATCGTCGTCGCCAGACGGCTGCGGCTGGAGGCGCAGGAGCTGAAACTGCGGGAGCTGCTGCAGGATCTGGTGCCGCAGTGAAGTGGCGGGGGATCCCCGGTTCCAGTAGAATGAATCGCTATTTCGAATGAGCGGGAGTTTCTAGAATCATGGCACGTATTACAGTGGAAGATTGTCTCGAGCACGTGGACAACCGGTTTCAGCTGGTTCTGGTGGCGGCCAAGCGGGCACGGCAGATCGCGCTGGGAGCGGAGCCCAAGGTGCCTTGGGAGAACGACAAGCCCACCGTGGTGGCGCTACGGGAGATCGCCGCAGGCCTGACCACCAGCGAGGTGCTCGATGAAGAGACTGTGGAGCGGCCTGCTGCCGAACAGCAGCAGCCGGAGCAAACCGCGGCCGCGGCCGGCTAGGCGGGCAACCCACACCCTGCTGAGACTCGCCGGGCGGAAAGGGGGCCCGGCATCAGAGGTTGCCAATCTGCTCCGGCTCCTGGAGACTTACCTGGAGCCGGAGCAGGTCGAAGAGGTCTACCGCGCCTATGAGTTCGCCGCTACGGCCCATTCCGGCCAGCAGCGGCTGTCGGGGGAGCCCTACATCCACCATCCGCTGGCCGTGGCCAAGATCCTGGCCAGCATGCGTCTGGATCACCAGAGTATCGTCGCTGCCATTCTCCATGATGTCATCGAAGACACCCCGACGGCCAAGCAGCAGCTGGCCGAGGAGTTCGGCGAGGAGGTGGCCGAGCTGGTGGACGGGGTGAGCAAGCTCACCCAGGTCCAGTTCGAGAGCAAGGCCGAGGCCCAGGCCGAGAATTTCCGCAAGATGATGCTCGCCATGGTGCGGGATATCCGCGTCATCCTCATCAAGCTGGCGGACCGGCTTCACAACATGCGCACCCTGGGAGCGCTGCGTCCCGACAAGCGGCGCCGGATCGCCCGGGAAACGCTGGAGATCTATGCGCCCATCGCCAACCGGCTGGGGATGAACAGCATGCGGGTGGAGCTGCAGGACCATGGGTTCGCGGCACTCTATCCCCGCCGTTACCGGGTGCTCTCCCGGGAGATGCGCAAGGCGCGGGGCAACCGCCGGGAGATCGTCCGCAAGATCGAGACCACCATCGCCGAACGGATCCGCCAGGAGGGCCTGGAGGGCGAGGTGATGGGGCGGGAGAAACACCTCTACAGCATCTATCAGAAGATGGTCCAGAAGCGGCTCTCCTTTCGCGAGGTGTTCGACGTCTACGCCTTCCGCATCATCGTGGATTCAGTGGATACCTGTTACCGGATGCTGGGAATCGTCCACAGTCTCTACAAACCGGTCCCGGGGCGATTCAAGGATTACATCGCCATCCCCAAGGCCAACGGCTACCAGTCCCTGCACACCGTGCTGTTCAGTCCCTACGGGGTACCCATCGAGATTCAGATTCGCACCGTGGACATGCACAAGGTGGCCGAGGCGGGCATCGCTTCCCACTGGCTCTACAAGAGCGGCAGCGATGGCTCTCCGGCTCAGCACCATGCCCGCGAGTGGTTGCGCGAGCTGCTGGAACTGCAACAGAACGCGGGAAACTCCATGGAGTTCCTGGAGCACGTCAAGGTGGACCTGTTTCCCGACGAGGTCTATGTTTTCTCTCCCAAGGGGGAGATCCTGGTGCTCCCGCGTGGCGCCACCGCGGTGGACTACGCCTATGCGGTACATACCGACGTGGGCAACAGCTGCGTGGCGGCCAAGATCGACAACCGGCTGATGCCGCTGAACACCCGCCTGCTCAATGGTCAGACCGTGGAGATCATCACCGCGCCGGGGGCGCTGCCCAATCCCGCCTGGCTGGACTATGTGGTCACCGGCAAGGCGCGTTCCACCATCCGGGCCTATCTGAAGGGATTGCGCCACGATGAGGCGATCGCGCTTGGTCGGCGGCTGCTGGACAAGAGTCTGCTTCCCTATTCCATCTCCTGCGACCAGCTGTCGGAGAGGCGGCTGGAGCGGCTGCTGGAGGAGCTGGGTCTCTCCACCCTGGACGAGCTGTTGGCGGAGATCGGCCTCGGGCGGCGGATGGCGCCCATCGTGGCCCGATCCCTGGCTGGAAGGCTGGCCGGTAGTGAAGAGTCGCACTCGATCCCCGGCGCCCTTCCTCTTGCCATCCGTGGAACGGAAGGCATGGTGGTGACCTATGCCAAGTGCTGCTACCCCATCCCGGGAGATCCCATCCTGGGATTTATCAGTGCCGGCCGCGGACTCGTGGTTCACACGGCAAATTGCAACAACATCAATGAGTTCAAGAACAATCCTGAGAAATGGATTGATATCCAGTGGGGCGACGGCATCGAAGGCTGCTTCCCTGTAGAGCTGCGTCTGGACGTGGTCAACCAGCGGGGGGTTCTGGCCACCATCGCGGCGGCCATCTCGGAGCAGGAGGCGAACATCGAGAACGTCGACATGGAGGAGCGCGATGGCCGTCACAGCGCTCTCCTGTTCACCGTCAGTGTGCGTGACCGACGCCACCTGGCCACCATCATGCGCCGTCTGCGGCGCATCGACAACGTGATTCGTATCGTACGCAAGCAGAGCTGACAGAGGAGCATGGGATGAAGCGGGAAGTGATCCATACCGACGAGGCGCCAGCCGCCATCGGCACCTATTCACAGGCGGTCAGGGTGGGAAACACGGTCTATCTGTCCGGCCAGATCCCCCTGCTGCCCGAAAGCATGACGCTGGTGGAAGGAGGCATGGAAGCACAGATTGCACAGGTGTTCCAGAATCTCGGCGCAGTGGCGCGGGCGGCGGGCGGTTCCCTGGCCGATATCGTCAAACTGAACATCTATCTGACCGATCTGGCTCACTTTCCCCTGGTCAATGAGATAATGGCACGCCATTTCGAAGAGCCCTATCCGGCGCGGGCGGCGGTCGGCGTGGCGGCGCTGCCGAAGGGGGCGGCGGTGGAGATGGATGCGGTGATGGAGCTCGGCTGAATTTCAGCAGCCGCTCGAGATGTCCGGACCAGAGAGCACCACGCCCTCGGCAGACTCTGTGCCGGTCACCGCGCTGAAGGGGGTGGGTCCGACAATGGCGGAGCGCCTCTCACGCCTGGAGATCCTCACCGTCCAGGATCTGCTGTTTCATCTGCCGCTGCGCTACCAGGACCGGACCCGTGTGGTCCCGCTGGGGGCACTGCGTGCCGGTATGGCGGCCACGGTGCAGGGAGAGGTACAGTACAGCGAGATCAAGTTTGGTCGGCGGCGCATGCTGCTGTGCACGCTCAGCGACGGCACCGGTATCCTCGTCTTGCGTTTCTTCCATTTCGGCGGCGCACAGAAGGCGGCCTTGACGAAGGGCAGACGACTGCGCTGTTTCGGAGAGGTGCGGCAGGGGGTGAATACCCTGGAGATGGTCCATCCCGAGTACCGGTCCCTGGAACCGTCTGACGAAGCTCCGCCCGTCGAGCCCTACCTGACCCCTGTCTACCGCACCACGGAAGGGGTGCATCAGCAAACGCTGCGTTCGCTGGTGACCCAGGCGCTTTCCCTCATGGAGAGAGACGGGATTCGGGAGTGGCTGCCGGAGGAGGTGCGGCTGGAGTTCGATCTTCCATCGCTGCGGGAGGCGCTGCGGTTCCTCCACCGTCCGCCGCCGGATGCGTCGCTGGAGCGGCTCGAGGCGGGAGACCATCCGGCGCGGCGGCGGCTCGCTTTCGAGGAGCTGCTGGCCCACCATCTGAGTCTGCGCAAGCTGCGCGCTACCATGCAGCGCCACCCGGCTCCCCCGTTCGATGGTGACGGGGATCTGCGGCAGCGTTTCCTCTCCCGTCTGCCGTTTTCGCTTACCGCAGCGCAACGGCGCGTGGCGGAGGAGATTGGGCGGGATCTGGCCCGTCCCCATCCCATGCAGCGACTGGTACAGGGGGATGTAGGTTCGGGCAAGACGGTGGTGGCGGTGCTGGCGGCCTTGCAGGCGGTGGAAAACGGCTTCCAGGCGGCCGTCATGGCGCCGACAGAGCTGCTTGCCGAGCAGCACTACGCCAATTTCCGTCAGTGGTTGACGCCGTTGGGGCTGGAGGTGGCCTGGCTTTCCGGCCAGCTCAAGCCGGCGGAGCGGAAGGAGGTGCTGGTACGGCTGGCCGATGGCAGCGCCCGGCTGGCGGTGGGGACCCACGCGCTGTTTCAGGAAGCCGTGCGTTTCCACCGCCTCGGCCTGGTGATCATCGACGAACAGCACCGCTTCGGCGTGCATCAGCGGCTCGCCCTGCGGGAAAAGGGGAGTGGTGAAGATGGTCACCCCCATCAGCTCATCATGACTGCGACCCCCATCCCGCGCACCCTCGCCATGACCGCCTACGCCGATCTGGATGTTTCGGTGATCGACGAACTTCCCCCGGGCCGCACGCCGGTGACCACCGTGGTGGTGCCCGACAGCCGCCGGGAGGAGGTGATCGAGCGGGTGGGCAGGGCTTGTCGGGAGGGTCGTCAAGCCTACTGGGTCTGTACGCTGGTGGAGGAGTCCGAGGTCTTGACGGCACAGGCGGCCGAGGATACCGCAGCACTATTGGCCGGGAAGCTCCCCGACCTGACGGTCGGACTGATTCACGGGCGGATGAAACCACAGGAGCGGGAGCCGGTGATGCGCGCCTTCAAGGCCGGAGAGATCGACCTGCTGGTGGCGACCACGGTGATCGAGGTGGGGGTGGATGTCCCCAATGCCAGCCTCATGATCATCGAGAATCCGGAACGGTTGGGGCTGGCCCAGCTGCATCAGTTGCGGGGCCGCGTGGGTCGCGGCAGCCACGAGAGCAGCTGCGTATTGATGTATCATGGAGCGTTGAGCGAGGCGGCGCACCAGCGGCTGGCGGTGTTGCGGGAGAGTTGCGACGGCTTCGTCATCGCCCAGCGGGACCTCGAGCTGCGCGGCCCCGGAGAGCTGCTCGGCACGCGGCAGACCGGCATGTTGCGCTTCCGCATCGCCGATCTGCAACGGGATCGCGGGCTGTTGGCCGGAGTCGCCCGGGCGGCGGCCCGGATTCTGGCCGACCATCCCCGGCACGTGGCGCCGCTGGTGGAGCGCTGGATAGGGGAGCGTAGCCAGTATGGGGGTGTTTGAGCTATGCTTGACCGGCTCGGTCGGGTCGTTCCGCCGGCGGGAGGTGTTCTCAACCAGACGACGGCTCTATGCGAATAACACGGATTGCAAAATGGCGCTCTTCACATCGGCTGCATCCCGGGGAGGTCCCGCCGGAGATCGAGCGCTGGCTGCTCGCGCCTGGATCGCTGACGCGCCTGCTGCTGCAGGCGAGCGGCGGTGACTTTCGGGTCCGTCTGCTCAGTCAGCGCTGGGAGAATCCGCTGCCGGACGAGGCGCGGCTGCTGGGGATTCGGCCCAAGCGTCATGCGTTGGTGCGCCAGGTCCTGCTGCATTGCAAGGGAGAGCCCTGGGTCTATGCGCGCACGGTGATCCCCCGCTCCACCCTGAGTGGCCGACGGCGGCGCTTCGTCCGTCTCGGCACCCGGCCGCTGGGTGCGGTACTGTTCGCTGATCCCTCCATGCAGCGCAGTGAGGTTCAGGTGGCCAGGCTGGAGCCGGCCACGAGACTGTACCGGCTCGCCTGCCGTGAACTGGAGGAGCGACCGGCGGTGCTGTGGGGGCGCCGTTCCGTGTTCCGGCTCTCGGATCGTCCGTTGCTGGTGAGCGAGATCTTCTTGCCGGCTGTCGGCGAGTGTCCCGGAAAGGGGAGATAGATGCAGCTTTCCCTCGAGACAGTGATGGACAGGGCGCGCCAGTATGCGTTGCTGATGCGCCTGGACCGCCCCATTGGTATCCTGCTGTTGCTCTGGCCCACGTTGTGGGCGGTGTGGATTGCCGGCGAAGGAAAGCCGGATCCCAAGGTGGTGCTGATCCTGGTGCTGGGGGTGATCGTGATGCGCTCCGCCGGTTGCATCATCAACGACTATGCCGATCGCCATTTCGATCCCCATGTGAGGCGGACCAGGGAGCGGCCCATTGCCGCCGGCCGGGTGGCGCCGCAGGAGGCGCTCAAGCTGTTCGTCTTTCTCTGTCTCATCGCCTTCGGTCTGGTGCTGCTGCTAAACTGGCAGACCATTCTGCTCTCCTTCGTGGCGGTGGCCCTGGCCGCGCTCTATCCCTTTGCCAAGCGCTACACCTATCTCCCTCAGGTGGTGCTGGGGATCGCTTTCAGCATGGCAATCCCCATGGCCTTCACCGCGCAGACCGGCGGCGTGACCCGTATCACCTGGCTGCTGTTCATCGCCAATGTGCTCTGGACGACCGCCTATGACACCATGTATGGCATGGTGGACCGGGAGGACGATCTGAAGATCGGGGTGAAGTCCACCGCCATCCTGTTCGGTGACGTGGACGTGATCATCATCGGTATCATCCAGTCGATGGTATTTCTGGCGCTGTTCCTCGCCGGTGCGCTGGTACCCATGGGGGCGTTCTATTACATGGGGGTGACGGTGGCCATCGGCCTGGCCCTCTATCAGCAAGAGCTGATCAAGGATCGCGATCCCCGGCACTGCTTTCAGGCCTTTCTCAATAACAATTGGTTCGGGTTGGTGATCTTTCTGGGGATCGCGGTGGATTACTGGGTCCGCTCCCTGATCTGAACTGGATTCGAAGGGCCGATTGTTCTATGCTCGCACTCAACCGTTTGTCGATAAGGAATCCATGATGAAAAAGATAGCACCCGTCGTT
>WFNS01000284.1 GCA_015488495.1 Gammaproteobacteria bacterium | reverse complement strand
CCATCAATGATATGAACGGCCAGATCTCCAGCTCGGCCAAGGAACAGGGAGAGGTCGCCAACGAAATCAAACAGAATGTCGAAGCCATCAGCGGACTCGGCGAGAGGACATCCCAAGGAGCGCAGCGGGCGGCTGCCGCCAGCCGGGAGATGGCCCAGTTGGCGTCCCACCTTCAGGAGCTGGTGAGCCAGTTCAGAGTCTAAATACGTGTTCCTAATACCACTCCACCTTGGTTACGCCATTTGTGTGTTGCTTCCGGGAAACTCTGATCGGGGTTTGGTGACGAAGATCTTTAACTGATCTGGTATTCGGAACTTTTATTTAGTGTCATTTCACCCCGTACCACAATCTGAATTTCAGATATTCGAACAACGTCGGGTGTGACCACAAGCGAGAAGGCTCCACCCCCCTTTTTACCCTTACACTTCCATTTGAAACGTCCTCCAGGGCCTTTTTCATCAATGGTATCGCCTTGGCGATCTGGCGAAAGGGATAGGTATTGAGATTGTCAAACCGGCTAATCCTGATGGTATCCTGGTAGAGTACCCCCCCGGTATCGATCCCGGAGTCTACTAGATGCACGGTGACACCACAGTTGGCGTGATCACTGTGAACCAGTGCCCAGTAGGCTCCATGGACCCCGCGGTATCTCGGGGTGATTCCGACATGGGTGTTGAGAAAAACCGCATCGGTTGCTGCGAGCACCCGCTCGGAAATGATGCGCGTACCGTTGACCACCACTGCATCCGGCCTTATCTCTCTGAGAAATTCGATTACCTCACCATCATTGACACTCTTCACCACCGTAGAGATGTGCTCCGGATAGTCCGCACTACTCAGCCTGTGCCTCCTCTTGATGGCTTCGATCCGCGGCATGGAGAGGTACAGGATGAGCTTGTTGAAGGCGACGAACATGACCTGTCCCACTGTCTTCAGCACCCCAAGGCGCTTGATTCTTTTTCTCACCAGATCTGCTGAGGAGGCGTCCTCTTCGACGAACACACGAACGACATTGAAGTCATCTTTTATGCCGTTATAGACTATTTTCGACAGCTCGCCGGAGTCTACGAGCATTACCACTCTAAAATTGGATGTAACCACTGACTGTCTCCCTGTTGAGTCCATGCCAAACACTTATCTGCCTCCCTGTAAGTCATTTACCCGAGTATCACGGTGGCCACTCCGATCCTCTGGCCGGAAAAAGAGTCGAGGATGCCGACCAGGTCTGGCCATCGATCCGTGGGCTCAAAACCAGAACCGCACACCTGCCACCATCCGACTCTCGTCAGTGGACTGCCCCGCAGCACGGGCATAATCGGCTGTGCCACCGTAGCTTCCCGCCCACTCGACACCGACGTAGGGCGCAAATTCCCGCCGAATCTCATAGCGCAGGCGAATACCTGCCGATGCGGTGGAGAGACCCGAGCCGATCCCTCGCTCACGATCATCCTTGCCGTAGATATCCGCCTCCAGGCGTGGCTGGAGAATCAATCTCTGGGTAATCAGCAGCTCATACTCCGCTTCCACACTGAACGCGCTACGGCCCTCCTCACCGACGTAGCCGGTGAGATCCAGCTCGAACCAGTAGGGAGCCAGTCCCTGAACACCAAACGCAAGCCAGCCTTGATCCGGAGCCTCACCGCTGTCATAGCGCAGGCCGAGCTGCAGATCCCAGTAGGTGGCCACGGCATGACCCCACAACAGTACGGTGCTGGCCTCCTCGAGCTTGCCGTTGTTGACCTCTCCTTCCGCCTTTACCACCAAGCGGTCGTAGGTACGTCCAAACCAGGCCTGGACGTCGTAGAGCGCCCAGTTGCCATCGTCGCCGTCCACCACCTCCATGCGGTCCGCCAGCAGGGCATAGAAATTCATCTCATCCGCAAAACGGGGCCTCGGAATGGGACCAAAATCATAGCCATCCGAATAGGCATGGGGATCACGGGCATCGGGCGGAGCGGAACCGCCCTGCATGGAACGCTTCATCACCATTCCGCTACTCTCTTGCATCGGTTTTGCGTGCTCCATTCCCGGCATGGTGCCGTCACTCTGCGCCCAGGCGGATGGCAGGCCGACACTCGCCAGCAGTACACCGATCAACACCTTTTCTGTTTTCATCTTCATCACCTTTTTCCTTTGCCGCGGCCGTACTCAAGCCACTACCACTTCGCGGAACATCCCGGCATCCATGTGGTAGAGCAGATGGCAGTGCCAGGCCCAGCGGCCGAGTGCATCGGCGGTGACCAGAAAGCTGACCCGCTGTGCCGGCTGCACACTGACGGTGTGACGGCGGGCCAGAAACCGGCCGTCCGGATCTTCCAGCTCACTCCACATACCGTGCAGGTGCATGGGGTGGGTCATCATGGTGTCGTTGTGCAGAATCACCCGCAGCCGCTCTCCGTGGCGGAAATGGATTGGGGTGGATTTGCCAAACTCCAGTCCGTCGATCGACCAGCTGTAACGCGCCATGTTGCCGGTCAGATGGAGCTCGATGTCACGCCCCGCATCCCGCGGGTCGAGCGGCCCGCCGATGGTGTGCAGATCGGCGTAGGTGAGTACGCGGCGGCCGTTGTTGCGCAGGCCGATGCCGGGGTCATCGAGATTGGTGCGCGGGGTATCCACCCGCATGTCCACACTGGGGCCATATTCACTGCTGGCGTGACGTACCGGCTCCGCAGCCGGGCCCTTCCCGCCAGACATGCCTTTCATCCCGGCCATCGCTCCACCCTGCCCCATCGCGCCCATCATGTCGGTCATGCTCAGCCAGTGGCGCTGGTCCGGCTCCGGCACCGGCGCAGTCAGCCCGGTCCGGGTGGCGAGTGTGCCCCGCGCATAACCGGATCGGTCCATGGACTGGGCAAAGATGGTGTAGGCCTCATCTTGCGGCGTCACCACTACATCGTAGGTTTCGCCCGGCCCGCAGCGGAATTCGTCCACCGTCACCGGCTCCACGTCCTGCCCGTCCACATGGACCACCGTCATTTTCAGACCCGGAATACGAACGTCGAAGTAGCTCTGTGTTCCGCTGCTGATGAAACGCAATCGCACCCGCTCACCGGGGCGGAACAGCCCGGTCCAGTTACCGGCAGGTGTCATGCCGTTCATGAGATAGGTGTATCCATAGCTGTAGCCGTAGGCAGAGATGTCCGCCAGATCAGTAGGGCTCATACGCATGCGGTTCCACATACGCCGTCTGGCCAGTGCAGGGCCGATACCCATGTCAGCCACATCACGGAAAAAATCGATGACGGTTGGCTCATAGAAGTTGAAGTAGTCGCTCTGCTTCTTCAGCTTGGCAAAAACATCGTTCGGATCCTTGTCTGTCCAGTCGGAGAGCTGCACCACGTAGTCACGATCGGCGCGAATGGTATTGCCCGCCGCCGGCTCGACGATGATGGCTCCGTAGAGGCCGGTCTGTTCCTGAAATCCGGAATGGGAGTGGTACCAGTAGGTGCCCGACTGATTGACCTGGAAGCGGTAGACGAATGTCTCACCGGGCGCGATACCCGCGAAGCTGACACCGGGCACCCCATCCATCTCGTAGGGAAGAATGATTCCGTGCCAGTGAATGGAGGTGGAAACCGGCAGGCGATTGGTCACCTTGATGGTCACCGTATCACCCTCCCGCCAGCGCAGGGTCGGGGCAGGTATGGAGTTATTGACGGTGGTCGCCATGACCGGCGTACCGGTAAAGTTGACCGCCGTCTCAGCGATGACCAGTTCAAATTCCGTACCACTCAACACCGGGGCAGTCCCCGTCGCTGTGGTAACCGGTTGCTCTCCCCACGCCGGTCGCACCAGTGGCGCCAGGCCCAGCAGAACTCCCCCTGCGGCCAGTCCCTGGACAAATTTACGGCGCGGTAAATCAGGCATCGCCTGTGAAACCGGGAGTATCTGTTTCATCTGCTTCATCCTCTGCTCGACAAACGGGCAACAGTTGGTTATCCACCCTGTTGCTGATCATTCGGTTTACATACTACGTGACGGAGGCTGTCACCAAGGTGACCGGCACATGACAATTCTGTAATGTTGCACGCGCCTTGATGGCAAACAGGAGGGAGAGAGAGGAAGGAGAAAAACCAACCCGCGAACGGGGGAAAGATCAGAAAAAGATCTCTCCCCCGAATGCGGCCCTGCTAAAAGCCTATCTGCAATGTGGCGATCGTCGTTGCATCATTAAAGTCGCCACCAATGTCCACATACTTGAGCTCGCACCGTTTGTTGGCCGCGAGCAGATAGTTGAGGCCAACCACGGTCGAGGTTCCGTTCATCTTGCCTGCATCATGACTGTGGTAGGTCGCGTTCACGTAACCCAGGGCAAGCGCAAGGTTCCTCACCACCCCCAGCTCCGTGAGAACGGCGTAGGCGCTGTTGTCCCCCTCATCGGATCCGTTGTACCAGTTCTTGGTGGTAGCAGAGGACTTTGGCGCATTGGCATAGGTGATATAGACACCCAGCGGCATGCCTCTCACCTCTCCCTGGGCCTGGAAATCCGCGGTAAACGCCTTGGCATCCATCGATGATTCTGTCCCCGTCTTGGTCTTGCCGGTATAGATCTGCACTCCCATGCCAAGATCGAAACCGCGGAACCGCGGAGTCCAGGCAGCACGCAGGTAACTGGCCAGCGAAGGATCCTGCACATGCTCCAGCATCTGCTTGTTGTAGTACTGGCTGACATAGACGAACCAGTTGCTTGTCTGTGCAGAGAGGCCGAAGCCGGTGGCCGCGCCGGGACCACCATGACCACCGCCGAACTGACTCATCAATGTCGCGCCATGCTCTTTGTGCAGGCCGATGGCACCCATGGCATTGACACCGCCCAGTGGCACACTCATTCCCATCGCTCCGGTACTCAAGAGCTCATAACCGTAGGCCGGTCCGGTTCCCTCCGAGCTGTAGGCGTTGATCCCCACATTGATGCCCTTGTACTGGGTAACATAGTTCCATTTGAGAGAACCGAAATTTGCCAGGGCTGCATGAGACTCCCCCTCGATCTGCTGACCCATGCTGTCTGTACCCTCAACTCCGGTCTTTTCAAAAGGAAGCTCAAGGAGAAAACCCGATTTTTGCCCCATGCGCCCGCCGGCATAAAGGGAGAGTGACGCCGGAAAACCGGTCTCCGTCTCCTCTTTTCCTTTGATGTACTGAAGCGCCCCCACCAGTGCCAGATTGAGGCTCTGCGGTAGCGAGACATCCTTGCCCTCCACTGTTTTCTGACCTGCCACCATGGTATAGCCGTTTGCCTTGAACGTTCGTCCAAAGGCGTTAAGGGTCGGAAAATGCTGGGAATGACAACTGGAGCAGGACTGGCTGGTCTGCCTCGAAAAAGCGGGGATTGCCTCCGCCGTATCGATTTCAACCACCAGCACCAGCAGCGCAACAAGAAAAGAAAATACCGTTTTTTTTGGAAAATCCATTGCTATCTATCCCTCACCGTAAATGAGCCATTCGCGCCACGAGCGAATGAAATCTCAACTGTTGATCCGTCGAACTCCCATTTTTTATGGGTGAATTTGCTGCGGCGTCGTCACGATAACGAAACAGAGATGTCAGCAGCATGACGAGGAAATGACAATTTTGTAATTTCGCTGCCATCTCCATGACAGGTGCTGCAGGGTATGCTGATTCCATGGAATGAAACGGGCTGGATAACTTTTCTTCCAGCCGAGCGACCGTACGCAGATCGATCAAATGAACCGATCTTCGATGGTCCATACACACCACGAGGTGACGAATCATGGACAGAGCATACTGCCGGCGGATGGCTGCGGCGGGGATACTGGTCATCCTGTTGATACCCCACCCTGCATTTTCCGAACCGGCCACCGGACGACCCCGCGCAGGCATGGGCGGCATGATGGACAACCCGAAACCGGAGCAGGGAAACATGGACGGAATGGCGATGGGTGAAGGGAAACGCATGGAGATGGCACACGGATTTCCGCACCCGTTCTTCAATCACATGGGCGTTCCCGACATGGTTGGGATGGTGAGCACCCGCATCACCGGTTACCGCCAGGGAGCCGATGAAGAGGAGTCGAGCGGAGACTACGGCTTCCATCTCGAAGCCGGAATCTATGAACGCCTTGGCCTGCACATCCGCAACAACGAGGTGAAACAGAGCCCCCGCACCGACGTGATGCTGATGTACTCGGTTTTGCAGGATGCCGAGGGGGAAAGCGGGCTATCGGTATTCGGCGGCGCACTGATCCCGTCGGGCACCATCCCCAGGGGCCAGGATGATGCGATCGGTGCCTTCGGCCTGTCCGGTCGCCTGATGCTGAGCGATAGCGCAATCTTTGACGGCAACATCCACTACATGCCGGAGATGGAGATGACCGAGATCGGGCTCTCCGGGATCTACAAGGCCAGCGCCTCCCTGTTTCCGATCGTCGAACTCGAAGGCAAGCTGACGGACGAGACCACCATTGTCTACCTGCTCCCCGCGCTGAAATTCAAGCTGAAGCCGGAGCTGTTCCTCGGCGTGGGCTCCCAGTTTCCCCTCACCTCGGACAAGGAGTTCGATGCACGGGCGCTTGTTCAGATAGATGTGGCGTGGTAAACATACATCAACACGCCCGCGGAAAGAGAGACGATGAAACTTCTGGTTGTTGAAGACGAGATCAAGACCGGCGAATACCTCCGGCAGGGATTGAGCGAAGCGGGCTTCGTGGTCGATCTGGCCCACAATGGACTGGACGGCCACCACCTGGCGATGACGGAGCAGTATGATCTGGCAATCCTCGATGTGATGCTGCCGGATGTGGACGGCTGGCGGATCCTGAAATCGATCCGCGAAGCGGGCAAGGATATCCCGGTGCTGTTCCTCACCGCCCGCGACAGTATCGACGATCGGGTCAAGGGGCTGGAACTTGGTGCAGATGACTACCTGGTCAAGCCGTTTGCCTTTGCCGAGCTGCTGGCGCGCGTCCGGACGTTGTTGCGGCGCGGAGCGGTGACCTCGGCCGAGCTGAATCTTCGTATCGCCGATCTCGAGCTCGATGTGGCACGCCACCGCGCCAGCAGGGCAGGCAAAGCCATCCACCTCACTACCAAGGAGTTCGCCCTGCTGGAGCTGCTGGTGCGTCGTCAGGGTGAGGTACTCCCCCGTTCCCTGATCGCCTCCCAGGTCTGGGACATGAATTTCGACAGCGACACCAACGTCATCGATGTTGCCATCCGCCGCCTGCGGGCCAAGATCGATGATGACTTCGAGCCCAAACTGATTCAGACCGTGCGCGGCATGGGATACATGATCGACGCGGCGGATGGCGATGCCCCCGCGAGATGAGGCGTCCCCCCTCCCTGACGTTACGGCTCACCCTGCTGTTCAGCGCCATCGCCACGGTAGTACTGCTCTCCTTCGGCTGGATCATCGAGCGCTCTCTCGACAAGCACTTTGAGTCGGAGGATATCAAGGAGCTCAGCATGATCTCCCAAGTGGTGGAGCAATCGCTCGCAACCCTGAAGCCAGGAGGCGATTTTACAAGACTGAAACAGCGCTTCGACGATCTTCTGGTGGGTCACCACGGACCACGACTGCACATCAGCAACGCATCTGGAAAACTGCTGTACAACAGCCCCGGGCCGGATCTCTCCCAGGTTCCGCTCTCATCCAGCCCACAATCTTCCGGGACCGATGTCCAGCGCTGGAGCGACGGCGAGCACAATTACCGCGTTCAGGTTCGACAGATCCCCGGGCCGGGCGGACCCTACACCGTCATCACCGCTGTCACCATCGATTTCCATCTTCGCTTTCTCAACCGATTCCATCATACGCTGTGGCTGACGGTGTTGGGGGGCATCATTGCCATGGGCACCATGGGCTGGATGGCGGTAAGGCACGGCCATCGGCCGTTACGCAACATGGTCGATCAAATCGGTCGCATCAGCGCCAATGAACTCAATACCCGCCTGGTACCGAAGGCGGTACCGGCCGAGCTTACCGAGCTGGCAGCATCCTTCAACGAGCTGCTGCAACGCCTGGAAGAGGCCTTCAACCGGCTCTCCAACTTTTCCGCCGACATCGCCCACGAGCTGCGCACCCCGGTCACCAACCTGATGACCCAGACCCAGGTCGCCCTCTCCCAGGTGCGCAGCGTGGAGGAGTATCAGGAGATCCTCTACTCCAGCATGGAGGAGTACGAACGCATGGCGCAGATGATTGGCGACATGCTGTTTCTGGCCAAGGCCGATAACGAGCAGCACCCGTTACACATGGAGACAATCGATCTGGAGAGCGAGCTGCACAACCTGTTTGACTACTACGAGGCCTGGGCGGAGGGACACCAGGTCTCGCTGAACCTAGAAGGTCAGGCACAGATCCGGGGAGACCGGCTGATGCTGCGCCGTGCCCTGAGCAACCTGCTCTCCAATGCCATTCGCTACACGCCAGCGCAGGAAAGCGTGACCGTTCGCCTCAGACAGGACAAAGAGAGCGTAAACATCACTGTGCAGAATCCCGGGTCGCCACTACCTCCGGAACATCTCTCCAGGATCTTTGACCGCTTCTACCGTCCTGATCCCTCACGACAGCGCAGCGGTGAAGGGGCGGGACTCGGCCTGGCCATCGTGAAGACCATCGTGGAATCTCATGGCGGGAAGATCGTTGCCACCTCAGACGAGAAGGAGACACGGTTCAACATTACCCTGCCGGTGCAATAGCCCAGGTGCTTCAGTGCGCCATCGGAGACTATCGAGGTTCTATTGCAACGGGATTGAGCCAGCCGCCACTTGCGGCGATGAGGGTGTCTGCAGCCCTGGGTCCCCAGCTACCGGCCTCATAGGGCACAACCGGATGGTGTTTCTCAAGGACGGACTCTACCACGGCCCAAGCAGCTTCCAGACATGGCCCGCGGGCGAACAACGCTCCGTTACCGTTCATGGCATCCCCCAGAAGCCGCTCATAGGGTGATTCCTTGGCCGGCTGTTCGTCCAGCAGGAGGAGTTCACGCTGATCCCCAATAAACGTCTTCCCCACCCGCTTGACCCGTGCGGCAAGAGCAATGGCAGTGTGTGGAGAGAGCCGAATGCGCAGATAGTTGGCGCGACCGCTTACCGGATTCGAATCATCGAAAAGCCGCTGCGGTGGCGGTTTGAACTCCACCAGGAT
>WFNS01000283.1 GCA_015488495.1 Gammaproteobacteria bacterium | reverse complement strand
TGGAGATCCGGGTGCTGGACCATTTCATCATCGGTGACCGGGAGGCCTACTCCTTCGCCGAACAGGGGCTGATGTGAAAAAAAATCCAAAAACCTTTAGAATATAAAAAATTATATTATTACGTCCCACGTTCACCCATGTTGCAACTGACTCTGCCCCGTCCCGACGACTGGCATCTGCACCTGCGCGATGGCGCCACCATGGGCGCCGTACTGCCGCATACGGTGCAGCGCTTCGCCCGCGCCATCGTCATGCCCAACCTGAATCCGCCGATCACAACCACGGCGCAGGCGCTGGCCTATCGGGAGCGGATAGTCGCGGCGATCCCCGATGGAGGACGATTCGCCCCGTTGATGACTCTCTATCTCACCGAAAACACCCCGGCGGAAGAGATCGTCCGGGCCAGCGAAAGCGACCACATCCTGGGGGTGAAGCTATATCCTGCCGGAGCCACCACCCACTCCGACGCCGGCGTGCGGAATCTGTCACGGGTCATGCCGGTCCTGGAGAAGATGGCGGAGCTGGGCATGCCGCTGCTGGTCCACGGCGAGGTTACCGATCCCGGCGTAGACATCTTCGACCGGGAGCAACGCTTCATCGAGCAGGTACTCACGCCGCTGCTCGAACGGCTACCGGAACTGAAGGTGGTCCTGGAACACATCACCACCCGGGAGGCGGTCGAGTTCGTCTCCACGGCGGGGGAAAATCTGGCGGCGACCATCACCGCCCACCACCTGCTTCTGAACCGCAACGCCCTGTTCTCCGGCGGCATCCGGCCGCACCACTTCTGCCTGCCGGTGTTGAAGCGGGAGATCCACCGGGAGGCGCTGCTGGCTGCGGCCATCTCGGGCTCCCCCCGTTTTTTCCTGGGCACCGACAGCGCACCCCATCCGCGCCACACCAAGGAATCCAGTTGTGGTTGTGCGGGGATCTACACCGCTCACGCCGCCATCGAACTCTACGCCGAGGCGTTCGAACAAGCGGGGGCCCTGGAACGTCTGGAAGGGTTTGCCTGCCATTTTGGCGCCGACTTCTATGGCCTTCCCCGTAACGAGGAAACCATCACCCTGGTCAAGGAATCCTGGACCGTCCCACAACACTATCCACTGGGCAGCGGAACGACCCTGGTTCCGTTGCGCGCCGGCGGGCGCATCGGCTGGAGAATCGCCAATGGGTGAAACCGGCGTGAAAAACGGCATCGCCAGTCGTTTCCGCGGCTTTCTGCCGGTGGTGGTGGATGTGGAAACGGCCGGATTCAATCCCAAGACCGATGCCCTGCTGGAGATCGCTGCGGTCATCATCCGCATGGATGAAAAAGGCAGGCTGCACCCCGACACGACCCATGCGAGTCACGTGCAACCCTTCCCCGGTGCCAACCTGGAACAGAGCGCGCTGGATTTCATCGGCATCGATCCCTACCATCCGCTGCGCGCCGCCCGCCTCGAGCGGGATGCCCTGGGACACGTG
This sequence comes from Gammaproteobacteria bacterium, assembly GCA_015488495.1. Taxonomy (GTDB): domain Bacteria; phylum Pseudomonadota; class Gammaproteobacteria; order Thiohalospirales; family Thiohalospiraceae; genus DRMK01. Next base: position 3,049 of record WFNS01000283.1, on the reverse strand, counting down.
TTCAAACCCATCCGCAATGCGGTCAAGGAGGCGGGTTGCAGCCGCGCCATTCTGGTGGGACACAACGCCTTTTTCGATCTCGGTTTCGTCAACGCGGCCGTAGAGCGTACCGGCATCAAGCGGAACCCCTTCCACTCATTCAGCAGCTTCGATACCGCCACCCTGGCGGGACTTGCCTACGGCCAGACAGTACTGGCTCGCGCCATGCAGGCCGCCAACATCCAGTGGGACGAAAGCCGGGCCCACTCCGCCATCTATGATGCCGAACGAACCGCCGAGCTGTTCTGCACCATCATCAATACATGGGACGAGAAATGCGGCAGGCCAGGGGAACCGCCTTTCTCTTCCTCCGGGCCGCGGGAGCATCCGCAAGACGAATATTAGAAGGTAACCGTTCAGCATGGGATGAAACAGGCCGGTAGCTGTTCGAATCACCCCTGAAATTGGTCGATTCAAGGCGAAAGATGTGAGTTTGCGCGGGGTAAATGACTATTTTTCAACGCAGAAATGGCGGATTTCAGAGGTGAGCTGAATAGTTACAAAAAGCCCCTCCGAAACCGGAGGGGCAAGACTTGGTGAACCAGGGTGCTACCTACTCCATCTTCACCCGGATCCTTCCCGCGGTGAGCATGGCCTGCTCGTCGTCATAGCTTCCAGTTGCGGTGAGAGCCGCTACCGCTCCGCCCTCCTCCAGACGTCCCTGGAGGTCGCTGCTGAACTCTGCGAAGGAGCTGTGGAACACCAGCACGCCATCCCCCACCACGAGATAGCGGCCACGGCCATCGTCCCCGGGCTGCAGTGCGGGCGACACACCCGATCCCTGCAGATCCACCGGCACTCCCGCCCGGATCAGGTGGTGAAGATCACCCGTACCCGTCAGGTTGAGCGTCATCTGCTGGTCGGAGATGGTATCGAACGGGGTCTGCGAGGCCGGCCGCCAATCAACCAGCATCCTCGCCCTCACCGCGGAGACATCGATCAGGGTGCGGGCATTGAAGTCGGCTGGCGCCATACCAAAGGCCTGCACGAAGCCGCGCACCTTCACCGGCTCGCCCGGCGCAAAGGGGTCGAGATCCAGCGCCGCGGTAGCCACCTGATAGTTGTCCGGATCGGCATCCTGGCTGCCGTCGCTGCCGGTGCCGCTGAAGTCGAACTGGTCGATACGGTGCCGGCCAATCGAGCTCAGATCCAGCACCAGCTCCTGCGCCGCCCCGTCGGTCTGCACCACCGTTCCCATCAGCGTGGTCAACACCATCCGCACCTGGCCCTCGGTGGCATCCAGTACGCGCCCTTCGCCGGCGTCGCCGTTCAGGGTGCCGAATACCATGACCCGCTGGCCGACGGATATTTCAGCGATGTCGTGCTGCTCGCTGTCCATCTGCCGCGTCACCCTGGTTCCTTCACCCAGCAGGACGGTGATCTCGTCGTTGATCACCACGCTTCCGGTGCCACGAACCAGCATGCCCCCCTTGATGGTCAGGGTATCACCAGTCCGGCGGAGCACGTTGCCGGTGACCACATCCATCTCGCCCCCCTGGACGCTGGAACCGGCATAGACCTCGCGGGCCTCGAAGCGGCGCGGGTTGAACTTCAGATCACCCAGCACCACGGTTGCGGTAAAGGCCGGCATCTCGTCGAGCCTGTTCAGCCCCGCGCGGCCCTCGTAGCCCTGGCCGTCGATCTCATAGACGGTGGCGTCGGTGGTGACGACCTCGAGGGTGCCAAAGCGGCTGTGGGGTCCGGCCAGCGACTGCAGGAAGGGACGGACGATCACCTCGAAGCTCCCCTCTTCGGGATTCACCTCCTTCAGCGGCCCGCGCAGGCGGTGGATTTTCGGCGCCTCCGGATTGAGATCCGCCACCAGGAAGGGCTGCACGGTGACCACCGGTTGCGCCGGATCGCTCATGTCCACCCGGTTCGACGCCTCCAGATCGAAATCCAGCGTCAGATGGGCCGGCACGCCGGGGACGATGGTCAACTGATTGCGGCCCGTCAGCTTCACGGTCAGCTCCATGGTCTCCACCGGATTGCCCTCCTCATCCTGAATCCGGCTCGCCGGTACGGCGTCTCCGTTGGCATCCTCCACCTGGATGTCGGCGTTGCTGTAATCCAGCGTCAGCGTCGCATGGGTATAGACACCGGAAGGGATGGTGGCGGCGGTGAGGAACTCGGTCATTTCGGTATATTGGGCGAAATCCACCTCGGTCTGCAGCGGCAGGGTCTCCACCACCGTGCCGTCCCGTCTGGTCAGCGTCAGCGAGGTCACCCCCACCTCATAGGAGACGAAATCACCCTCGGCATCGGTCAGGCCGATGGTGATCTCGCCGCTGTCCGCCTCATTGCCGTCGCTGCTCCCGGCATTACAGCCACCCAGAAGCGACAGGAAAGCCGCCAGAGTGACAGTGAGCAACAGCGAGGAGAACCCTCGCCATGCCGATAGGATCGTTCTGCTTTTCATATCATCCACCTCGTTCGTTGAAATTGTTCCAAAGCCCGGCGATGGCGCACGAATCATGGCCACCTGTAGCTGATAACGCAGGCTGCCGGGTTTGGTTGACGAGGGAGAAGAGATTTATCTGAATCTGGTCGCCGGATTAATAAAGACGGGCGTGGGAAGGGATGCGTTCAGTGAAACCCGGCGACACTTCACGCTCCTCTGATACTCCGGGGAATCTCAGCGGTCGGGCGGAATGTTCGTGCTGGTCAGTGCAGCGATGATGGCGCAGCGTTCCCTGGCGGAAATGCTCTTCTTGCAGGCCTCGATCAAACGGGCAAGCTCATGCTCCATAGCGCGCAGGTCGTCGATGCGCTTCCGGATCTGCTCGCTCTTGCGCTCCGCAATGGCGCGCACCTCATCGCACTCCATTTCGCCGAGGGAGAGCAGATCACGGATCTCGGCGAGGCTGAAACCGAGCTCCTGGGCCCGCTTGATGAAACGGATGCGCTCCACCACGGCATCCGGGTAATGGCGGTGTCCACAGGCCGGCTTCGCTGGCTGGTCGATCAGCCCGATGCGCTGATAGTAGCGCACGGTCTCCACGTTGACTCC
>WFNS01000282.1 GCA_015488495.1 Gammaproteobacteria bacterium | reverse complement strand
GTATATGACGCCATCGAGCAGTCCGGCGGACCGCAACCGGCCATCTATCCCATGAACCTGGAAGGGGCCAGCCCGAAAGACTATCAGGACCTGGGAAACACCATCGAACGGGAGTTCGGCCGGCTGGACGGCCTGTTGCACAACGCCGCCATCCTTGGAACGCTGACCCCGCTGGAGATGTACGATCTGGAGTTGTGGGCCAAGGTGATGCAGGTCAACCTGAACGCACCCTACCTGCTGACCCGGGCCTGCCTGCCGGCCCTGAAAAGCGCGCCGGACGCCTCGGTGGTATTCACCTCCTCGTCGGTGGGGCACCGTGGCCGGGCCTACTGGGGCGCTTACGCCATCTCCAAGGCCGCCGCCGAGAACATGATGCAGATCTTCGCCGACGAGCTGGAGACCAACACCTCCGTCCGCGTCAACAGCATCGACCCCGGCGCCGTCCGCACCCGGATGCGCGCCAGGGCCTATCCCGCCGAGGATCCCAATATCCATCCCACGCCCGAAGAGATAATGAACACCTACCTCTATCTGATGGGACCCGACAGCAAGGGGAAGACGGGGCAGTCCTTCAGCGCGCAGTGAACGACCCGGGATGTCCGCCCATCGGACATCCCGCAGGTGGGAGGTCATCCCCCAATGGTAGACATGTCACGAAAGCGGACCACCGCTCTCCTCTCGCCAAACTCGTGTCGCTCCGGTTTCCGGGCGATGGCATCCCGAATCGCCCGAATCAGCGCTTCGTCCGACCACCCCCGGCGCAACCCTTCACCCAGGGGAACGGTGTCTTCCTGCCCCAGGCAGAGCACCAGTTCTCCCTTCGCGGTGAGACGCACCCGGTTGCAGCCTTCGCAGAAGTGGCGCGAGATGGCGCTGATGACTCCAACCCGCACCGGTCCGCTGCCGATCTGGTAGTAGCGTGCAGGGCCGGCGCCCTTGCCTCCCTTGACGGGAAACAGGTTCTCGCCACAGTGATTGCGCAGCCGTTCCAGCACCTTGTCGGCCGGGTAGTAGTGTGATCCGCCCTCGAGCCCGGCCTCCCCGATGGGCATGGTTTCGATGAAGCGCAGGTCGGCGCCACGTTCGACGGCGAAATCCAGCATCCGCTCGATTTCGTGGTCGTTGATCCCCTTCATGACCACCATGTTGAGCTTCACCGGACGCATGCCAGCCTCCAGCGCCGCGTTGATTCCCCTTAGCACCCGGGCCACTTCGCCTCCCCGGGTGATGCCGGCAAAGGTATCCGGATCCAGCGTATCGAGGGATATGTTCACGCGACCGATCCCGGCATCGACCAGCTCGCCGGCGTACCGCTCCAACAAGTGGGCATTGGTGGAGAGGGAAAGATCCCGAATGCCCCGTCGTGCGGCCACCAGGCGCACCAGCTGTACCATGTCACGGCGGATGAGCGGCTCTCCACCGGTGAATCTGACCTTGCTGACACCCAGTTCGGAAAACAGCCCGATGAGCCGGCTGAGCTCCTCATAGCTGAGAAACTCGGAACGCGCGGCAGTCTCCACCCCCTCTGCGGGAATGCAATAGAAACAGCGGTAGTTGCAGCGGTCGGTAACCGAGACCCGCAGATAGTCGATACGGCGACCGAAGGAGTCAATCAGGCCATCTTGCATGTCGGCACCTCTTTGCCCATCGCCTCGTTGCCTGGCGAACCGTGAAACCCGGAAGCAGCCGCCCCCTTACCTCGGCTGGCCGGAGGGATTACAGAGAGCGTAAGCAAAAAGCGGGGAGAATACCAGTACCTCATCAGAGGTAGCCCTGCACGAAAAGCGCGAAGGGGATGGTGCCATGCGGAATCGTCCCCCCACCGCCGTGCGCCCGCTGCACCTCATACGATGTTCCGCGGAACGAACGACATGTGGACGAACTCCTTCTTGTATCTGGATTCACCGATCTTCTTCACCTTGGCCACACCTATCTTGTAGTTGTAGTTGCCGCTGATGTTGTCCACCACCCGCCCCTGCAGGGAGTTGCTGGCCTGGCCTTTCGACGGGTTCAGGAAGTAGGAGTACATGACCCCTTTTTTCACCGCCGGGGTGACGATGGCCACCGCCTTCGCGGCTCCCTTGCCCAACTTGATGTGGCCCTTCTTCATCAGCTCCGAGAACTGGAAGTCGTCGCCGCCGACCCCCTTGATGGTGTGGACGTGATAGGGCACCCGATCCGAGTGCAGCAGCACCCAGTCCCCCGACTCGATGCCTCTGGCCCTGGCGTCGTCCGGGTGGATCTCCACGAAGTTCTCCGGCCAGCGCTGGGCGATGTAGGGGCGGCGCTCCAGATCATCGAAGCCCGACTGCCACACCTCATTGATACGGCCGTTGGTGTGCCAGAGCTCCTCCCCCTTGGGCTTCATCCAGGCCCAGTAGTCGGAGAACAGGCTCCAAGGATGTTTCTGGATGTTGACCTTTCCGCTCTGTGAGTTGAAGTGGGTGATCTTCTTGTTGAGCATGTTGGCACCCTGATACATGCCTCTGCGCTCCATCTCCTCCTCGGTCAATGTGGTGTCGTGCAGACGCACGGTGCCGGTCAGCTCTCCGGTGGCGTAGTTGTAGAAGGTCGGCCCCTGGATCCCTTGCGTACCCATTTCGCGCAGCTTCTGGTGCAGGGTCTTCCCCTCCTTGTGGGCCGCCACCTTGATCATGTGGTAGGCCTTGCGGCTGCCGCGGCTGAAGCGGGACGACTCCTCACACACCTCGTTGGAATCCTTCCAGTCGAACCCCTCGAAACCCATCCGCTTAGCCAGCTGGGCGATGATCCACCAGTCCGGTCTGGCCTCACCCGGCGGATCGTAGAACTTGGAGTAGAGACGGATACGGCGCTCACCATTGGCACGCACGAAGTCCTCCTCGCCCCAGGTGGCCGCGGGGAAGATGATGTCCGCGTAGCGGGCGCCGATGGGATCGCGCAGGTAGATATCCTGATCCCACACCACCATCCCACCCGAGTCGACCCGCTTCTTCAGCGTGGCGATGATGGAGCCCTTGTCCCTGGAACGGACCTGATGGGGATTGTTGATCACCAGCTCCTCGAACTTCTCCCTCAGACCTTCCGACCCACACATGGACTGGATCCAGGTGGTTCCCACCACGTGGGCCAACCGCGTATGGCCGGAGACCAGCCAGCGGTCGGTGTCCAGCGCGCGGCGGCGGCGCCCCGGCACCTTCTCCGGGGATTTGTTGCGGGGATATTTCCCTCCCCCGATACCACCACGCTGATGGCCGCCAAAGCGACCCACGACCCGGCCGGGGCGCCCGCCGGCTCCGCAGATGGTGGCAAGGGAGCTGATGGCGTTGGTATTGCCGGTGTTGTTGGACCAGTAGAACCCCTTCTCGATCCCGAACGAGGCCTTTGGGCGCCTGCCCTTGCCGCCCCCGGTCAACCACTCCGCTGCCTGATAGATCTGCTCCACCGGGATGCCGGCGGTGGCCGCGGCCTCCCTGGGCTCATACTCCTTGCGGGAGATCACCCACTGCTTGTATCCCTTCTTGCCGTAGACACCGTCGGTCTGGAACTTGCCCCAGGTGGTACGCCACTGCCAGGGTGTGTTGCGGGTCCCCTGCCCGAAACCAGCGCTGGACTCCCACATGTTGTTGACCCACTCGTCGATCCACTCCCTGTCCTCCCAGCCGTTCTCCAGGATCACCCGGCTGATAGCCCCCAGCACCACGTTGTCGGTACCGGGATAGAGCTGGATGTGCAGCGCCCCCTTCGACTTGGCATAGGCCAGGCCGGCGGTCTCCCGCGGATTCAACCAGATGGTCTTCATCCCCCTGTCGATCGCTGGACGGATGAACTGGGTGAAGAGCACGGTCTTGGTCTCATACGGATCGGTGCCGCAGATCATCAGCACGTCCGCATCACCCCAGTCCTTGTAGGAAGGGCCGAAGTTGTCGAACCCGGCGTCCCGGAAGCCCGGCGTGGAGGTGACATCCGACGGTGTATCGTGGAAGGTGAACGCCG
>WFNS01000281.1 GCA_015488495.1 Gammaproteobacteria bacterium | reverse complement strand
GCACCCCGGAAGGAGAAGTGGTCGGTGAACACGCCGGCTTGATGTATTATACGCTCGGCCAGCGGCAGGGCCTGGGAATCGGCGGCCGCCCCGGGGCCCGGCAGGGCGTCCCGTGGTACGTGGTGGGAAAGGATGTGGCCAGAAACCGGCTCTATGTGACCCAAGGCCTGCATCCCATGCTCTACAGCCGCACACTGGAGGCGGAGCAGCTGCACTGGGTGACCGATGCACCGGTGGCGGCTCCATTTCGCTGCCGGGCGAAGATTCGTTACCGGCAGGCGGAACAGCCCTGCACCATCGTCCGGCTGAATGGAGGCGGCTGCGAAGTCCGTTTCGACGAGCCTCAACTGGCGGCGACGCCGGGGCAGTCGATCGTTTTCTATGATGGAGAGGAGTGTTTGGGTGGTGGAATCATCCGCTGGACCGATGCACCACCTCCCGATGTTCAGGAGTAGCGGGTTTGGGCAATTTTACGGACAGAACTCTGGCACTCGCAGGTATCTACCAGGCCTGTCGCCTGGTACAACAGGTGGCGCGACACGGCGGCGCCGAACCGGAAGCGCTGGAACGGATGCTGAACACCCTCTTCATCACCGATCCGTCGGATGCCCTCTCCGTATATGGCAACCTCCACAACCTTCGGGAGGGGCTGGAACTGGTCGCCCAACAGCTGCAAAAGAGTCCCGATGCTGAATTGACCCGTTACCTGATCAACATCCTGCACCTGGAGAGAAAACTCCGCCGCAAGCCCGATCTGTTACGCGCCATCGGCGAAGGGATCGAGCGGGCCCGCGGACAGATGGAGCACTACCCGTTGCCCCACGCCAACCTCATCGCCAGCCTGGCGGAGACATACACCAGCACCATAAGCACCCTGACGCCGCGCATCATCGTCAGCGGCGAGCAGGGACACCTGGCCAACCCGGGCAATGCCGGCACGGTGCGTGCCTTGCTGCTCGCTGCCATGCGCTCCGCCGTACTCTGGAGCCAGTGCGGCGGCAGGCGGTGGCAGATCCTGCTGCAGCGCGGGCGGTTCGTGGAGGAGGCCGGAAGGCTTTTGCGCGATCTGGAAACTGGGCCATAATCAACTGATTCCACATTGAGAATTTTGACAACAACTGGAGTACATCCCCCTCATGACAGACAGCTTCAATGCGAAATCCCTGCTCGAGGTCAAAGGCACCCCGTACGAAATATTCCGGCTCGACGCCGTACCCAACAGCGCCCGGCTCCCCTATTCCCTCAAGATCCTGCTGGAGAACCTGTTGCGCCACGAGGATGGTCACACCGTGACGGCAGAGGACATTCGCTTTCTGGCCGCCTGGGACCCCAAGGCGGAGCCCTGTTGCGAGATCGCCTATCGGCCGGCCCGGGTGCTGATGCAGGATTTCACCGGCGTTCCCGCGGTGGTGGATCTCGCCGCGATGCGGGATGCCATGCGCGCACTGGGGGGTGACCCGGAGAAGATCAATCCCCTGCAACCGGCGGAACTGGTGATCGACCATTCCGTGCAGGTGGACCTGGCCGGTACCGATGACGCCTTCGCCCACAACGAGACGCTGGAGTACCAGCGCAACGAGGAGCGCTACAGCTTCCTGAAGTGGGGGCAACAGGCCTTCTCCAACTTCCGCGTGGTGCCGCCGGAGACCGGTATCGTGCACCAGGTGAACCTGGAGTATCTGGCGCGCGTGGTGTTCTCCCAAAAGAAAGGCAGCATCCGGCAAGCCTATCCGGACACGGTGGTGGGAACCGATTCCCATACCACAATGATCAACGGCCTCGGGGTACTGGGCTGGGGCGTGGGCGGCATCGAGGCGGAAGCGGCGATGCTGGGCCAACCGGTCTCGATGCTGATTCCGCAGGTGATCGGAGTGCGGCTCAGCGGTGAACTGCCGGAGGGCACCACCGCCACCGACCTGGTGCTCACGGTAGTGGAACGTCTGCGCACCTATGGCGTGGTAGGAAAGTTCGTGGAATTTTTCGGAGAGGGGCTGGACCACCTCCCGCTGGCGGATCGGGCCACCCTCGCCAACATGGCCCCGGAGTACGGAGCCACCTGCGGCATCTTCCCCATCGATCGGGAGACCATCGACTACCTCCGTCTCACCGGCCGCAGCGAGGAGCAGCTCGCTCTGATCGAGCACTATGCCAGGGAGCAGGGGCTGTTCCGCCTTCCCGATTCACCGGCCGCGGACTACAGCGACGTCATCGAAATCGACATGAGCCGCATCGAACCGAGCCTGGCCGGGCCCCGCCGCCCCCAGGATCGCATCCCGCTGCGCACCGCCAAGCCCTCGATCCGCGGGGCCATCGATTCCCTGCTGGAGAAAAACGGACTGCTGCCCAAGGATGCCCTGGAGATCGACCGCTTCAGCGACGAAGGAGGGCACACCGCGGTCGGGGTGGAGCAACAGGGGGAACATCGCGGCCAGATGCCGGTGACGCTCGGCGGCGAGACCTTCTATCTCAACGACGGCATGGTGGTGATCGCCGCCATCACCTCCTGTACCAACACATCCAACCCCTCGGTGATGCTGGGGGCGGCGCTGCTGGCAAAAAAGGCCACGGCGAGAGGACTGAAGGTGAAACCGTGGGTCAAGACCTCGCTGGGACCCGGCTCGCGAGTGGTAACCGACTACCTGCTCCGCACCGGCCTCATGGAGCCACTGAAAACTCTCGGTTTCCATGTGGTGGGCTATGGCTGTACCACCTGCATCGGCAATTCGGGTCCGCTCGCCGAGCCCATCAGTGAGGCCATCCGGAACGATGACCTGGTGGTCTGCTCGGTACTCTCCGGAAACCGCAACTTCGAGGGACGGATCCATTCCGAGGTACAGATGAACTATCTGGCTTCGCCCCCTCTGGTAGTGGCGTACGCCATAGCGGGGCGGATGGATATCGATCTGTACAACGAGCCGCTGGGTGAAGACAGCGAGGGAAATGCGGTCTATCTCAAGGAGATCTGGCCCACTCAGGAGGAGATTCGCCAGGCCATCGGCGAAGGGCTGAGCGCAGAAGGGTTCCGTGAGACCTACCGGGACGTGTTCGGCGGCGACGGCCGCTGGGAGAGGCTGGAGTCACCGGAGGGCCAGCTGTTCGAGTGGCGCGAAAACTCCACCTATGTCCGTAATCCGCCCTACTTCGAGGGGATGTCGAAGGAGCCCGCTGCAGTGACCGACATCCGGGGAGCGCGGGTTCTGGCACTGCTGGGGGACTCGGTGACCACGGACCACATCTCCCCGGCAGGGGCCATCAAGCCGGACAGTCCCGCGGGGCAGTATCTGCGCGAACGTGGTGTGCGGCCCGCCGATTTCAACTCCTTCGGTTCCCGGCGGGGCAACCACGAGGTGATGATGCGGGGGACCTTTGCCAATATCCGCCTGCGCAATCGCCTGGCTCCAGGCACGGAAGGAGGCGTCACCCGTCACCAGCCCTCCGGAGAGCAGATGTTCATCTACGACGCCGCGATGCGCTACCAGCGGGAGGGGGTCCCCCAAATCGTCATCGCGGGCAAGGAGTATGGCTCCGGCTCGTCCCGGGACTGGGCCGCGAAAGGGCCGCGGTTGCTGGGGGTCCGGGCCGTGATCGCGGAGAGTTACGAGCGTATCCACCGCTCCAACCTGGTGGGAATGGGCATCCTTCCCCTGCAGTTCCGGGAGGGGGAGAGTGCCAAGAGCCTCGGGCTCACCGGTCAGGAGAGCTACGACATCACCGGCCTGGAAGATGGCAATGCCAGGGAGGTCACCGTCGTCGCCCGGGGCGAGAACGGGGAAGTGACCCGGTTCACCGCCAGGGTCCGCATCGACACCCCGCAGGAAGCGGAGTACTATCGCCACGGCGGGATCCTCCCCTATGTGTTGAGGCAGCTGGCCTGAAGAGGCAGCAGGGACGAACCGGAAAACACGATGTTTACCACCGGCCTCCTGAGGCACTACTCATCCACGCTCTCCACCGTCATGCGTCTGGTCGACGTCCTGGCGGTGGTGCTTGGCGGGATGGTGGCCTTCGGCCTGCGCTTCGGCGAGTGGTCTCTCTACCCCAACTATCAGGTGGCGGTGCTGATAGCGGCACTGCTGACCGCCATGATGTTTGGCCGTTTCGGGATGTACCACTCCTGGCGCGGCAAGAGCCGCCTGTTCCAGCTGAGAGTGCTCACCGTCTCGTGGGCAGCCGTGCTGCTGGCCCTCATCGTCATCGCCTTCATGACCAAGACCAGCGCCACCTTTTCCCGCCAGTGGCTGGTGATGTGGGCAATCACCACATGGAGCTTTCTGCTTCTGTTCCGTCTGGCGCTGGCGCAGATCCTGCGAATGATGCGGCGCAAGGGGTGGAACCAGCGACGCATCGTCATCGTGGGCGCCGGAAATCTGGGTCGGGATGTAGCCAGACGGATCCGGGAGGCGACCTGGACCGGGCTGGAGATCGTGGCATTCATCGACGATGATGCCCAGCTGTGCGGCAAGCGTATCGACGGTATCGAGGTCAAGTGCGGTATTCCCGAGCTGTGTGCGGTCATCGAGACGGAAGATATCGACGAGGTGTGGCTGGCGCTCCCCTTCCCTGCCGAACAGCGGATGAAGGAGATCCTTCACGACCTGCGTCACAGCACCCTGACCATCCGCTTCGTACCGGACATCTTCGGATTTCGTCTCATCAATCACTCCGTAGCGGAGATTGCGGGACTGCCGATCCTGAATCTGACGGAATCCCCCATGCAGGGACTCAATCGTTTCATCAAGGCACTGGAGGACAAGATCCTGGCTTCGATATTCCTGATCATCGCCAGCCCGGTCATGATCTTCTGCGCCATCGGCGTGAAGCTCAGTTCACCCGGCCCCATCTTCTACCGGCAGGAGCGGGTGAGCTGGAACGGCACCCCGTTCCAGATGCTGAAGTTTCGCTCCATGCCGGTGGACGCGGAGGAGAAGAGCGGAGCGGTATGGGCGAAGGCGGGAGAGAAGCGCGCCACCCGGTTCGGTGCCTTTCTGCGCCGGACCAGCCTGGATGAACTCCCCCAGTTCATCAACGTTCTCAAGGGGGACATGTCCATCGTGGGCCCCCGCCCGGAGCGACCGGTCTTCGTGGAAAAATTCAAGGACGAGATTCCACTCTACATGCAGAAACATCTGGTGAAGGCGGGAATCACCGGCTGGGCGCAGGTCAACGGCTGGCGCGGTGATACCGATCTGCGCAAACGGATCGAGTACGACCTCTACTACATCGAACACTGGTCACTCTGGTTCGACCTGAAGATCATCATCCTGACCCTGGCCAAGGGATTCGTACACGAAAACGCCTATTGACCCTCCCCGGCCGTGGAGGGTGACCGGTTCCAGCTCTCTCCGGCCGGCGCCTGGCCGCACAACCGTCGCAGCATGCGGATGAACTGCTCACGGGGAACCGTTACCGCCCCCAGCGAGGCCAGATGCCGGGTGGCGACCTGGCAGTCGATCAGATCATATTTCCACCGCCGTAACATCCTCACCAGATGGACGAAGGCCACCTTCGACGCATCGCTGCGGCGGCTGAACATCGACTCCCCGAAAAAGGCACGGCCGATGGCCACACCGTACAGCCCACCCACCAGCTCATCGCCCTCCCAGCACTCCACGGAATGGGCCGCACCCTGTTCGTGCAGCCGGCGGTATGCCTCCGCCATCCCGGGCGTGATCCAGGTCCCCTCCTCTCCCTTGCGGGGAGCCGCGCAACCAGCGACGACCCTGGGAAAGGCCTTGTCGAAAGTGATCTGGAATTGATCCTTGTTTAGCACCTTGCGCAGGCTGCGGGAGATCTTCAAGCGCTCGGGGAAAAGCACCGCGCGGGGATCGGGAGACCACCACAGGATCGGCTGTCCCTCACTGTACCAGGGAAAGATTCCCCGACGATAGGCCGCGAGAATACGCTCCGGGGAGAGATCGCCACCCACCGCCAGCAATCCGTCCGGATCCCGCAGCGCCAGGGCAACGTCGGGAAAGCAGTCGGCCGGCGCATCCCGCTCGATCCAGTAAGGGGCAGCCATCGATCGTCTTGTAAGTCAGACGTAACTATTCGGCGCAGATTTCAGGGGTGAGCCGGACGGTTACGGTCGGACAAGGAAACCTGCTCAGTGGCCCGCCTTGTTTTCCAGATAACGCTCGGCATCGAGTGCGGCCATGCAGCCCGAACCGGCCGAGGTGATCGCCTGCCGATAGACGGGATCGGCCACGTCACCCGCCGCGAACACACCCGGAACACTGGTGGCGGTGGCATTGGGTCCCCGTCCCTTTTCGGTCCGGATGTAGCCGTTGTCCATCTCCAGTTGCCCTTCGAAGATCCCGGTATTGGGGCGGTGCCCGATGGCGATGAACACGCCGTGCACGGGGATCTCCTTGGTGCTGCCGTCCTGGGTGTTCTTCAGGCGCAAGCCGGTGACACCGGAATCGTCTCCCAGCACCTCATCCACCACGTGATTCCACTCGATGGTCACGTTGCCGTTGGCCGCCTTCTCCATCAGCTGATCGGCCAGGATCTTCTCTGCCCGCAGTGCATCCCGGCGGTGGATCAGAGTGACGTGGCGGGCGATGTTGGAAAGGTAGAGCGCTTCCTCCACCGCGGTGCTTCCACCACCCACCACGGCGACATCCTTGTCCTTGTAGAAGAAACCATCACAGGTGGCACAGGCGGAAACGCCGCGGCCCTTGTAGGCCTCCTCCGACTCCAGTCCCAGATACATGGCCGAGGCACCGGTGGCGATGATCAGGGCATCGCAGGTGTATACCGTTCCATTGTCACCGGTGAGTCGAAACGGCCGCTGGGAGAGATCCGCTGCGGTGACATAGTCGAAGATGATCTCGGTGTGAAAACGCTCGGCATGCCTGCGCATCCGCTCCATCAGTTCCGGCCCCTGGACCCCGTCGGGATCGCCGGGCCAGTTGTCCACCTCGGTGGTCGTCGTGAGCTGCCCCCCCTGCTCCATTCCAGTAATCAATACCGGTTCCAGATTGGCCCTGGCGGCATAGATGGCGGCGGTATAACCAGCGGGACCGGAACCGAGAACGAGGAGTCGGCAGTGCTTGGTATCACTCATGGTGGGTAAGCTCCGTTATTGTTGAATCCATCAAGCGCAAAAACGTATCAAGCGAGTATAATACAGAATTTCAGACAACGCTGGACAGGTCGAGAGTGGCACAGGCGAGTTTCAAGAAACAACAGACGACGTTGTCGCGACAGGTATCGCGGGGCTTGAGGGAAGGAGCGCTGGTCGCGTTCGGCGCCGTCGCCCTCTATCTGTTGATTGCCCTGATCACCTACCATCCTGCCGATCCGGGCTGGTCCCGCAGCAGTGCCATGAGCGGCATCCGCAACGCAGGCGGCGTCGCCGGCGCCTGGTTCGCCGATATCGCGCTCTATCTGCTGGGTTATCTGGCCTACCTGATTCCGGTGTTGATCGGTTACAGCGGCTGGCTCCTCTTCTCCCGCCGTGGCGATGAGTCGGGACTCCATCCCAGGGAGACCGGCATCCGCCTGCTGGGGTTCCTGCTCACCCTGATCGGCGGAGCCGGACTGGCCACCCTGCATTTCTCGGATCCCTCCCTCGCCCTGCCCACCAATGCCGGAGGAGTACTGGGCAGCACCGTGGGGAGCGGGCTGCTGGGCGTGTTTGGATTCCTGGGGGCGACCCTGTTCCTGTTGGCGCTGTTCCTGACCGGAATCCCCCTGTTCACGGGCATCTCCTGGCTCTGGCTCATGGACGAGACCGGTGGCCGGGTACTGGCCGCCATCGAATGGTCCAAGGAGCAGTTCTTTCGCCTGCGGGACGCGCAGGAGGGGCGCAAGGCCCGCCGGGAGCGGGAACGGTCGGTGGTGGAAACCAAGAAGAAACTCGCCCGGCGCAAGCCACCGCGCATCGAAAAACCCGCGCCCAAGCCGGTGGCCAGCACGCGCCGGGAGAAGGAGCGCCAGGTTCCCCTGTTCACCGAGGGTCTGGATGGCGAACTCCCCCCCCTCTCACTGCTCGACCCTCCCCAGCGCAGCGGCAAGGCCCTGTCGAAACAGGCGCTGGAGGCCATCTCCCGGCAGGTGGAACTGAAACTGCGCGATTTCGGCGTGGAGGCGGAGGTGGTCGCCGTACAGCCGGGTCCGGTCATCACCCGTTTCGAGCTGGAGCTCGCCCCCGGGGTCAAATCCAGCAAGATCACCAATCTGTCGCGAGACCTGGCACGCTCGCTGTCGGTGATGAGCGTGCGCGTGGTGGAGGTGATTCCGGGCAAGACCACCATCGGTCTGGAGATCCCCAATGAGCAGCGCGAGACCGTCTATCTGTCGGAGGTCCTGCAGTCGGAACCCTACGAAAAGGCCACCTCCCCCCTCACCGTGGCGCTGGGACACGACATCAGCGGCGAACCTGTAGTGGCCGATCTGGGGAAGATGCCCCACCTGCTGGTGGCGGGAACCACCGGCTCGGGCAAATCGGTGGCGGTCAACGCCATGATCCTCGGCCTCCTCTATCGCGCCACGCCGAGGGAGGTGCGCCTCATCATGATCGATCCCAAGATGCTGGAACTCTCGGTCTACGAGGGAATCCCCCATCTGCTCGCTCCGGTGGTCACCGACATGAAGGAGGCCACCAACGCCCTGCGCTGGTGCGTCGCCGAGATGGAACGGCGCTACCGTCTGATGGCCGCCCTCGGGGTGCGCAACATCGGAGGATTCAATCGCAAGGTGAAGGAGGCGCTGGCCGCCGGCAAGCCAATCCCGGATCCGCTGTTCAACCCGGAACTCGAAGAGGAACCCGGCCAGCTGGAAGAGCTGCCCTACATCGTGGTGATCATCGACGAGCTGGCAGACATGATGATGGTGGTGGGCAAGAAGGTGGAGGAGCTCATCGCCCGCCTGGCACAGAAGGCCCGCGCCGCCGGCATCCACCTCATTCTGGCCACCCAGCGGCCTTCGGTGGATGTCATCACCGGCTTGATCAAGGCCAACATCCCCACGCGGATCGCCTTCCAGGTCTCCTCCCGCATAGATTCACGCACCATCCTCGACCAGATGGGTGCGGAACATCTGCTCGGCCATGGTGACATGCTCTATCTGCCGCCCGGCCGCGGGGTGCCCGAGCGGGTGCACGGTGCCTTCGTCTCCGACAACGAGGTGCACAAGGTGGTGGAGGTGTTGAAACGGAGCGGTATCCCGCAGTATAACGACGAAATCCTGAGCGGCGGCGAAGGCGATCTTTTCCCGGGGGGCGACGCCAATGGCGGTAACGGCGGCGGCGATGAAATGGATCCACTCTATGACCAGGCGGTGGCCATCGTCACCGAGAGCCGCCGCGCCTCCATCTCCAGCGTCCAGCGGCGGCTGAAGATCGGTTACAATCGCGCCGCCCGTCTGATCGAGGAGATGGAGGCCAGCGGCATCGTCAGCCCCATGCAGTCCAACGGCAGCCGCGAGGTGCTCGCACCACCCCCGCCGACGGATTGATCCCCCCTGCGGTCCACCGGGTACGGTTCGGCAATCTCAGGAGAACACCACCCGGTTGCGCAGATAGACCGGCTGTGCCTGCTCCGCAGGCAGCGGCGTGGCACCCTCGGCGAGGGCTTCCACCGCCAGCCGGGCAACATCCTGGGCATGGGGATAGCGCCCCGGATAGTACCCCGCCAACCGGGTTTGCAGCCGCTCCCCGAGTACCGTCCCATGGCTGTCCCAACCACTGCCGACGCCGTGCCATTGGCCTTCCCCTTCCTCCGGAACCGGAACCGTCTGCGGGGTCACCAGCCTCTCCTCGCCGAGAGGTCGCATGATCCCGGAGCTGGCGACACAAGCGCTCCAGTAGAGCTCTCCCATCCGGGCGTCGATGGCCGCCAACACCCGCCCGGCTCCCGACTCCCGCTCGGCACCCTGGGCCAGGGCGGTGAGCGTGGAGACCGGAACGACGCCGAGATCGCGGGCGAAGGCGATTCCCTGGATCATGCTGGTGGCCACCCGTACTCCGGTGAAGGAGCCCGGCCCCCGGCCGAAGGCCAGCAGATCCAGCCGTGGGAGGGTCAGCTCCGCCTCGGCCAGCAGCTGCTCGATCATCGGCAGCACCAGCCCGGTGTGGCGACGCGGCGCCACCTCGAACCGCTCCCGCACCTCTCCCCCGATCCACAATGCCACGGAACAGGCCTCGGTGGCGGTGTCGATCGCAAGCAGCCTCACGAAACCGCCTCCCGCGACAGGGCGAAGAAACGTTCCACCACCTCCAGCTTGCGGGTCCGGGTCATCGGCGGCAGGCTCTCCAGGAACAACCGTCCGTAGGGCTTGCTCAGCAGACGGGGATCGCACAGCATCAGCACCCCGCGATCCCGGCCGTCGCGGATCAGCCGTCCGGCCCCCTGTTTGAGGGTCAGCACCGCCTCCGGCAGCTGAAATTCCATGAACGGATTGCCGCCCCCACGGCGCAGGGCATCGATACGCGCCTCGGTGACCGGGTCCCCGGGGGAGGCGAAGGGCAACTTGTCGATGATCACGCAGGAGAGCGCCTCGCCGCGTACATCCACCCCCTCCCAGAAGCTGCTGGTTCCCAGGAGCACTGCGTTGCCCAGCTCCCGGAACCGCTCGAGCAGCCGGCTGCGGGGCATCTCGCCCTGGACCAGCAAGGGGTAGTCCTGCTCCCGCTGCTGGAGCCATCTGGCCGCGAACTGCAGTGCCCGGTGGCTGGTGAACAGCAGAAAGGCCCTGCCCTCGCTGAGCCGGATCACCTCCTGTGCCCTCTCCAGAACCGCTTCCGTGAAGGTGGGAACGGCGGGATCGGGCATCCCCTCCGGAACGTAGAGCACCGCTTGACGGGGATAGTCGAACGGGCTGTCCCAGCGATGGGTCTCGGCATCGCTCAATCCCATCCGGCTGGAAAAGTAATCGAACCGTTCCCCCACCGCCAGCGTGGCGGAGGTGAAGATCCAGGCGGCGTGCTGACGCTCCAGTTTGGCGCGGAAGATCCCGGCGATGTCCAGTGGGGTGAGGTGCAGGGCAAAGCTGCGCCGGTAGGTTTCGAACCAGTGGATGTGCCCCTCCGGCGAATCACCGGTCAGCTGCTCGAACCGTTCGCACAACTCGGCGCATCGCCGGGCACAGTTCTCCAATCCCTTGCCCCGTTGCGCCAGCGGTTCGAGCAGACCCAACAGCTTCGTCAGCGCATCCTGCAGCGCAGCCACCGCCCGCTGCATCCCGTTCTCTCCGGAAACGCCGTGCCATGGCGCACGCCGCTGCTCCGTCCCGAAGGCCAGCCGCATCTCCCGAACCGCTTTCTGGAGGCGCTCTGCCTGCTGACGAACCGATTGGTCCTCACCCGCCTCCCGCCCATCTTCGGTGATGGTGTCGCGGGCCAGTTCCAACAACTGGTTGCCGGTGATGGCCTGGCCGAAGAAGCCGGTAGCCACGTCAGGCAGCTGATGCGCTTCGTCGAGGATCAGCGCGTTGGCAGAGGGCAGCAATTCGCCGAAACCTCCCTCTCGCAGCGCCATGTCGGCAAACAGCAGGTGGTGATTGACCACCAGCACATCCGCCTCCTGCGCCTTGCGCCGGGCCTGCATGACGTGGCAGTCACCGAAATCGGGACACTCCTGTCCCAGGCAGTTGTCCGCCGTGGAGGTCACCATTCCCCATATCGGGGCATCTTCCGGGATCTCGGCCAGCTCCGCGATATCACCACATCGGGTGCGGCCGCTCCATCGGCGGATGCGGGAGAGCTGATCCAGCTGCTGGCGGGAGGTGAAACGCCCTTCCGCCTCGGCCAGTCCCAGCCGGTAGGTGCAGAGATAGTTTCCCCGTCCCTTGAGCATGGCCACGCGCACCGGCAGCTCCAGAGCCTCCCTGATCACGGGCAGATCCTTGTGAAACAGTTGATCCTGGAGGTTCTTGGTTCCGGTGGAGACGATGACTTTCTCGCCGCTCAGCAGGGCGGGCACCAGATAGGCGAAGGTCTTGCCGGTACCGGTTCCGGCCTCGGCCACCAGCATCCCGGCATCGGCGATGGTCCGTTCCACCGCCTCCGCCATCTCCTGCTGCGGCTCCCGGGGTGTAAAGCCGGGAATATGCCGGGACAACGGGCCGTCCGCCCCCAGGATCTCCCGGCTGGACCAGGTTGCGCTCAGTTTTCCCACAGCTCGT
>WFNS01000280.1 GCA_015488495.1 Gammaproteobacteria bacterium | reverse complement strand
GGGCGCTTCATCGCCGAGACCCTGATGGGGCCGGTGGAGGAGCTGCGTGCGGCCTATGAGCGCTATATGAAGGATCCCGCCTTCCTCGCCGAATTCGACGATGACCTGCGCCAGTACGTGGGGCGCCCCTCTCCCCTCTACCACGCGGAGCGCTGGTCGCGTGAGCTGGGCGGGGCGCAGATCTATCTGAAGCGGGAGGATCTCAATCACACCGGCGCCCACAAGGTGAACAACACCATCGGCCAGGCGCTGCTGGCGAGGCGGATGGGCAAGCGGCGGGTGATCGCCGAGACCGGTGCCGGGCAGCACGGGGTGGCCACCGCTACGGTGGCGGCGCGGCTGGGGCTGGAATGCGTGGTGTACATGGGCGAGGAGGACATCCGTCGCCAGGCCATCAATGTCTACCGGATGCGGCTGCTCGGGGCGGAGGTGGTGCCGGTGACCTCGGGCTCTCGTACCCTCAAGGATGCGCTCAACGAGGCGATGCGGGACTGGGTGACCACGGTGGACGACACCTTCTATATCATTGGTACGGTGGCGGGGCCGCACCCCTATCCTGCCATGGTGCGGGATTTCCAGGCGGTGATCGGCCGCGAGGCGCGGGAGCAGTGTCTGGCACAGACCGGGCGGTTGCCGGACGCGCTGGTGGCCTGCGTGGGGGGAGGCTCCAACGCCATCGGGCTGTTCCACCCCTTCCTGGCGGACGAGTCGGTGGCCATGTACGGGGTGGAGGCGGCCGGTGACGGCCTGGACACCGGGCGTCATGCGGCACCGTTGTGCGCCGGCCGTCCGGGCGTGCTGCACGGCAACCGTACCTATCTGATGGAGGACGACGACGGCCAGATCATCGAGACCCACTCCATCTCCGCCGGGCTGGACTATCCCGGGGTGGGCCCCGAGCACGCCTGGCTGAAAGATATCGGCCGGGCGCGCTACGTGGCGGTCACCGATGGGGAGGCACTGCAGGCGTTTCACGCCCTGACCCGGATCGAGGGGATCATGCCGGCGCTGGAGTCCAGCCACGCGCTGGCCTTCGCCGCGAAGCTGGCGCCGGAGATGGAGCGGGATGCCATCCTGGTGGTCAATCTCTCGGGGCGGGGAGACAAGGACATCCACACCGTGGCGGCGCTGGAGGGGATCGAGGTATGAGCCGCATCGGAAAGCGATTCGAACTGCTGCGCCGACAGGGGCGCAAGGCGTTGATCCCGTTCGTCACCGCCGGCGATCCGCAACCCTCCGTGACGGTCCCGCTGATGCACGCCATGGTGGCGGCCGGGGCGGATCTGATCGAGCTGGGGGTGCCCTTCTCCGACCCCATGGCGGATGGACCGGCCATCCAGCTTGCCAATGAACGGGCACTGGCACACGGCACCTCCCTTCAGCAGGTGCTGGAGATGGTGCGGCGGTTCCGCGAGCAGGACGACGATACCCCCATCGTGCTGATGGGGTACCTGAATCCCATCGAGGTGATGGGGTACGCCCCGTTCGCCGAGGCGGCCGCCGCGGCCGGTGTGGACGGCTCGATCACGGTGGATCTGCCGCCGGAGGAGGCGGGCGATTTTCTGCCCCCGTTGCGCGAGGCGCAGATCGATCCTATCTTCCTGCTGGCCCCCACCTCGGACCGGCAGCGTATCGAGCGGGTCTCCGCAGTCGCCTCCGGCTTCGTCTATTACGTCTCCATCAAGGGGGTGACCGGCAGCGCCGCCCCCGACATGGAGGAGGTGGAGCGGCGTCTGGCTGTCATCCATTCCCTCACCGATCTCCCGGTGGGAGTGGGATTCGGCATCCGGGACGGCGCCACGGCAGCGCGTGCCGCCCGCATCGCCGACGCGGTGATCGTCGGCAGCGCGCTGGTGAACCGGATCGCGGAGCTGGCCGATCGCCCTGCCGAAATCCCGGAAGGGGTCGCCGCCCTGCTGCGCGAGATGCGTGGAGCGATGGATGAGGTATAATCCAACCAGGATTGCCGGATGGGTGTTCCGGTCGCTTATGTTCCGGTGGTAACAGCAAGCATGCCGACGGTGCTCAGGAACGGACCTTTTCGCTACTTTTTCTATAGCAATGAAAGGGGAGAACCGCCGCATGTTCATGTGCAGCGGGAGCGGAAGATGGCCAAGTTTTGGTTGAATCCCGTCGCACTGGCAGGGTCCAAACGGTTTTCCTCGCACGAATTGCGGACCATCCAGAAACAGGTCGAAGAGAATCGGGAAATGCTCCTGGAGGCGTGGAATGAGCACATCAGCAGTTGAGGTCTGCCCCTTGGCCCAGGCGCTCGAGTTCACGGAGGATGACTTGATTGTGCTGCTGGTGGATGGGCGGAAGGTGGCGGTTCCTCTGGTATGGTTTCCCCGGCTGGCGAAGGCCACCAGGGAGCAGCTGGAGAACTATGAGCTTCTGGGTGATGGCGAAGGAATACACTGGCCCGAAATAGACGAGGACCTGTGTGTGGCCGGACTGCTCCGCGGGGCCCGTTAGCAGCCCCGCCGAACGGCTGGCATCCACCATAAACGACGATTAACGGTTACTACCATGAGCTGGTTCAAGAATCTCATCCCGGCCACCATCCGCACCGAGGGCGGGAGCAAGAAATCCATCCCCGAGGGGATCTGGTCCAAGTGTCCCCAGTGCGACGTGGTGCTCTACCGGCCGGAGATGGAGCGCAACATCGATGTCTGTCCCAAGTGCGGCCACCACATGCGCATCGGCGCCCGCCGCCGCCTGGACAGCTTCCTCGATCCGGAGGGGCGGGAGGAGATCGGCGCCGACCTGGAGCCGGTGGACATCCTGAAGTTCAAGGACAGCAAGAAGTACCGGGACCGCCTCGGTCAGGCGCAGAAGGCCACCGGGGAGAAGGATGCGCTGGTGGTGATGCGCGGCAGCCTGAAAGGATTGCCGCTGGTGGCGGCGGCGTTCGAGTTCAAGTTCATGGGTGGTTCCATGGGCTCGGTGGTGGGGGAGCGGTTCGTGCGTGCGGCGGAGGTCTCTCTGCGCGACGGGATCCCGCTGGTCTGTTTCTCCGCCAGCGGCGGAGCGCGCATGCAGGAGGCGCTCTTCTCCCTGATGCAGATGGCCAAGACCAGCGCCGCCCTGAGGCGCCTGAGCGAGCGGGGGATCCCCTACATCTCGGTGCTCACCGATCCCACCATGGGGGGCGTCTCCGCCAGCTTTGCCATGCTGGGGGACATCAACATCGCCGAGCCCGGCGCCCTGATCGGCTTCGCCGGACCGCGAGTCATCGAGCAGACTGTACGCGAGAAGCTGCCGGAGGGGTTCCAGCGCAGCGAGTTCCTGCTCGAGCATGGCGCCATCGACCTGATCGTGGACCGCAGGGAGATGCGTGACCGGGTGGCCGGTCTGCTGGCCATGCTGACCCACCAATCGCTGAAAGAGGCCGAGT
>WFNS01000279.1 GCA_015488495.1 Gammaproteobacteria bacterium | reverse complement strand
TACAGGGCGTCGGGATACTGGGCTTCACGCAGGTCGGTGGCGGAGGGGGCGGCCGGACCGTGCGGGTGAGAGTGGTAGATGGCAAACAGCTCTTCACCCCGTTCACGCATGTCGCGCATGGCCTCGATCAGGCCTTGCGGATCCATCTGAAACAGCCGGCCGGGTTCGGTGGCGACGTTGGTCACCGGATAGACCTTCACCGGTCGGCCGTCGCGGCTGGAGACGAGGCCGCAGACCTCCCGCTCCGGCGACTGCTGGGCCTGGGTCAGCAGCTGGTTGACCAGCGTGCGGGGGAGAACGGTGATTCGATCAGGCATGATGGTCGTGGCATTCACGGATCGACTCCTTGCAACAGACGGGACACTGCGGGTCCCGGCGCAGTGCGATGGTACGGAACTCCATGTTCAACAGATCCACCAGCAGCAGCCGGCCCGTCAGGGTACGGCCCACGCCGAGCAGCACCTTGATGGCCTCGGCCGCCTGCAAACTGCCGATGACTCCCACCAGGGGGGCCAGCACGCCGTTTTCGCTGCAGCTCTCCTGGAGCTCCCCGCCGTCCCGGTAGAGGCAGCGGTAGCAGGGAGCATCGCTGCCGTCATTGGGAAACAGGCTCACCTGGCCCTCCATGCGGATGGCGGCACCGGAGACCAGCGGCGTCCCGGTTTGTACACACACCTCGTTGAGCGTGTAGCGGGTATCGAAGTTGTCGGAGGCGTCGATCACCACATCCGCCTGGCGGACCTGGGCCCAAAGCTCCTCACCCTCCAAGCGGCGACCGATGGGGGTCACCTCCACCCCGGCGTTGAGCCGGTGCAGGGTATCGGCGGCCGATTCCGCCTTGGGGCGTCCCAGATCACCGCTGTCATGGATGATCTGGCGCTGCAGGTTGGAGAGATCCACCCGATCGAAGTCGGCGATCACCAGCCGGCCCACGCCGGCTGCCGCCAGATACATGGCGGCCGGTGAGCCCAGCCCCCCCAGTCCGACGAGCAGGGCGCGGGAGGCCAGCAGCCTGGCCTGCCCTTCGGCATCGATCTGTGGCAGTAGCAGGTGGCGGCTGTAGCGGAGAAGCTGTTGATCGTCCATGGCCGGGATTATACCGGCAAGCGGCCCGCGGTGACACGCTCGAGTCCGGCCAGATCGGTATGGCAGGCAATCTCCCGGTAGCCGGAGCGCTGCATGAGCTCGCGCACCGCAGCCCCCTGATCGAAACCGTGCTCCAGCAGCAGCCAGCCCCCGGGCCGGAGATGGTGGCATCCCCCGCGAACCAGCAGACGGATGGCATCCAGGCCGTCGCCTCCCGCCGCCAGCGCGGTTCGCGGCTCGAAGCGCAGATCCCCCTGCTGCAGATGGGGGTCGTCCTCGGCCACGTAAGGGGGGTTGGAGAGGATCAGGTCGAAGCGTTCTCCCTGCAACGCTTCATACCAGTCACCGTGTCGGAAGGAGATCCCTTCGATGCCCAGGGTCGCGGCGTTGCGCCGGGCGGTGGCCAGCGCCTCTTCGCTGCGGTCGGTGGCCACCATCCGGCAGCGGGGGCGTTCCCTGGCCACGGCGAGTGCGATGGCCCCGCTGCCGGTGCCCAGATCGGCGACATCCCGCGTTTCCGCTTCCGGAATCCGCTCCAGCGCCTGCTCCACCAGCAGCTCGGTTTCCGGTCTCGGGATCAGGGTGGCGGGATTGACCTCCAGCGGCAATGACCAGAACTCGCAGCGGCCGGTGAGGTAGGCGATCGGTACTCCGCGAATGCGTCTCTCCAGCAGCTCCCGGAACCGCTCCTGCGCCGCCTCCCCGAGGGGTTTCTCCGGCCAGGTGTGGAGCCAGGTGCGGGAGCGGCCCAGCACATGGGCCAGCAGCAGCTCGGCGTCCAGGCGGGCGCTGTCGGACAGGGAGGAGAGGCGGAGCTGTGCGGCGCGCAGGGTCTGCGCGACGGTGGTCCCGTTCACTGCTCTCCGGCCAGGGCCGCCAGCTGGTCCGCCTGGTATTCGGCGACGAGGGGATCGATGATCG
>WFNS01000278.1 GCA_015488495.1 Gammaproteobacteria bacterium | reverse complement strand
TCCCCCACCCCGGCCACCACGTCCCGCCGTGCGGAGCGCTCCGGATGCTGGAAATGGCGCCGGATGAGGTCGAATTCGGAGGCGGCCGCCTGGCGTTCTTCCCGATTGTGTGGGTGTTCCATGGTCGATTCCCGGGGTTTTCGCCGGATCGTCACGGGTCGTCCGTCGGAATCGCCGCGCGGCAAACCGTGCTCCGCCGGCGGGATGCCCGTCACGGGAAACCGGCCGCTTCAGCGCTTCGGCGCCAGCTTCTTCTCCAGCCGTTCGATCTCCTCGCGGAAGGCGTTCACGTCCTGGAAACTGCGATAGACCGAGGCGAAACGCACATAGGCCACCTCGTCCATACGGCGCAGCTCCTCCATCACCTGCTCGCCGAGATCCACCGAACCGATCTCCCGCTCGCCCCGGGTCCGGGCCCAGCGCTTGATGCGGTTGAGGGCGTTCTCCACCGTCTCCACCGCCACCGGGCGTTTCTCCAGCGCCTTCATCAGGCTGACGCGCAGCTTGGCCACATCGAACTCCTCGCGCCGGCCGTCGCGCTTGACCACCACCGGCAGGGCCAGCTCGGCGGTCTCGTAGGTGGTGAAACGTTCGCCGCACTTCACGCACTCGCGCCGGCGGCGCACCGAATCCCCCTCCTCCACCACGCGGGAGTCCACCACCTTGGTATCGGGATCGGCGCAGAAGGGACAACGCATCGCCGTCAGCCGTAGACCGGACGCCGGGCGCAGATGGCCTCGACCTGCTCCCGCACCCGGTCGATCACCTCCCGGTTCTCCAGATCGTCCAGGATGTCACACATCCAGCCGGCCAGGGTGGTGGCGTCCTCAACGGTGAACCCGCGGGTGGTGATGGCCGCCGTCCCCACGCGGATCCCGCTGGTGACGAAAGGGGACTGGGGGTCGTTGGGCACCGCGTTCTTGTTCACGGTGATGTTGGCCGCATCCAGCGCCGCATCCGCATCCTTGCCGGTGATCCCCTTGTCGATGAGATCCACCAGGAAGAGATGGTTGTCGGTGCCACCGGAAACGATCTTGTAGCCCCGCTTCATGAACTGGTCCGCCATGGCCCGGGCGTTCTCCACCACCTTCCGCTGATAGACGGCGAACTCCGGCTCCAGCGCCTCCTTGAAGGCCACCGCCTTGGCCGCGATCACATGCATCAGCGGCCCCCCCTGGATACCGGGAAAGACCACCGAGTTGAGTTTCTTCTCCAGCTCCGGGTTGGAGCGGGCGAGGATGAAACCGCCCCGCGGCCCGCGCAGGGTCTTGTGAGTGGTGGAGGTGGTGACGTCGGCGATGTTCACCGGGCTGGGATAGACTCCGGCCGCGATCAGGCCCGCCACATGGGCCATGTCCACCATCAGCCAGGCACCCACCTTGTCCGCGATCTCCCGGAAGCGCTGCCAGTCCACCACCCGGGAGTAGGCGGAAAAACCGGCGACGATCATCTTCGGTCTGTGCTCCAGCGCCAGCGCCTCCACCTGCCCGTAGTCGATCTCGCCGCTCTCCGGATCCAGACCGTACTGCACCGCGTGGTAGATCTTGCCGGAGAAGTTCACCTTCGCCCCGTGGGTGAGATGGCCGCCGTCCGCCAGGCTCATGCCCAGCACGGTGTCCCCCGGCTGCAGCAGCGCCATGTAGACCGCCGCGTTGGCCTGCGACCCGGAGTGGGGCTGGACGTTGGCGTAATCGGCACCGAACAGCTGCTTCACCCGATCGATGGCCAGCTGCTCGGCTACGTCCACGAACTCGCAGCCGCCGTAGTAGCGCTTGCCGGGATAGCCCTCGGCATACTTGTTGGTGAGCACCGATCCCTGCGCCTCCATCACCCGGGGACTGGCGTAGTTCTCGGAGGCGATCAGCTCGATATGATCCTCCTGCCGCCTGCGCTCGTTCTCCATGGCGTTCCAAAGGGTGTCGTCGTATCCGGCGATGGTCATATCTTTGCTGAACATGGGGTCTCTTCCTGTTTGGCGTACGTTGTTCGATGACGACCGGCGAGTTCGACTCGCGGTCGGGATCCCGCTATTATGCCAGATTCGCAATGAACCGGCACCAAACCCCAACCCACTGAATGGACGCCACAATCCGCACCGTGCTGTTCGATCTGGACGGTACCCTGGTGGACACCGCCCCCGATCTGGCCCTGGCCCTCAACCGGCTGCGGCGGGAGAAGAGGCTTCCGCCGCTTCCCTACGAGCCGATCCGCGCACAGGTCTCCCACGGCGGCAGCGCCCTCATCCGGCTCGGATTCGGGTGCCGGCCGGGCGACGCCGGGTTCGAACCGCTGCGCCGCCGGTTTCTCGATCTGTACCAGGAGGACCTGGCCACCCGCACCCGGCTCTTCCCCGGCATGGAGGAGGTACTCGATTTCCTCGAAGGGGCGGAGATCCCGTGGGGTGTGGTCACCAACAAGCCGGGCTGGCTCACGGAACCGCTGATGGAACGGCTGGGGCTCGCCCGGCGGGCGGGCAGCATCGTCAGCGGGGATACCCTGCCGCAGAGCAAGCCCCATCCCGCCCCCCTGCTGCACGCCTGCCGGCGGATGGGTACCCTTCCCGCCGAATGCCTCTACGTGGGTGATGCCCTGCGGGACATCCAGGCCGGGCGCGCGGCGGGCATGAGGACGCTGGTGGCCCTGTTCGGCTACCTGGGTGAGGAGGATCGCCCGCAAGAGTGGGGGGCGGATGGCATGGTGAAGACTCCACCGGAGATCCTCTCGTTCCCCGGCCTCGGCCAGGCCATCGAGGAGCTGTGAATCCGCCGCTGTATAATGGGGCATCATGTCTCCTGAAGCCGGCACATCGCACCCCCTTCTCGAGTTCGCCGCCTCCCATGCCGGCGACGCCGTCGCCTGGCTGTTGCTGCTGCTGATCGGCCTCGCCGGGATCGGCTTCGGGGCGCTGCTGGCCTGGCTGCGCGCCCAGCGGGTCATCGCCGGCCTGCGGGAGCGGAACGCCGAGTTGAACATCACCCTGGAGCTCGAGCGGCGCAGCCACGAAGAGAAACTGGCCAGCCAGCGCGCCGACCGGGTGCAGTTGAACCACGCTTTCAACATCCTGGCCAACCGCGCGCTGCGCCACAACAACGAAACCTTCCTCAAGCTGGCGCGAGAAAACCTGCAGCAGTTCCAGCTCCAGGCCAGCAACGAACTGGCCCGCAAGGAGAAGGCGGTGGAGGAACTGGTCAACCCCATCAAGGCGGCGCTGGAGAAGACCGAGCGACAGATCCACCAGATAGAGAAAGAGCGCAGGGAGACCTACGGGGCGCTGAGCAAGCACCTGGAGACCCTGGCCCTGTCCCAACAGCAGCTGCAACAGGAGACACGCAACCTGGTCCAGGCCCTGCGGCGTCCCGAGGTGCGCGGCCAGTGGGGGGAGCTGACCCTGAAGCGGCTGGTGGAGCTGGCCGGCATGGTGGAGCACTGCGACTTCTACCAGCAGGAGCAGACCGAAACCGGCGATGGTGTCATCCGCCCCGACATGATCATCCGCATGCCCGACCAGCGGGAGGTGGTGGTGGATGTCAAGACCCCGCTGGACGCCTATCTCAGCGCCCTGGAGACCAGCGACGACGAGCTTCGCCGGCAGCAGCTGGAACGTCATGCCCGCAAGGTGCGGGAGCGGGTCCGCGAACTGGCCGGCAAGGCCTACTGGAAGCAGTTCGAGCGGGCCCCGGATTTCGTGATCCTGTTCATCCCCGGTGAACAGTTCCTGAGCGCCGCCCTAGAGATGGACCGAAGCCTGCTGGAGGATGCCCTGGCCCGCAAGGTGATCCTCGCCACCCCCACCAGCTTCGTCGCCTTGCTGCGCGCCATCGGCTACGGCTGGCGGCAGGAGCGGCTGGCGAAGAACGCCGAGAAGATCCGCCACGTGGGCGAGGATCTCTACAAGCGGCTGCAGGTGCTGACCGAACATCTCGCCCGCCTGGGGCGCAGCCTGGAAAACAGCGTGACACAGTACAACCGGCTGGCGGGATCCTTCGACAGCCGCGTCCTGCCAGGCGCCCGCAAATTCACTGAACTGGGCATCGACACGGAGAAGATGCCGGAAAGTGTGGAGCAGATCGAAAAAGGGGTGCGCACCGTGGCCGGTGACGGCGAACACCGCTCCTGAGTTTTCGGGCGGACCTCGGCGGGCTCTCTTCCGGCGTTCAGGGCTCCGCTTCGCCCGCACCGCTCCCCGAGCCGGCCAATCGCAGCTTCTCCACCGCCGGCAGCCGTTTTATCTCCCGCTCCCGACGCAGTGCGGCGCTGCGATCCGCCGCGGGCTCCTGATGAACCAGCGAAACGGGGCGTCGGCCACGGGTGTATTTGGCCCCCTGCCCGGCGTTGTGCCGCCGGACACGCGACGCCACATCCTTTGCCACGCCGGTGTAAAGTGAACCATCGACGCAGCGAACGATATAGACATACCACTCGCTCATTCCACTCGCCGCTGCCGCAACGCCTCATACAGGCAGACGGCGGTGGCGACGGAGACGTTGAGGCTCTCCACTGCACCCATCATGGGGATCCTGACCAGCAGGTCGCAGGTCTCGCGGGTCAGGCGGCGCAGACCGCGCCCCTCCGCCCCCATCACGATGGCCAGCGGCCCGGTGAGATCGGTCCGGTAGAGTTCCTGCGCCCCTTCCCTGTCTCTTATACACATCTCC
>WFNS01000277.1 GCA_015488495.1 Gammaproteobacteria bacterium | reverse complement strand
TGTTTCGGCAGATCCGCACGGGTTACAGGATGAAGGAGGCGTCATCATGAACAAACGTTGGTATGGAGGTGCGTTGGGATTTTGTCTTTTGTTGGCGGCGACGACTTCGATGGCGGAGAGCTTGCAACAGGCCTGGAACGTGGCGCTGCAGGTCAACCACGGCCTCAAGGCGGCCCGGGAGAACAGTTCGGCGGCGGCCCGGCAGCTCGAGGCGGCAAAGGCGGTTCGTCTGCCCGGCCTGTCGCTGGAGGCGGGTTACACCATGTTGCAGAATGAGCCGGCCACCCGTGCCAAATTCGGACCCGCGGCTGCGGAGTTTCCGATAGGCGAGAGAAACACCCTTTCCTACAAGGCGATGGCCACGCTGCCACTCTACACCGGTGGCCGAATCAGCCGGGGTATCGATGCGGCGGAATCGGCGGTCCGGGCCTCGCGCGGCCAGGAGTCTGCCGCCATCCAGGATCTGAAACGAACGGTGGCGGAGGCGTATGTGGCGGTATTGCGCGCCCGCCGGGGGGTGGAGGTGGCCGACAGTCACGTAGCGAGCCTGAAGGCCCATGCCCGGGATGTGGAGAACATGTACGAGCAGGGCATGGTGTCACGCAACGACCTGCTGGCGGCGCAGGTTGCCCTGGCGGATGCGCAGCAGCAGGCCATCAAGGCAAAGAATGCGCTGGATCTCGCCCGCTCCACCTACAACCGGCTGCTGGACAGGCCGTTGTCGCAGGAGGTGGTGCTGGATGACCTCCAGCCCGGGCCACTGGATGAGGGACTGGAGTCGCTCACGGAACGGGCGCTGGGGCAGCGGGACGAGCTGCTCGTACTGCAGGATCGAATCCGCGGTCTGCAAGACCAGGCAAAGGCGGTCCGGGCGGAGACGGCCCCCCAGCTCGCCCTGAGTGGCGGTTATGACT
This sequence comes from Gammaproteobacteria bacterium, assembly GCA_015488495.1. Lineage (GTDB taxonomy): Bacteria > Pseudomonadota > Gammaproteobacteria > Thiohalospirales > Thiohalospiraceae > DRMK01. The sequence continues at coordinate 3,583 of WFNS01000277.1, read as the reverse complement.
ATCGGGAGAATCGCTACACGGTGTACGAGGGGCAGTGGATGGTCAATCTGGGTCTGCAGTGGAAGCTCTTCGACGGTGGTGCCACGCGGCACAAGGCCGCGGCCACCGAGCGCCAGGCGGCCGCCCTGCAGGAGCGGTACGACGATCTGCGGGCGGCCGTGGCGTTGGAGGTCCGGCGCTACTGGCTGGATGTGCAGGAGACACGCAAGCGGATTCGGGTGACGGAGCAGGCCATCGCCCGGGCGGAGGAGAATCTCAAGGTGAACCGGGAACGGTACGAGAACGGGCTGGCCACCAATACCGAGGTGCTCGATGCCGAGGCGCTGCGTACCCTGAGCGAGAGCAATCACGCCAACGCTATCTACGATGCCGTGCTCGCCATCCTGCATCTGAAGCGGGCGGTGGGAGAGCTTTGACGCCGGTGGATGGCCTGGGCGTCACTGCCGTATCCCTTCGATGGAGAGCCAGATGTGTACTTTCTCCGCCGCCGGTCCCAGGATGTGTCCCTCTTTCATCCTGTAGTCGGAAAGATTCAGCACGGTGCTGCCTTCGAAACCACGCCGGTAGCCGCCCCAGGGATCCTTGCCGGCACCCACTTGGCGTACGTCGACGACGATCTCACGGGTCACACCGCGCAGGGTGAATTTCCCCTTGAGTCGTGCCCTGCCGTCGCCCAGATCTTCCCAGCCGGTGCTGACGAAGGTGGCCTTGGGGTATCTCTTTACGTCGAAGAAGCGTTCGTCCCGCAGATGCTTGTCGCGCTCGGCGTGATTGCTGTCGATGCTGGCTACGTCGATCTCCACCGATACGCGGTTGTTGGCCGGGTTGGTCTCGTCGTAGGTGAACTCTCCCGAAAAGCGGTTGAAGCGCCCCTCCAGCCAGCTGAAGCCGAGGTGCTGGATGCGGAAGGTGATGAAGGCATGCATCCCCCTGGTGTCGATGAGATAGCGTTCGGCCGCCTGCGCGGTGATGCTCGTGATGGCCAGTATCAGGGCAAAAAAGGCGAAAATTTTCCTGAACATCGGTCTACTCCTTCTGCAGTGTAGGAGGCTATTCTACCCCCAGCATGCGGCGCAGGGTGTCATCCCGCTCGATGAAATGGTGCTTCAGGGCTGCCAGCCCGTGGAGCAGCGCGAGGAGCATCAGCGCCTCCGTGAGCCATTCGTGCCACTGGCCGGCGACATCCTCCCGATTGTCCGCGGCGGGAAGGATGGCGGGAAGCTCGAACCAGCCGAAGAGGTCGACTCCCCGCCCGTCGGCGGTGCTGATGAGGTAGCCGCTGATGGCCGCCCCGGCGATGAGAGGTAGAACAGCCGCTGCGCCTGGCGGGCTGCGAACCGCTCCCAAGGTCCGCCCGGTGCGGTCGGCAGCGGATTGAGCAGCCGCCAGAGCCAGCGCAGCAACAGCAGCGCGGCCACCACCACGCCGAGGCTGCGGTGCAGATCCGGCGCCTTCTGGTACCACGGGTGATAGTAGTCCAGATCCACCATGTAGTTGCCAAGGAGAAACATGCCGATGAGGAGCGCCGCCATGGTCCAGTGCAGGAGGATGGCGATGATTCCATAGCGCTGCGGGGTGTTGCGAATCGGGATGGACATCTCTGTGCACTACCGCCGTTTTACTCGCGCCTCTTGTTTTTGAAGAAGGCCCACACCTCGCTGGTCATCTCGATGTCGTGATTCTGTTTCCTGAAATAACGCTCGAACAGCCGGGAGTAGCGCTCCCGAATGCTGGGGGCGGAATGGCCGCCGCCGTCGATCCGGTAGAGGACCACCTCCGTTCCCCCGATTCCGTTCGAGTAACGGGACCGGGTCACCGTGCTGCCGTCGTGGGGATCGATGTCCGGAAAACGCTGGCTGGCCGGCGTGGCGTCGGTCTGGTCGAGAGCGGTCCAGATCGCTACCGAATGTTCGGTGGAATAGACGGAGCCGTGATCGGGATTGGGCGGATTGGAGAGCGTACCGCCACCATAGGGCAGGTGATTGTCGGCGGTGCCATTCATGAAGAGCACCGGGATCGGATCGGCCGGTGGGGTGCATTTCGACCGATCCGGCATTGCGGCGGCGACGGCCGCCACTGCTGCGATCTCGGTGGATAGCTCCGTGGCCAGCCTGAGGGCCATCAGTCCGCCGTTGGAGGTGCCGGAGACGTAGATCCGACTTTCATCGATGGGGTATCGTGCTGCGAGCTCGTGGATCAGGGTGGAGATGAAGCCCACGTCGTCCGCATCCGAGTTGACAGAGGCGTTGGCGCGGCAGTCGTTCCAGGTCGGCTTTCCGTACCGGCCCTCCAATCCTTCCGGGTAGACGACGATGAGCCCTTCCCGCTCGGCGATCTCCATCCACAGTTTGTAAGGGGTCTTGTGTCCGCTCTCCCCCGTCTCGTCCTCGATGTAAATGCCGCCGCCGTGCAGCTCGAACACCAGCGGGGCCGGGTTTTCCAATCGCTCCGGCAGGTAGATGGCGTATCGCCTTGTCTCGTCATCCAGCTGGATGGTCCGCGTGGTCAGACCGGGGAGTGGCCCTTTGGTGCCGGCCGACCCCTGGCAGCCGCTGATCAGGAACGGGATGAGGAGGAGGGCCATCCATCCCGATAGCGGGTGGGGCAGGGAGGCGGTTTCGGTCATGGCCGGCGGACTCCCTTCAGCCAGCCGCCACGAAGCGCATGGAGAGATCCACGGCCTGCAGGTTCTTGGTCAGTTCCCCCACGGAGATGTAGTCCACGCCGGTCTCCGCCACATTGCGGACGTTCTCCAGGGTGATGCCGCCGGAGGCCTCCAGCTCGGTGCGGCCGTTGGCGATAGAGACCGCCTCGCGCAGGGTGGGGGTGTCCATGTTGTCCAGCAGGATGCGGTCCACCCCGGCGGCCAGCGCCTCCCGGAGCTCGTGCAGGGTCTCCACCTCCACCTCCAGCAGCACCTCGTGGGACAGCTTGCGCGCCTGGCGGACCGCTTCGCTGACGGAGCCGGCGGCCAAGATGTGGTTCTCCTTGATCAGGATGGCGTCGAACAGGCCGATGCGGTGGTTGTGGCCGCCGCCGCACCGCACGGCGTATTTCTGCGCCAGCCGCAGGCCGGGCAGGGTCTTGCGGGTGTCGAGGATCTTCACTCCCGTGCCGGCGACCGCCTCCACGTAGCGCCGGGTCTGGGTGGCGGTGCCGGAAAGGGTCTGCAGGAAGTTGAGCGCGGTGCGCTCCACGGTGAGCAGGGAGCGGGCCGGCCCGCCGAGGGAGCAGAGGAGCTGATTGGAGTGGAGCGATTCACCGTCCACCGCGTGCCAGGTGATCTCCACCGTGTCGTCGAACTGCCGAAATGCCTCGTCCACCCATGCCTGGCCGCACAGTACCGCCGGTTCCCGGCAGATGATCTCCGCCTGGGCGGCCTCGCCCGCATCGATCAGGCGGGCGGTCAGATCGCCATCGCCGATATCCTCTTCCAGTGCGTTGCGAACCTGGCGGCGAAGTTCCGTTTGCTTCAGATAGGGGGGGAGCATGGTTTATTCCTTTTTATGAGGGCGGGAGAAGTAGTCGTCACGCAGTTTTTTCACGGCACCGGCCAGTAGAATCAAGGCCAGCAGATTGGGTA
>WFNS01000276.1 GCA_015488495.1 Gammaproteobacteria bacterium | reverse complement strand
CTGGCCGCCGCCTTTGGCTCGGAGCGCAAGTTCGGGGGCGCCGGGGACAGTACCCAGAGCAACAGCCTGAGTGGAAACATCACGGTCAGCGTGGTGGAGGTACTGGCCAACGGTTATCTGGTAGTGCGGGGGGAGAAGACTCTTTCCCTGAATCAGGGCAGTGAGTACATCCGCGTCGCCGGTATCGTTCGGCCACAGGACATCGGGCCCGACAACACGGTCCTCTCCAGCAAGCTCGCCGACGCCCGTATCAGCTATGGCGGTAACGGCCTGATCGCCGAGTCCAACCGGCCCGGTTGGCTGGCCCGCACATTGGGCTCCATCTGGCCGTTCTGAGGCGCACCGTTTCGGGATCGCACCAAAAGGGTTCCATTCCCCGCCTCACTTCCGGAGTTTGCGCAATGTTGGTGCGGGCATTTCCCGTCCGCACCGCCTCCTGGTTTCTCCTTCAATCAAGCAAATCTTTTTTTGTCAGTTGGTTAGCGTCTCAGCATGGTGCCTCCGCAGCTTTGGTCCAAAGTTTGCACTGAGTGCCGTCGGAACGAGAGATGAAAACTTTCGGCAAGACCAAGGAGAAAAACAGGGTGAACAGACGACTCTCGAAAAGAATAGCGGCAACGGCCATGACGCTCCTCGGGCTGGTCTTTGTCACCTTCGCCATTGCAGAGACTACGCAACCGCCGGCGGGGGGGGGAACGCTTCCCTCGTTGCCGGTAGAGGTCACACCGACCGATGGGAACGGGGCGGAGGCGAAACCGGCGGTCATCCCCGGCGAGGTCCCGGCGGAAGAGAAGCCGGTGGAGATCCTGGAGGGATTCAAGAATCTCAGCCGGGAGAGCGCCGAGTGTGTCTCCTGCCACCGGGAGAAGACACCGGGCATCTACCAGATGTGGGGTGACTCCAAGCACTACGCCGCCAACGTGGGTTGTTACGAATGCCACAAGGCGGATCCCTCCGACAAGGATGCCATCAAGCACAAGGACCACATCATCTCCATCATCGTCTCGCCGAAGGATTGCGGACAATGCCACGAGAAGGCCACCGCCGAGTTCGATGCCAGCCACCATGCCACAGCGGGAAACATTCTCGGTTCGCTGGACAACGTGCTGGCCGAGGTGGTGCAGGGTGCCCCGCTGCTGAACGGGACCTCTCCCGTGGTGACCATGGGGTGTGCCGGATGCCACGGTTCCATCGTGCGGGTGGAGTCGGACGGCTCGCTGGATCCTTCCACCTGGCCCAACACCGGCATCGGCCGGATCAACCCGGACGGTTCCAAGGGGGCCTGCTCCGCCTGCCACCTGCGCCACACGTTCGACGTGGCCCAGGCGCGCCAGCCGGAGAACTGCGGCCGTTGCCATCTCGGCCCGGATCATCCTCAGAAGGAGATCTACGAGGAGTCCATCCACGGTATCAACTATCGGGCCCACAAGGACAAGATGAATCTGGATTCCGACAAGTGGATCGTGGGAGAGGACTACAGTGCGGCTCCCACCTGCGCCACCTGTCACATGTCCGCCACCAAGGATCTGCCGGTCACCCACGATATCGGCGCCCGTATCTCCTGGGATCTACGGTCGCCTATCTCCACCAAAATCGATGCCAAGGCGATCAAGGCGGGAAAGAAGGTCAAGCCCTGGCTGGAGCGGCGCAAGGACATGAAGAACGTCTGTACCTCCTGCCATGGACGTAGCATGATCGACAACTTCTACATGCAACTGGATGCGGCGGTGGAGCTCTATAACGAGAAATATGCCAAGCCGGGTTTGAAACTGATGAAGCTGTTGAAGGCGGAGGGGCTGCTCACCGATACCAAGTTCGACGAGGAGGTGGAGTGGACTTGGTTCTATCTGTGGCATCACGAAGGGCGCCGCGCGCGGCACGGTGCGGCCATGCAGGCCCCTGACTACGTCCAGTGGGAGGGATTCTACGAGATGGCCCACCGCTTCTACATCGAGATGGTACCCCAGATCCGGGAGATCATCGAAAAGGCGGAGAAGGATGGCAAGCACGAGTCGGCCCAGCGGGTGCAGGCCGCCCTGGACGAGGTGCTCAACTCCGAGATGCACCGCTGGTTCGTCGGCAAGGAGCCACCGAAATCCTGGTCACCGGCCGACAGTGACAACCACGGCTTCCGGTTGGAGGCCGGGAAGTAGTCACTCCTCTCCCGTCCGTTGGTGACATCGGGCGGGTGGTCGAGGGGCCGGCCCGGGGGATCGAACCGATGGGTTCGGACGGGCCGGCCCCGGCGCTTTTCCAGGGTCTTTCGAGATGATCAACCGTCTGCTCTTCCTTCTGTTACTGCTGATCCCCGCCGTCGTCCTCTCCGCAGCGGATGAGTTGCGTGACGAGGCGTGCCTGGATTGCCATGGGGTGACCGGTTTCGCCGTTCCTACCGGCGAGACGGGGGACAGTCCGATGCGCGCCCTGGACATCAACGCAGATGCGTTGCGTCAGAGCGTCCATGGGGAGCTCTCCTGCGTGATGTGTCATGCCGACATCGAGAAGCTTCCTCATGGCAAGGAGGGGTTGCAGGCGGTGGACTGTGTCACCTGTCACGCCCGCCTGGCGGAGGAGGGGAGCGGAAGCCAGCGGCGGGGGCGCCGGGCAGGGGGTGATTTGAGCAGTCGGGAGAAGACCGTACTCAATACGGAGCGCTACCGCCGCTCCATCCATGGCGATCCCACCATCGAAAACAACGCGGCGTGCAAGGTATGCCACACCGCCCACTACGTCTATCGCTCCGACGATCCACGATCCACCACCTATCCCGGCAACTCACCGCGGATGTGCGGCAGCTGCCACGTGGAAGCGCTGGAGGCGTACCGCAGATCGGTGCATGGCGCCAATCTGTTGCGTCCCTGGCGCGGGGAGAGCGCCACCTGCAGCGACTGCCATACCTCCCACCGGATCACCGGCGAGAAGCTGACCGCGCACCGCCTGGTCACTGACTCCTGCGGGGATTGTCACCGCTCCGAGGTGGAGTCCTATCTCGCCACCACCCACGGTGCGTTGGCCTGGCTCGGCAGTGAGAAGGCGGCCAAGTGCGCCAGTTGCCACCGCCCCCATGCCACTCATGCCGTCGATGATCCGCTCTCGCTGGTGAGCGAGGAGAACAAGCTGGACACCTGCCGGGAGTGCCACGAGAAGGCCAATGATAACTTCATCCAGTACCGGGTGCACGGCAACACCCACGACTATGAGAAGTACCCCTACATGTGGTTGACCGCCAAGATCATGGTGGGAATCGTGCTGTTCGTGTTGATCTTCTTCTATCTCCATTCCATGCTCTGGTTCTACCGGGAGATCCAGTCCCGGGTGATCGAGTGGCGCGTGGTGGATTCCCGCCGCTATCCGTTCCGGGTGAAGCGGCCTCACAAGAAGAGCGACCGCCATTTCCGCCGCTTCTCCTGGCAGTGGCGGCTCAACCACTGGGCGGTGGCGCTCTCGGTGATGACCCTGGTGTTCACCGGGATGTCGGTGATGTATGCCAATTCTCCCTGGGCCGTCTGGGTGGTGGAGAAGGCCGGTGGCCATGACGTTTTCACCACCATTCACCGGTTTGCCGCGGTGGTGTTCATGGGCGCGGTCGTCGCCCATGTGGTGGCGGTGATCTACAACATTCGCCGCAATCCCGACTTCGACTGGTTCGGTCCCAACTCCCTGCTGCCGCGCAAGAAGGATTGGGAGGACATGGTGGGGCAGTTCCGCTGGTTCTTCGGCAAGGGGGAGCAGCCGCAGTTCGACCGCTGGACCTACTGGGAGAAATTCGACTACTGGGCGGTCTACTGGGGCGCCCTGGTGATCGGCATCTCCGGCATGATGCTCTGGTTCTCCGACACCATCGGCAACCTGCTGCCGGGCTGGGTGCTCAACGTGGCCACCATCGCTCACGGGGTGGAGGCGTTTCTGGCGGTGATGACCCTGTTCGTGGTGCACTTCTTCAACAACCACATCCGCCCCGGCAAATTCCCGCTGGATATCGTCATGTTCAGCGGCAGTTGGGATCTGGAGGAGTTCAAGGAGGAGCGACCGGAGGAGTACCGGCGGCTGGTGGAGGGTGGTGAACTGGAGAAATACCTGGTTCCGCCTCCCTCACCCGCTCGCTCGCGGCTGTTCCACATCCTTGGCTTCACCCTGTTGGGGATCGGCTTCATCCTGCTGATTCTGGTGGTGCGGGGTTTCCTGCACGGCGGACTGGTCTGAGAGCGAGGCCGCGTGGCAGGCCGTGTTTCCGTGTCAGACCAGAAACAGTGTCGCCAGTCCGAGGAAGGAGAAGAAGCCCACTACGTCGGTGATAGTGGTCAGAACGACCCCTCCGGCCAGTGCCGGATCGGCTCCCAGTTTGCGTAGCAGGAGCGGAATGAGTACGCCGGCCGCCGCTGCCACCAGCAGATTGATGGTCATGGCCGCGGCGATGACCGCTCCCAGACCGGTGTCGTTGAACCACCACCAGGCCACCAGGGCGATCACCAGACCCCACATCAGGCTGTTGAGCAGCCCGACCGTTGCCTCCTTGACCAGAAGTTTGCGAGCGTTGTGATCCCCCACCTGGTCCAGGGCCAGGCCACGGATCACCAGGGTCATGGTCTGACTGCCGGCGATCCCCCCCATGCTGGCGACGATGGGCATCAATACCGCCAGGGCCACCAGTTTCTGGATGGTGTCGTCGAACAGCCCAATCACCCACGAGGCGAGAAATGCGGTCATCAGGTTGATGCCCAGCCAGAGGGCGCGCCGTCGGGCACTGGGGAGCACCGGGGCGAACAGGTCCTCCTCTTCGTGAAGGCCGGCCATGCTCATCAACGAGTGCTCTCCCTCTTCACGGATCACGTCCACCACGTCGTCGATGGTGATTCGGCCGAGCAGAAAACCCTTGTCGTCCACCACCGGCGCACTCACCCAGTCGTGGAGTTCGAACAGTTTGGCCACCTCGTGGGCGGGCATGTCGGCGGGGATGGCTTCCACGTCACGCTTCATGATCTCGCCGATGGTGGCCTCGGGCGGACTGGTGAGCAGGGTTGTCAGGGGAACCACCCCCATGAACCTCCCCTCCCGGTCCACCACCATCAGGGTGTCGGTCTGCTCCGGCAACTCCCTGTGACGGCGCAGGTAACGGAGCACCACGTCCACCGTGATGTCGGCGCGCACCGTGATGGTGTCCATGTTCATCAGACCGCCGGCGGAGTCCTCCGGATAGGAGAGGGCCGACTCCAGGCGCAGCCGGTTCTGCTCGTCCATGGAGCGCAGAACCTTGTTGAACACCTCGTCCGGCATGTCTGGCAGCAGGTCGGCCAGATCATCGGTCTCCAAGCCGGTGGTGGCGGCCACCAGCTCGTGGGGTTCCATCTTGCGGATCAGCTCGGCACGCAGGTTGTCGTTGACGTGGACGAGGACATCCCCCTCCAGCTTGGTGCGCACCAGATCCCACGCCAGATCGCGCTCATCGGCCGGCAGCGACTCCAGCAGATGGGCGACTTCGGCAGAGTTCATGTCGGCGAGCAGCTGCAGTGCCTTGCCATAGGCCTTGTTGCGTAGCGCCTCGCTGAACGCCTCTTCCACGCTGATGATGTTTTCTGCGGTGTTTTCTGACATGCCGGTTTCCGGGGGCAGTCGTGATGGTTTTGCCCTTGGTCAAAAAGTGTGCAGAGTTTAACAGAGGAACCGCTATCGATGTTATCGAAAGTTGTTGCAATTCCCCGATGGCATCTTGGGGGGAGGCAGCGGAAGCGTGTTGAGAGTTGTCAGGGTTATGTGTAAGATACGCAAAAAAATTATTCTCTGACAGCTCCCCCCTGTTTAGAAGACCAAATGCACAAAACGATAGAGAAGATTTCCAGCCGTTACGGCGTTAAGCTGTTGAGGTTGCTGCGTAAGCTGGTGCGTACCCAGAAGCGACGGGTGAAGATGAGCGTCGACGTGGGCGTACTGATATTTTCCTTGTGGTTCGCTTTCTGCCTGCGTCTCGGCTCGTTCTGGCCGGAAGAGATCAATGAGTTCTGGTGGCTGTTCATTCTCGCACCGGTACTGGCCATACCGGTATTCTTTCTCCTTGGAATGTATCGGACGGTGGTACGTTATGTGAGCAGCGCTACCGTTTTCACCATCGGCAAGGCGGTCAGCCTCCACGTACTGCTGCTGGTGTTCCTGACCGTCTTGATCCGCAATGAGGGGATCCCCCGCTCCGTATTCATCCTTTATTGGTTGATCAGCTTTACCATTCTGGTGGGCTCCCGCCTGCTGGCTCGGGATCTCTATTGGTGGTTTCAGCGCCGCCAGCACCCGCCTTCCTATGCCATCATCTTCGGCGCCGGAAAGGCCGGGGCCGAGCTGGCCTCGACGTTGCAGGCTGGGCGGGATATCTTTCCGGTCGCCTTCGTCGACGACAAGAGCAAACTGCACGATCGCGAGGTCTCCGGTCTGAAGGTCTATCCCCGCAGCAAACTGGAGAGCCTGATCGACCAGCACGGTGTCAGCCAGGTTCTGCTCGCCATCCCGTCTGCTTCTCCGGCCAGGCGGAAGGAGGTAATCGCCTATTTCGAACACTTTCCGGTCCGCGTACAGACCGTGCCCTCGCTGGCCGATCTGGTGTGGGGGCGGGCATCGGTCGACAATCTGCGTGACATCGACATCGAGGATCTGCTGGGGCGCTCCCAGGTGCAGCCGGATGAGTTGTTGATGGGGCAGTGTATTACCGGCAAATCGGTCATGGTCACTGGAGCAGGGGGGTCTATCGGCTCGGAACTGTCCCGGCAGATTCTCATGCTCAAGCCGGCGTGTCTGGTGCTCTTCGAGTCCTCCGAATATGCCCTTTATCAGATTGAGCGGGAGCTGCGGAGCTATCTCCACTCCCACCACGATGAGCTGGCGGAGACGGTGGTGATCCCTATTCTCGGAACCGTTACCGATCAGAGGGCAGTGGGCAGGGTTTTTCGTACCTTCGGTGTCCAGACGGTCTATCACGCTGCTGCCTACAAACATGTTCCCTTGGTGGAGCAGAATCCCGTCAGCGGTGCCTATAACAATGTCCTTGGCACCTATTATGCGGCCAAGGCGGCGATCGATGCGGAAGTGGCCACCTTTATTCTGATCTCCACCGACAAAGCGGTCAGGCCCACCAGCGTGATGGGGGCTACCAAGAGGATGGCGGAGATGGTGCTCCAGGGGCTTTCCAGTACCAACCCTGGTACCTGCTTCAATATCGTCCGCTTCGGGAACGTGCTGGGCTCTTCCGGTTCGGTGGTTCCGCTGTTTCGGGAGCAGATCGAACAGGGGGGGCCGGTCACTGTGACGCACCGGGATGTGAGCCGCTATTTCATGACCATCCCGGAGGCTGCGCAGTTGGTGATTCAGGCAGGTGCCATGGGTGCAGGAGGAGACATATTCGTTCTCGATATGGGTGAGCTGGTACGTATCGACAGCCTGGCGCGGAAGATGATCAAGGTGAGTGGCCATACCGTAAGGGACGAGAACAATCCAAACGGCGACATCGCCATCGAGTACACGGGACTGCGGCCGGGAGAGAAACTCATCGAAGAGTTGCTCATCGGAACCAACGTTACCATGACCCAGCATCCACGCATCCTGCGGGCCGAGGAGGACTTTATTCCCTGGCCAGAGTTGTTCAAATATCTCAAACGGTTCGAGCAGGCCTGCGCAGAGCGGGATGTGGAAGGGCTGTACTCTCTGTTACGGGAGGCAGTGGAGGGGTATCAGCCGCAGTGTGGGGTCCAGGACAAGACGTGGCTCGAGGTTCATCCAGAGAGTCATCCCGTTCATTGAGGTGGGCGGAACAGGTTTGTCGAAGAACTCCGAAGGGACTTCGCGGCAGCGGATGCCGAGTCGGAGCAGGACCGGCTATACCGTACCTCGCGTTACTGGCGGCGAAAGGATTGGTAACAGCGCCGCGTAGTGATTGACAGCCGCATGGGTGGCTCTCTGGTTGCAGTTTATGTTTAAGAATATACTGGTAGTATGTATCGGTAATATATGCCGGAGCCCGATGGCCGAGGCGCTTCTGCGGGAAGAACTGGCGAAGACCGGAGAGGAGTACGACGTACAGTCGGCGGGGTTGGGGGCGTTGGTGGGCCATCCCGCCGATGAGACAGCGCAGAAACTGATGCGCCGGATAGGAATCGATATCTCCGGCCATCGCGCCAGGCAACTGGACAGTGATTTGGTTCACTGGGCCGATCTGATCCTGGTCATGGAAACATCACAGAAAAAGACACTGGAGTCGGGTGAGCCCAGTGCACGGGGGAGAGTCTATCGTTTGGGGGAATGGGGGGATTTCGATGTTCCAGATCCCTACAAGCGGCCTGAAGAGGCGTTTGAGCAGGCCCTCACGTTGATCTCCCAAGGTGTGTCAGAGTGGATACCAAAGCTCAGGGGGTAGCGTGTCAATGATGACAAGGCTGGTTTTATTGGGGCTGGTTCTGTTGATTGGAGGTTGTGCTGCGTCACCGGGGATGAAGATGTCACCCGGTTCCGTGGAACCCAAAGTAGAAATAATTCCCATCACTCCAGAGTTGATTGCCAAGCAGGAGAGAGCCAAGATCGAGGGTGTCCCTTCCAAGCTGAAGATCGTTGGGAGTGAAGACGATGAAGGCGAATATGAATACTATATCGGGCCTCGGGATATCCTCTCCATCACTGTCTGGGACCACCCCGAGCTGACCATCCCTGCCGGTCAGTTCCGGGCGGCGGAGACGGAAGGACACCGGGTAGCGGCAGACGGTACCATTTTCTACCCCTATGCGGGAAAGGTGCATGTGGCTGGCAAGACCCAGGCCGAGGTGCGAGAGCTGCTGACCGAGAAGTTGTCGAGGCAGATCGCCAATCCCCAGCTGGATGTGAAGGTGGTGGGTTTCCGCAGCCAGAAGGCCTACGTAGTAGGTGAGGTGGCCAATCCCGGATTTCAGCCGATAACCGACGTGCCGCTCACGGTGATAGATGCCATTGCCCGTGCGGGAGGGGTCACCGAGCAAGGCGATCGAACCCACGTCATCCTGAGTCGCGGGGGGGAAAAATATATCATCAATTTGCTTGATATCACGCAGCGGGGGGAGATCTCCCGGAACATCCTTCTCAAGGACGGGGACATTCTGAACGTCTCGAACCGGAATCGCCGCAAGATCTTCGTCCTGGGGGAGGTGACAAATCCATCCTCCATCTATATTCCTCGAGGGTACATGTCCCTTTCCGAAGCGATCAGCGATGCCGGAGGGGTCAATCCGAGGACCTCCAACCCGGCGCGGATCTTCGTTATCCGTGGCACGGCAGAAAGGCCCGAGATATACCAGCTCAATGCCAAGAATCCGGCAGCACTGGTGTTGGGTGATCAGTTTCAGCTTCAGCCGCGCGACGTGATCTATGTGGCGACGGCAGGCGTTACGCGCTGGAATCGCCTGATCGAGAATCTGCTGCCGACGGCCTCGCTGCTGTGGGATATCACCAATATCAACACCAACATAAACTATCGGAACTTTTGATATATCCCCCGGTTGCGTCGTTCACCCCCTCCATTTCATGGGTGAGCGGCGTGCCGGATAAAATTTTTCAGCTGCATAAAATGCTGAACAGAGGATGACCAAACATCATGTCTTCAGACACAAATGATAATGTGGCAGATATCCAGCACGAGGAGCTCAGCTTTGGCTCGGTGGTTTCTGCCGTTGTGGAATCCTGGTTTCTGGTCCTGGTCATCGTCATTTCGGTGCTGGTGGCCGGTGTCGTCTATGTGATGACGACCAAACCGGTCTATCGGGCGGACGCGGTACTGCAGGTGGAGCGGACTGCGAAGGGCATCAGTGCGCTGACCGATATTTCCCGCTTCTTCGAAGAGCAATCGGATATCGTCTCGGAGTTCGAGATCATCGGCTCAAGGATGGTGTTGGGGCAGGTGGTCGACAATCTCAAGTTGTACATCAACGCATCTCCGGTGGGAATGTTCAGCGGCACGCGCTCGATCCGGATCGAGACCCTCGAGGTGCCGAAGGAGTATCTAGGCAAATCGTTCCGTCTGGTGGCGCAGAAGGGGCAGCGCTACCGCTTGCTGGATGGCGACGACAAAACGATTCTCAAGGGAAGGGTGGGTGAACCGGCCAGTGCTCCTTTGGGAAAAGGAGGGGAGATCAAGCTGTTCGTTTCTGATCTCCAGGCGGACGTTGGCGACGAGTTCATCGTCAGCCGTGCTCCGCGACTGGATGTCATCGACATGCTCAAGAGCCAGCTTAAACTGGAAGAGCGAGGCACCGACTCCGGGATCATTCGCATCAGCCTGGAGGGAACCGATCCGGTCAAGATTGCCGATATCGTCAACGAGGTGACCAGTATCTACGTCCGGCAGAATGTGGAGCGAAAGTCGGCGGAGACCGGAAAGACCCTTGCCTTTCTGGAGAAGCAGCTGCCCAAGCTGCGTGAGCAGATGGAGGCTGCGGAGGCCGCGCTGAACAACTACCGTTTCAAGCGTGGCTCCATCGATCTACCATTGGAAACCCAGTCGTTGCTGCAGCGAGCAGTGTCCATCGAAGCTGAGCTGTCGGAGTTGAAGCGTACCCGTGAGGCTTTGATCAAGAAGTTCACCGAAGAGCACCCCCGTATCCAGGCGCTGGATGCCCAGATTGAGAGTCTCAGTTCTGAACTGGCTGCGGTAGAGGAAACTACCAAGAAACTGCCGACCACCCAACAGGAGATCGTACGGTTGACGCGTAATGCCGAGGTGGCCTCGCAGCTCTACACCACCCTGCTGAACAATGCGCAGGAGCTGAAGGTGGTCAAGGCGGGAACGGTCGGCAATGTGCGGGTCATCGACCCGGCGGTTCCCCCGCTCAAACCGGTACGTCCCAAGAAGGCATTCGTGGTGGCGATGAGCTTCATCCTGGGGTTGTTGCTCGCCATAGCCGCTGCAGTGGTTCGCAAGCGGATGCAGGCCGGAGTGGAGGACCCCGAGCTCGTGGAGAAACAGCTGGGACTGCCGGTGTATGCCACCGTGCCGTTGAGCGAAAAACAGCGGGAGTTGAACCGGCGCCAGAAGAAGGGTGAGAAGGTGAACCTGGTGCTGGCCACGGTGGATCCGGACGACCTGGCCGTCGAGAGTATGCGCAGTCTGCGGACCTCGCTTCACTTCGCCCAGCTCGATGCCAGGAACAACATCATCATGATTACCGGCCCTGCTCCCGGGGCGGGAAAGACCTTCGTTGCCGCCAATCTGGCCACCATCCTGGCAAGCAGCGGGAAGCGGGTGTTGCTGGTGGATGCAGACATGCGCAAGGGGCGACTGCACACCCTCTTCGGCATCTCACGGGATGGAGGTCTCTCCGAGCTCATTGCCGGCAGTAAGGAGAGCGGAGAGGTGATTCATGCCACTGGGGTCCCCGATCTCGATTTCATCTCCACCGGCAAGAGGCCGCCCAATCCTGCGGAACTGTTGCTGCACGAAAGATTCGCGGACTTCCTGGAGGAGGTCTCCGATTCCTATGATCACGTGGTCATCGATACTCCGCCGGTGCTGGCGGTCACCGATGCCGCCATCATTGGCCGGCTGTCCGGGGCCACATTGATGGTGCTCAAGGATGGCCAGCACCCGCTGCGCGAGATCGAACAGAGCATCAAGCGGCTCAAGCTCG
>WFNS01000275.1 GCA_015488495.1 Gammaproteobacteria bacterium | reverse complement strand
TCTCCGGTTCATCGGGGGGAATGTTGGTGCGCAGATGGAGATCATTGTGGAGGTAAGAGGCATCGGGCGGCGCCAGCCGGAGAAAAAAGGAGCGGATGTCCTCCAGCAGACGTTCCTCGTTCTCATTCACACTCACGGCGCAGGTGGTGTGCCGGGATGTTATCGTGACTGTCCCCTCTTGCACTCCGGATTCCCGCAGGACGTTCCGCAGCTTTTCCGTAACGTCGTATGTGGCAAAATTTTCCATGGTGGCAATGGTGATTTCCCGGTAACAGGATTTCATGATCTCTCCTTTTGGCTATAAACCCGGCAACCAATGCCCCAGGGTCTCGCAATTCACCCGGAGCCGTGGCAGCATGGTCGCAACCGCTTCGGAGGATAGCATGGACAGGTATCTCGCTTCGACCGAGTTCATAGACTGGAAGAACCCGATGGTGAAGGCCAAGGCGGCAGAGATCACCGAGGGGTTGTCGCGGATGGAAGATCGGGCGAAAGCCTGTTTCGAATATGTCAGGGACGAGATCCGGCACAGTCTCGACTACCGTCTGAACCCGGTCACCTGCAGGGCATCGGATGTGCTGGAACATGCCAGCGGCTACTGTTATGCGAAGAGCCACCTGCTGGCGGCACTGCTCAGGGCGAACGGCATCCCCGCGGGAATGTGCTATCAGCGACTGACCGTCGAGGAGGGGCAGCCCCCTTTCTGTCTGCACGGCCTCAACGCTGTCTACCTTCCTGCCACCGGCTGGTATCGCATCGATGCCAGGGGAAACAAACCGGGAATCGAGGCGGAATTCACACCACCAACGGAACGGCTCGCATTTTCGCCGCTCTTCGAGGGTGAAGCCGATCTGCCCGGGATCTGGGCGGCCCCCTTACCGCTGGTCATCGAGGTATTGACCTCGAGCACTAGCTTCGAGGAAGTTAGGGACAACCTGCCGGATGTGGAACCACCGTTCGAAGCTCCAGCACACGGCGCCGGCTGATGCGCAGGCCGCAGAAATGACCGCCGTTACCGATTCGCGCGGGCCAGCTCCTGCCGGGGAAATCCCTTCAGCTCCTCGATGACGGTGATCAACGGAATCGTTCCTCTCTTGCGCTGTTCGATACGCATCGGCAGGTAGGCATGGCGGGGAGAGCACCAGAAGATGGAGTGACGTCTTCCGGGGGGCCGGATCTCCTTCACTTCCACCACCTCGAGCCGACCCAGGGCGGTATCGAGCCGTTTCCTGGCCAGCACCCGATAGTGGTGCGACTTGATCCTTTTGCCGTCCAGCAGTGAGAAATGGAACCGCTCCTTCCCCTGGCGCAGCGCCGCCATGATGGCGAACTGGATACTGGTCTGATCCTGTGCATCTTCGGGCAGCTCCCAACGCCGGTGACTCCGGTGGTCGATGGCGATCCCCTTCTCCCAATCGAAGAACAGGTCCATCGACTTCTCCCTGCCGCCGGTCTCCTCATAGAAATAGCGCAGCGGCACCACCCTGTCCCCCTCCAGCCGCCACTGGCTGCGCTCCCGGGAGGTTGCGCGCAATATCCAGGCCGCCAGGCCGACCGGTCGGGCTTCCGACTCGATCACATAACTGCCGTCCTCCGCGCGATGTCCCTCCCGCTCCAGCCGCGCGAGCGTGACACCGCCCTGACTGAGGGAGTAGACAGCACGGAACCGCTCGGGGAGTTGGGTCTGGTCGGCCGCCGCTCCCCCCGTACAAAGCAGAAGAAACAGCAGCAGGATATTATTGGCCCGGCCACATGACATATCGTGTTCAGCCGCGCGGCACGCACCTTGACAGGGGAGAGGAGTGAGGCTCTGAATGCGGCATAATCATGTTGGCCGGGTGGTAGTGTTCTGTCATGATCGTCGGCTCTCTGCGGAACCGCCGTCATGGCCCTTCCCCTCGATGAGAACGGGTTTGTGCAGCGGCTTTCCGTCAAGATGGGGGATCCCTTCCTTCAGCTCCAGCCGCCCCTCTGCAAACCAGCGGATCGCCTGGGGATAGATGCGGTGCTCCTGCGACAGTACCCTTGCCGCCAGGGTGTCGGGATCGTCACCGGGCAGTACCGGCACTTCCGCCTGTATGACAACCGGCCCCCCATCCAGTTCACTGGTGACGAAATGCACGCTGGCGCCGTGCCTGTTCCCGTTCGCCTCCAAGACCCGCCGGTGGGTGTGCAGGCCGCGATACTCGGGCAACAGCGAAGGGTGGATGTTGAACATCCGCCCCATGTAGTGTTCGACGAACTGGGGAGTAAGAATGCGCATGAAGCCGGCCAGCACCACCAGCTCCGGCTCGTAACTGTCGATGACCCGCTGCAGCGCGCGATCGAAGCTTTCGCGATCGGGAAACTCCCGGTGGTCCACCACCCGGGCCTCGATGCCGCTGTTGCGCGCCCGCTCGAGACCATAGGCATCCGGCCGGTTGCTGATCACCGCGCGGATCTCCACCGGCAGCTGGTCCCGCTCCGCGGCGTCGATGATCGCCTGAAGATTGCTGCCGCCCCCGGAGATGAGAACGACGATGGGCAGCCGTCTCATCCCGTGATCCGGACCCGGGCCTCTCCCCCCTCGCGGGAGCGAATCCGGCCGATGCGCCATACCGTTTCACCCTTCTCCTGCAACAGCCCCTGCGCCCTGGCAGCATCCTCCGGCGCCACACACACCACCATGCCGATTCCGCAGTTGAAGGTACGATACATCTCCTCCGGTTCGAGATTGCCCTGCTCCCGCAGCCAGTCGAAGATGGGAGGCCGTGACCAGCTGCCGGCATCCAGCTCGGCGCAGCAATCGTCGGGCAGAACGCGCGGGATGTTCTCCAGCACCCCTCCGCCGGTGATGTGGGCGAATGCGTGGACCTCCAGCCGCTGCATCAGCGCCAGCAGCGGCTTGACGTAGATGCGGGTGGGTTCCAGCAGGGTTTCCCCCAGGGTACGCTGGTGAAAAGGCTGCTGCAGATCGGCGTTGCTGATCTCCAGAATCCTGCGGATCAGGGAGTAGCCGTTGGAGTGCGGACCCGACGAGGCAAGCCCCAGCAACACGTCCCCCTCCTTCACCCTGCTGCCATCGATGATGCGGGACCGCTCTACCACGCCGACGCAGAAGCCGGCCAGGTCGTACTCCCCGCCGGAATACATGCCGGGCATCTCCGCAGTCTCGCCGCCGATGAGCGCGGCACCGGCCTGCTCGCAACCCCGGCCGATCCCCTCGACCACCTCGGTGGCCACATCCACATCCAGCCGGGAAGTGGCGTAGTAGTCCAGAAAGAACAGCGGCTCGGCGCCCTGAACGATCAGGTCGTTGACACACATGGCCACCAGATCGATGCCGATGGTGTCATGCCTGCCGAGCGCCATGGCCAGCTTGAGCTTGGTCCCCACGCCATCGGTCCCCGCCACCAGGACCGGCTCCCGATAGCGATCCAGCGGTAGCTGGAACAGCGCCCCGAAACCGCCCAGCCCGGCCAGCACCTCCGGACGGCGGGTGCGGGCAGCGATGGGTTTGATCCGTTCCACCAGGGTGTTGCCAGCCTCGATATCCACGCCGGCGTCCCGATAACTGAGAGAAGAAGATGGGGGTTCGAGACTCAAAGGATTACTCCCTAAATTTGGATGGGTCCTGTTCTCGCCCACGTTCCGTCATCGAGCAACTCCCATGAGGGCCAAACAGCGGATTCGAGCAAGACTTTACCGTTTGGGTTATTCTATCAATCATGGGATTGACAGGGAAAGCGCGGTTCTACTATATATCGGCCCCGCAGGAGGAGGGAAGATGCTATCCAAGCCAACTTTTCTGGTCGTCATCTGGTTGCTGGTCTTCTCCGCCGCGCAAGCGGAAGAGTCGGTGCTGGGACTCTATGAGGCCGAGGTGCCGGTGGAGGACCAGGGTGCGGAACAGCGCCAGCAAGCGCTCAGGGAAGCACTGGAGGAGGTGCTGAACAAGGTGGCCGAGGCACAGCACACGCCCGTCGATCCCGCACGCATCGATGCGGCGCTGGAGAAAGCTGAACGATACGTGCAGCAGTACCGCTATACCGAGGAGGGGCTGTGGGTCCTGTTCGACCGCCGGGCAGTGGATGGGATGCTGGAGCAGGGGTCAGGCACCGGTCAAGCGACTCTGGAAGCGTTGCAGCTGAGGATAACAGGGATCCGCTCGCTGCCGGATTACGCGCAGGTGATACACTATCTCGGCTCCCTGAAGATGCTCTCCAGTGCCCAACCCCGTCTCGTGACACCGGAGGCCGTCCTGTTCGAGCTCAGGAGCCGAAACGGCAAACAGGGGGTGATTCGAGCCATCGTTCACGACGGCTTTCTTGCGCAGAGAGACCGGGATGCATCGATCCCCACTTTCCACTACTCCCCCTGACGAATCCCTATCTCTCCCTCGCAAGGGGTAACAAAGATGCGGGCCAGAGACATACCGAACATCATCACGGTCCTGCGTTTCCTCATGGTCCCGCCGACCCTGCTGTTGCTGCTGGAGGAGCGCTACGCATTGGCCCTGCTGATCTTCGCCATCGCCGGACTCTCCGACGGTATCGATGGCTTTCTCGCCAAACGCTACAACTGGACCAGCCGCATCGGCGCCATCATGGATCCCCTGGCGGACAAATTGCTGCTGGACTCCACCTTCCTGATCCTCGCCTGGCTGGGTGACCTGCCCTTCTGGCTGGTGGCGGCGATCATCGTTCGCGATGTAGTGATCGTCACCGGCGGCCTCGCCTACCATTTTCTGGTCGGGCCTTATGAAATGGCCCCCTCCCGGATCAGCAAACTGACCACCTTCAGCCAGATCCTCCTGGTGGTCCTGGTGCTCGCCGTCCACGGCGACCTGATCTCCCTTCCCGTGTGGTCGATGGAAGGGGCGGAGCTGATCGTACTCCTGCTGACTCTCGTCAGCGGTCTGGGTTATGTCTGGGGCTGGGGCAAAAGGGCCCTGCAGTCGGCATGATCCAGCTTCCCCTGGGTATCCGGTTACGCGAGGACGTGACCTTCGACAACTTCCTGTTCGAGGAAACCAACCGCGAGGTCAAACACACCCTCAGCGAGGGGAAGCAGCCGTTCGTCTATCTCTGGGGGCCTCGGGGAAGCGGCAAAAGCCACCTGCTACAGGCCATGATGCACCATGCGGCGGGACGGCAAGAGGCGGCCGCCTACCTCCCGCTGGGAAAACTGGACAAACTCTCCCCCGACTACCTGCAAGGGCTGGAGCAACTGCCTCTGATCTGTATCGACGACATCGACCATGCGGCGGGGCACACACAGTGGGAGGAGGCTCTGTTCCATCTCTACAACCGTGCCCGCGCAGCAGAAACCCGCCTGGTGGTCACCGCCGGGAACAGCCCCTTGAACACTCCCATTCACCTGCCCGACCTGCGTTCCCGCCTCGGCTGGGGAATGACCCTGCGGCTCACCCCGCTGGACGACGACGGCAAATTGGCCGTGCTGCAACAACGGGCCCGCGCCCGCGGCATGGAACTCCCTCCCGAGGTGGGACGCTACCTGTTACGCCGCATCTCCCGCGACATGGAGAATATCTCCACCTGGCTGGAGAGACTCGACGAGCAATCCCTCGCCGACCAGCGCAAACTGACCATCCCCTTCGTACGCAACCTGTTGGCCGGGGGAAAAGCGTTTTCTCCAGTCACCCGTCACAACCAGCGCCT
>WFNS01000274.1 GCA_015488495.1 Gammaproteobacteria bacterium | reverse complement strand
GCCATCGAGAAAAAGGGGTGGTGGCTGGCGCACCGCTGGCTGCTGCTGCGGCGAGCCAGCCAGCTGTCGATCCTGGGGCTGTTCCTGCTCGGGCCGTGGGCGGGGATCTGGCTGATCAAGGGCAATCTCTCTTCCAGCCTGCTGCTGGGGAGCGTGCCGATGACCGATCCCCTGCTGCTGACACAGATGTTTCTGGCAGGCATGGCGTTGCCACTGAGCACCGTGTTCACCGGTGCCGCGATCGTGCTGATCTTCTACCTGCTGGTGGGCGGTCGGGTCTTCTGCTCCTGGGTCTGCCCCATGAACATGGTCACCGATGCCGCCAGCTGGCTGCGGGAGCGTCTGGCGATCCATCCTCCGCTGGCCCCCTCCCGTCACGCCCGCTATTGGATGCTTGCGTTGACCCTGTTGCTCTCGCTGGTCACGGGGAGCCTCGCCTTCGAGCTGGTCAACCCGGTCTCCATCCTGCACCGCGGGATCATCTTCGGGATGGGGCTTGGCTGGATGGTGGTACTCGGGATCTTTCTCTTCGACCTGCTGCTGGCCAGGCGCGGCTGGTGCGGCCACCTCTGCCCCACCGGCGCATTCTACGGACTGGTGGGGCGGTTCAGTCCGTTACGGGTGCGCGCCGACCAGCGCGAACGCTGCGACGACTGTCTGGATTGTTACGTGGTGTGCCCGGAGCCGCAGGTTCTCGCCCCCGTGCTGAGAAATGCCGCGCAAGGGGTGCCGCCGGTGATCCTCTCGGGCGATTGCACCAACTGCGGACGCTGTATCGACATCTGTGCCGAAGAGGTATTCGCATTCGGCCGACGCTCCGCCATCCCCGGTACATCTCCACAAAAGCCGGTGGAGCAAGGCCGACTGAACTGATTCATTCAACATCAACTGCAATGGAGAGTCCAATGAAAAACACCATCATCACCGCAACAGCAACTGTTTTCATGCTTCTCCTGGTACCCGACACCCTTTCGGCTGGAGTGGAGTCGTTGCGCGGTGCCCTTCCCCTTGACGCACCGGCCAAGATCTTCTCCGCCAAGAGACAGCAGAAGGTGGAGGGTGGTTTCGAACGGTCATGGAAACAGCAACCTCCTCCCATTCCCCATGAGATCGACAAGGATCGCATCAGCCTGCGGGAGAACACCTGCCTGAAATGCCACAGCAAGGAGAATCACGAAAAGGAGAAGGCGCCTGAAGTGGGCAAGAGCCACTACATCGACCGCACCGGGAAGAAACTGACCAGGATCTCGCAGCGGCGCTGGTTCTGCAATCAGTGTCACGTGCCTCAGGTCGAGGCGTCACCACTGGTGGGCAGTACCTTCCAACCGTTGCCGCAAAAGAAATAACTGCGCCGCGCGGGCGACGCCCCCAGGGACCAACGGAAACGGCAGGCGGGGTCAGGCAGGGGGGATTGCGTACGAAAACTCCACATGACACACAGGGGGTCGAACTATGACGTTACAGCAAATGGGGAAAATGGCGGGTATCGCCACGTTGCCACTGCTCATTCTGGGAATCGTGCTCGGTATCATCTTATGGGGTTCGTTCAACTGGGCGCTGGAGCTGACCAACACGGAGAAGTTCTGCATCTCCTGTCATGAGATGGAAGAGAATGTCTATCAGGAGTATCAGGAAACCGGTCATTTCAACAACCGCACCGGCGTACGCGCCACCTGCCCCGACTGCCATGTCCCCAGGGAGTGGATTCACAAGGTGGCACGAAAGATCCGGGCCACCAACGAGCTGTACCACAAATTGATGGGAACCATCGACACCCCGGAGAAATTCGAAGCCAATCGCCTCGAGCTGGCCATGCACGTCTGGAAGACGATGAAGGAAAACGATTCCCACGAGTGCCGCAACTGCCACGATTTCGATTCCATGGACTTCGAGAAGCAGGAGCCTCGCAGTGCTGATCGCCACGAGGAGGCGATCGACGAAGGCAAGACCTGCATCGACTGTCACAAGGGGATCGCCCACCATCTACCCGAAGGGTGGGAAGAAGCGGCCAAGGCGGCCGGATTGCAGGATTGATGACAGAAAGACGAGGGAAAGGCGGGCGAAGCGGGGGTTCGCCCGCCGTGGTCAGCTGTCCTCCTGATTTCGTTAGGAACGGCTGCCGATGAATCGATTTCTCAGAGCCCACCAGAGAGCGGCGGCCAGCACCCCGCCCAGCGCACCGTAGAGGTGGGAGTCCACCACCACCCGCCCCTCGATCAGCCGCTCCGAACTGGGCATCGCGCCACCGATCTGCTCCCAGGCGAGCTTGCCGACGATGGCCAGCAACAGAAATCCGCCGGCAAGGCGGTTGACACGCATCTCCTGGAAGATACCGGCGATCATCAGTCCGTGCAGCGCACCCGAAAGCCCTACGTACCAACGGAGCTCCGGGTTGAGCCACCACAGCCCGATCCCCACCGCCAGCGCGGAGATGAAGGCCACCCAGGACCAGTAGAGAGCGGAGCCGTAACGGCCGAAAAGCAGGGCGATCATCGCCATCCCCGCCATGTTCAGCGCCCAGTGGGGCCAGTTGAGATGCACCAGCTGGGAGCTGAACAGCAGCAACAGATGCCCCTGTTCCAGCAGCTCGCGATCGAAGCGCAGCCGCTCCACCCACCCCAACAGCTGGAACAGGCCGCTCAGCAGGAAAAGCGCAATCCAGACCGTCCAGTGGGATCGCAACGACCCGCCGATTCGGAAACGTCCCATCCAGCCCCCATTATTGTCCTGCAAGAGTGTAAACCATCCCCTGCGAACTGCGTCTATATTTGGCTGCCCGATGGATGTTAGTTTGCAAACGAATTTTCATATTATTAAACTGTACCGTTCCCGGAAGCATGCCAATGGCCAACAAGAAAAATGCTGACCGCCCATGATACGAAAGCCCGGGTGCTGATCGTCGATGACGTTCCGGCAAACTGCCGGGTGCTGATGGAGTCGTTGAAGAGCGACTATGAGGTGGAATTCGCCACCAGCGGCAAGCAGGCCCTCGAGATGGTCATTGTAAACCAGCCCGACCTGATCCTGCTGGATATCATGATGCCGGAGATGGATGGCTACGAGGTCTGCAGCCGCCTGAAGCAGGATGTCACGCTGCAGGACATTCCCGTCATCTTCTTCACCGCCAAGAACAGCCGGGAGGACGAGGCCAAAGGGTTCGAGTGGGGGGTGGTTGATTACATCGCCAAGCCCTTCTACATCCCGGCGGTCAAGGCCCGCATCCGCAGCCACCTCGAGCAGAAAAAGAAGCGCGATCTGTTGATCAAGCTGGCCTCCGTGGATCCCCTGACCGGCATCCCCAACCGGCGCCACTTCACCGATGTCTTCGAGGTCGAGTGGCGGCGCGCCAAGCGCGGCGGAGCAGCCATCTCGCTGATGCTGCTGGACGTGGACTATTTCAAGCAATACAACGACACCTATGGCCACAGCGCCGGCGACGAGTGCCTCAAACGGATCGCGCAGAGCCTGCACCACTCCCTGAGACGCCCCGGCGATTGTGCAGCCCGTATCGGTGGCGAAGAGTTCGCCATCCTGTTGCCCGAGACCGATGCGCTCGGCGCCGCAATCATCGCCGATCGCATCCGCCACGACGTCGAGGCCCTGGACATTCCCCACAGTGCCGCGGAAGGGTCGGGCCGGGTCACCATCAGTGCCGGTGTGGCCACCTGCACGCCGACGGAGGAAATCGAGCGTCAGGCGTTGCTCAATGCCGCCGACGAAATGCTCTACCAGGCCAAGGAGCGCGGCCGCAACCAGGTACTCGGCAGGGAGATCTGACGCCGGTTTTTTCATCCGGTCGCCGACATCCCGCTACAAAGTCGCTGCAATCAGGCGAACCAGGGTGCGAATCCGCGCAGGAAGAATGCCTCCGGACCGATCACATTCAGTCCCGATGGCTCACAGATCATCCAGCGGAAGCCTCCCGCCACCGGCCAGGGTGGTGCCCCGCTCCTCTGTCCCGCTCTCGTGCAACACATACCAGCGCTCCCCCTCCTTCTTCAGGTAGAGCCGCTTTCTCTCGGCACCGCGATGGCTGCCGTCGGCATGGCTCAGCCGAAAATCGGCCACTACCATCTCGTGGGCCAGTTCGGAGTTGCGTGAATAGGCCAGCAGGGAGAGGTCCTCGATCGAGAACGCCGGACCGCTGCCGCGGCTCAACTGCTGCTGTCTCATCCTCGACCAGCTGTCGAAGTCATGGCCCTCGGCCCAGAAATCCGGGGCGTAGTTGGCCAGGTAGCGCTGTGGATCGCCGCTGTTCCAGTCCCCGGCCCACTCCTCCAGCACCTGCATGATCTCGTCACGACGTGCCCGCCAGCTCTCCTCATCCAGCCATTCGAGCCGCTCGGCGATGATGAAGGGGGTGGAGCGCGGGGTGACGAGTGGGATGATCTGTTCCAGATCGCTGTTGGAGAGCACCACGCACCCCTCGCTGTCGAGCGGCGGGCGGCTGTAGAACTGGTGCGTGATACCGTGTAACCAGATCCCGCTGCCGGTCTTGTGGCGATAGCGATCCAGGGCGTTGGGATAATCGATGGGGAATGCGGCAGCCCCGTATTTGTCGGGCAACTGGCTGTCCGGCGTGTAGCGGGTGACGAAATAGACCCCCTCGGGGGTACGGAGGTCCCCCCGGACGCGCTTGTCACCGCGGGCACGGCCCGTGCTCACATAGAAGTCGTAGAGCAGTTCGGGCGGGGTATCGCCGCCGGTATTACCGTACAGATAGATGCGATGTTTCCCCTTGTCCACCAGGATGGCCGTCTCCACCGACTCGCCGAGCCGCAGCAACTGGGCGGGAGTCTTCCCCCGATTCTCCAGGGAGGCCCGGTAGGCCCGCAAGCGGGCGTTCGCCTCGTCCCGCAGATCCTCCACCAGCACATAGCGGCTGTCCGGCATGGCGTGCAGGATGGGGTTGTGGCCGATTCCCTTCACCCGCCCGACCCGGCTCAACAGCATGTCGCCGCGAACCATCTGCGCCAGATGGAAATTGGGCACCTCCGCCACCAGCCGGTCCAGCATCGCGAGCGCCTCGTCCGGCTGGCGTGCCTCATAGAGAACGAGCGCCTCGAGAAGCATCGCCTCGTAGTCCCGCGAATATCGGGCGATCCGCTCCTCCAGATATTGCAGGGTCTGCTGCACTGCTGCCGAGTCGGACTCCAGTCCGCCGCGGCCCGGTGCCGTATCCACGACGGGCGGACGATCGGGCTCCCCTGCCGGCGGCAGGGTGGAGGTGTGGCCGGTGGTGATGCACCCCTGGAGCAGGGTCATCGTCAGCAGGAAAAAAAGCGAAACCGGTTTCACTGTTCTCTCTCGAGCTCCCCTCATGAATCGGCCGGGTCGTCATCGCCACGGCTATTCCGCCGGTGCGACAGACCCCCCCGGCGGCGCCACCAGATCGGACAGTCGATGCAGTTCGAGCGGCTTCATCTCCCCTTTCAACAACCGCGCCTCGGTATAGGATCTGCGCGCCATCTCGGTATAGACGGCGGTGATGTTCCGGTACAGGGTGGCGTATGCCGGGTGGGTCTCCAACCCTTGCTCCAGAATCAACCGGGCCTGCTCCAGATCCCCTTTCTGCACATAGAGCGCCGCGAGGTTATTGTAGGCTTCGGCCAGCGCGGGGTGATCTTTAATCAACGCCTCATAATCGGCGATGGCCCGTTCCAGCCGGCCCTGCCGGGCGTGGAGCCGGGCGCGAAGAAAGCGGGCCTCGACGTCGTCCGGCTGCCGCTGCAGAAACGCCTCCAGTTGCCGCTCCGCCTGCCGGAGGTGTCCATTCTCGAGCAGGGCCCGTACCTGTGTCAGGGGATCGTCCGCGGCACCAGCACCCCCTGTCCACGCCACCGCCATCCCGAGTAGCACCAACAATATCAATAATAGTTTGTTTTTCATCTTGTTGCCGTTATCTTCTCATCCAGTCTCTTCAGCCTGTCCGGGGTTCCTACATCGACCCACTCCCCGGGATAGTATTCTCCGCTCACCCGACCCGCCCTCATGGCCCGGCGCAGCAGGGGAGCGAGGGGGAAACGACCCGCGCTGCAACCGTTGAACAGCTCCGGTCGCAACACCGCGATGCCGCTGTAGGTGAGACGCGGCTCCCCTTCGGCCCGGACCCGATCTCCCTGCAACACGAAATCCCCCTCAGGGTGGTGCGGTGGGTTCTCCACCAGTACCAGATGGGCCAGCCCGGCAGGCTCCTGCGGCAGTCGTGCGAAGGGGTAACGACACCATACATCCCCGTTGACCACGATGAAAGGTTCCTCTCCCAGCAACGGGAGCGCATTGAAGATCCCTCCGCCGGTCTCCAGCCCCTCCTGCTCCGGTGAATAGCGCAGAGTCACCCCCCAGCGGCTCCCATCCCCCAATGCCTGCTCGATCCGCTCCCCCAGCCAGGCGTGGTTGATGACGATCTGCCCGACTCCCGCTTCAGCCAGGGCGGAGAGGTGATATTCGATGAGCGGACGCCCCCCTGCCGGGAGCAGCGGTTTGGGCAGCCGGTCGGTGAGCGGACGCATGCGCTCTCCCCTGCCCGCCGCCAGGATCATCGCTTTCATGGGAGCGGAGGCAGCGCCGCGAGAAGCCGTCCCAGACCCGCCAGTTCCCGGTAGCGGGAGCAGACCTCCTGTACGTAACCCAGGGTACGGGGGATATCCCGCAAATAACCGGGTTTGCCGTCGCGAATGCGGAGGCGGGCGAAGATGCCGACGGCCTTCAGGTGGCGCTGGACACCCATCAGGTCGAACCAGCGCAGCAGCTGCCGGAACGGGACGTCACGCAACACACCCGCATCGCAGGCCAGTCGATGGTAGTCCCGCAGCCACCCCTCCACCTGCTCCCGCGGCCAGGCGATGTAGCAGTCCCGCAGCAGGGAGACCACGTCGTAACTGACGGGCCCCACCACCGCGTCCTGAAAATCGAGGATACCGGGATTGGGCTCGGTGACCATCAGATTGCGGGAATGGTAATCGCGGTGCACCAGTACCCGAGGCTGCTCCAGGGCGGAAGAGACCAGCAACGTACCGCTCTCCTCCCAGACCTGCCGCTGCTCCCCTTCCAGGGAGGCGCCGAGCAACCGCTGCAGATACCAGTCGGAAAACAGCGCCAGCTCCTCCCGCAACAGCGTTTCGTCATACGGAGGCAGCCCCCTCATCTCCGCAGCCGGGCAGGACTGCAGCCGCACCAGCGCCCGCAGGGCGTCCCCATAGAGGCGGGCGCTCGCATCGGCCAGCATCCCCAGATACTGCTGCGAACCCAGGTCGGTCAGTAACAGAAAGCCTTGCCTTTCGTCCTGCGCCAGCACCCTGGGGACATGCAGCCCCAGTCCGACCAGCAGCGCCGAGATGGCCACGAAGGGCCGGACTTCTTCCTTGTCCGGCGGCGCATCCATTACGATTCGGCTGCAGCCGTCCGCGCAGCTCACCCGGAAATAGCGGCGGAAGCTGGCATCGGCGGAGGCCGGGTTGACATCGACCACCGGCAGGGCCAGCTCTTCACGCAGCCACTGGTGGAGGGCGACGAGCCGGGTGTCGGCCAGCGGCGGATTCGCTTCCTCGGAGTGCTCGCTCATCGGTGCGTTGCGCGGTTCCTGAGTTATCATTGGTGCAGATTCTATCATTGTATCGGCGGAGATCGCGGCTGGAACGCAAGGGATTGAAGCAAAATCGTTTCTGTGCGACTTTATCGCACCAGATGACCAACCGAACCGCTCCCGCCGACAAAGCCTGCCTGCGCAAGATGACACTGTGCGCGGGGCTCCTGCTCGGCCTGTGCACGTCGCTCACGGTGCGTGCCGTTACCGACAACCGCTGGTTGCTGTGCGGCCCGGCCCTGTCACCTCCCGCCGAAACGGAGCCGTTCGATCCCTCCGCCCCGCTGGAGTTCAGCGCAGATCGGGCGCTCTTCGACAGGGCGGGGATCAGCCGTCTGAGCGGTGAGGTGGAGTTCCGGCAGGATGGCCGGACCCTGAGCGCGGAGGAGGCGCTCTACGACGACAGACAGGGGATCGTCGAGGCGCAAGGGGGGGTTCACTACCGGGACGGCGCCCTGGAGGTGGAAGGGGAACGTGCCAGGCTCTATCTGCGCAGCGATACTGGCAGTTTCGAGCAGGCGCGCTACCGTCTGCCACAGCAGCATGCCCACGGTACCGCCCAACGCGTGGCAAAGATCAACGAGAACATCACCCGCCTGCAGCGGGTTCGTTACACCACCTGTAACCCCGGCCGGATCGACTGGCAGTTGCGGGCCCGCGAGATCCGGCTGGATCGGCATCGCCGGATGGGAAGCGCAAAAGGGGTCTCGGTACACTTCAAGCGGGTACCCATCTTCTATTTCCCCTATCTGGTGTTCCCCATCACCGATGAACGGCTGTCCGGTTTTCTGATGCCCGACATCCGCCTCAATCTTTCACGCAACAGTACCGATATCGCCCTTCCCTACTACTGGAACATCGCTCCCAACTACGACGCCACCATCACCCCCCGCTTCATCGAGCGTCGCGGTGTGATGCTGGGTTCCGAGTTTCGCTATCTGACACCTTCCAGCAGCGGTCAGCTCTATGGGGAATATCTGGCCGACGATCGGCTCTACGGACGGGATCGCGCACTGCTGCGTTTCCAGCACCACAGTCGTCTCTCCCCCCGCTGGTCCGGCAGCGTGAACTACAACTACGTGAGCGACCGGGACTATTTCGTCGACATGGGCGACAGCTTCAACCCCAACACCACCACCCATCAGGAGCGGCGTTTTACCCTGAACTACCGCGGCGACCGCTGGGCATTTGCCGGCACCTTGCTGGGCTACCAGATGCTGATCGGCACCACGCCACCCTATCAGAAGCTGCCCCAGCTCACCCTGCAATACGTCGGCCGCCAGAGAGAAGGCGAGCTCAACTACCATTTCAGGAGCGAGTACACCTATTTCGACGACAACGCCCGGAAGCCCACCGGTTCCCGACTCGACGTGGCGCCGGCAGTCAGTTTCCCGCTCCACACCACCGCCACCTGGCTGATTCCCCGTCTCACCCTGCACCACACGCGCTATCGGCTGGACGCCACCCCGCCGGGGATGCCATCGGCCCCCAGCCGCACGCTGCCGCTGTTCAGCGTGGACGGTGGCCTGTTTCTGGAGCGGTTCACGGAGTGGGGGAATGTCGCCATGGTACAGACCCTGGAGCCCCGCCTGTTCTATCTCTATGTCCCCTATCGGGAGCAGAGCAAACTGCCGCTGTTCGACACCTCGGCCTACACCTTCAACTTCGCGCAGCTGTTTCGCCAAAACCGTTTCACCAACGTGGATCGCATCAACGACGCCAATCAACTCTCGCTGGGGCTGACCAGCCGCTTTCTGGAGACCGACAGCGGCGCCGAGCGGCTCCGGGTCAGCATCGGGCAGATCCTCTATTTTCAGGATCGGCGGGTCACACTCGATGCCGGCGACGGTGTGGAGACGAGCACCACCTCCGATCTGGCCGCGGAACTGGGAGGCCGCTTCCGTAACCACTGGTCCGTGGGCAGCTCCCTGATCTGGGATCCCGAAAGCGAACGCAGCCGCCGCTTTTCCGCCCGCCTCCAGTACAAACGGGATGGACGCCACCTGTTCACCATCGACTACCGTCACCAATATCTCCCCGAGGAAGACCGCTTCCGCTACAAGCGGCTCGATCTCTCCGGCGCCTGGGCGGTAAATCCCAACTGGTATCTGCTGGGGCACTGGAACTACGATCTGGATGGGGAAGAGACCCGCGAGACCCTCATCGGCTTCGGCTACGACAGCTGCTGCTGGAGTACCCGGCTGGTGAGCCGCGAATTCCGACGCGACAACGAGGCGGAACTCGACCGGGCCATCTTTGTCAACCTGGAGCTGAAGGGGCTCTCCAACATCAATGGCAAACGAATCGATGCCCTGCTGAAAGATGGTATCCTAGGATATGAAACAAGCAGATAGAACATCCCACGCCCGATGAATACCAAGATCAGTTTGAAGAGAGGCTTCGCCGCCCTCCTGCTCGCCATTCCAGCGCTGCTGTCGGCAAATGCGAACACCACGGATGTCGTCGAGCTGGAGTCCATCGTCGCGGTGGTCAACGACGATGTCATCACCAGCGGCGAGCTGGCACGCGAGACCCGCCAGATCGAGGAACGGCTGCGCCTCAACAAGACCGCGGCGCCACCCGAAGAGGTGCTTCGCCAGCAGGTGCTGGAAAATCTCATCACCCGGCGCCTGCAGCTGCAGCTGGCGAAACGCCTGGGGATCCGCGTGGATGATGAGACATTGAACCGGGCAGTACGCAATATCGCCGCCCGCAACCAGCTCACGCTGGAGCAGTTTCGCGAGGTGCTGGAGAAGGATGGCTTCGACTATGTCCAGTTCCGTGAGAGCCTGCGCGAGGACATCGTCATCAACCGGCTCCGTCAGCGGCAGGTAGACAGCCGGATCACCGTTTCCGAAGAGGAGATCGAAAATTTCCTGGCCAATCTGAAGGCGCAGGGGGCCACCGATCAGGCCTATCACTTCCGCCACATCCTCATTGCGGTGCCGGAAGGGGCGAAGCCGGAGCAGATCCAGGCGGCACGGGAAAAGGCGGAAGCGGTGCTGGAGCAATTGCGCGCCGGGGCCGATTTCGCACAGACCGCGGTCGCTGTCTCCGATGACGCCCTGGCACTGCAGGGGGGGGATCTCGGCTGGCGCAAGGCGGGCCAGCTGCCCACCCTGTTTGCCGACACTGCGGTGAAGATGCAGCCCGGCGAGGTCAGTGATCTCATCCGCAGCCCGAGCGGCTTCCACATCATCAAGCTGGAGGAGAAACGGAGCGAACAGAGCCAGCTCATCACCCAGACCCATGCCAGGCACATCCTGATGCGCCCCACCGAACTGAACCCCAAGGAGGAGGTGATCAACCGCCTCCTGCAGCTCAAGCAGCGCATCGAGGCAGGTGAGGATTTTGCCAGGCTGGCCCGCTCACACTCCGAGGATCCCGCCTCCGCCGCTGCCGGAGGTGACCTGGGGTGGGTCGATCCCGGCACCATGGTACCGGAGTTCGAACAGCAGATGGGCAAGCTGAAACCGGGCCAGATCAGCGAGCCGTTCCAGAGCCGGTTCGGCTGGCACATCGTACAGGTACTGGAGCGGCGCACCCACGACGACCAGGGGAAGACCCAGCGCAGCAAGGTGCGGGAGCTGATCCGCCAGCGCAAGATCGAGCAGGAGACCCAGAACTGGCTGCGCCAGCTGCGTGACGAGGCCTATGTGGAAAACCGTCTCGCACGGGACACAGGCCGGTAATCCCTGCCATAGCGACCGTGACACCGGAACGTATCGTCATCACCGCCGGCGAACCGGCCGGCATCGGTCCGGAGCTCTGTGTCCAGCTTGCCCGAAACCCCTCCCCGGTGGAACGGGTGGTGGTCGCCGACCGCACGCTGCTGGAGTCCCGGGCAAACACCCTTGGGGTAGCGCTGAGACTCAGGGATTACCACCCCACAGCGGAACCGGTATCCCAGGCGGCGGGGGAACTCACTCTCCTTCATCTCCCTTTGACCGCCCCGTCGCTGCCGGGGAAGCCGGATCCGGCCAACGCTTCCCATGTGCTGGAGTGCCTTCGGCGGGCCACCGTGGGGTGTCTGAGCGGTGAATTCGCAGCACTGGTCACCGCCCCCTTGCACAAGGGTGTGATCAACGACGCAGGGATCCCTTTCACCGGCCACACCGAATTCCTTGCCCGGGAGAGCGGCGCGGAGACGGTGGTGATGATGCTGGTCACCGAGGGATTGCGGGTGGCTCTGGTCACTACCCATCTCCCCTTGAGCCAGGTCTGCCGGGCGATCACCCCTCGGCGGCTGGAGGCTATCCTGCGCATTCTCGATCGGGAGATGAAGCGCTGTTTTTGCCCTGAGAGGCCGCGTATCTCGGTCTGTGGGCTGAATCCCCACGCCGGCGAAGGGGGCCATCTGGGAAGGGAGGAGCAGGAGATCATCCAGCCGGTGCTGGAGCGGCTGCGCAGGGAGGGGATGAGGCTGCGAGGCCCCCTGTCGGCCGACACCCTGTTCCTCCCGAAGCGGCTGCAGGAGAGCGATGTGATCCTTGCCATGTACCACGATCAGGGGCTGCCGGTACTCAAGCACAAGGGGTTTGGAAGGGCGGCCAACGTTACCCTCGGTCTGCCCTTCATCCGCACCTCGGTGGACCACGGGACCGCCCTGGAGCTGGCCGGCACCGGGCGGGCCGATGCAGGCAGTCTGCACTACGCCATCGAAACCGCGCTGGCGATGCACCGGAACGCATCCCGAGGCCGGGAGGAGAGGCCGTGAAGCCCCATCGCCCGCGCAAGCGGTTCGGGCAGAACTTCCTTCACGATCCCGGCACACTGACCCGGATCGTCACCGCCATCGATCCCCGTCCCGACCAGCAGCTGGTGGAGATCGGTCCCGGTCTTGGCGCCCTCACCTGCCGTGCGCTCCCCCTGGCCGGGCGGTTGACCGTGGTAGAGCTGGACCGGGATCTCATCACCCCGTTGCAGCAGGAGTGCGGGAGGCTGGGAGAGCTGGAGATCATCCAGGCGGATGCCTTGAAGCTGGACTTCTGCCGTCTCCGCCAGGACGGTGGAAAGCTTCGGCTGTTCGGCAATCTTCCCTACAACATCTCCACGCCGCTGCTGTTCCACCTGTTCGGACAGATCCCGTGCATCCGGGACATGCATTTCATGTTGCAGAAGGAGGTGGTGGAGCGGATGGTCGCATCCCCGGGCAGCAAGCGTTATGGACGGCTGAGCGTGATGGTCCAGTTCCATTGCCACGCGGAACTGCTGTTCACCGTCGGACCGGGGGCATTCCGGCCACCACCCAAGGTGGCATCCGCCGTGGTCCGGCTGATTCCCCACCCTTCGCCTCCGGTGAAAGTGAAAGATACCGAGCGCTTCTCCCGGCTGGTTGCGGAGGCGTTCTCGCAGCGCCGCAAGACCTTGCGCAATACGCTGAGACATCGATTCAAAGAAGAACAGCTGCGCGGCGCCGGGATCGATCCATCCCTGAGAGCGGAACAGCTCACCCTGGCCGAATTTGCGCGTCTGGCCAACCTGGAAGAGCCCTCAAAGGGGGGATGAAACGAACGGGTCTTGCCGAATCGGGTGAAGAAACAGGCGGATTACCAAGTTCAGGCAATCCTTTTCCCTTCTGTCTCACCCCCGGCATACTGCTGCCGCTGGGGAGTGAAAACCAGGTTGACCCGCGTCCCCCCCTTGGGCACCCGTGATATCTGAATGGTCCCGCCGAGCCCGCTCGCTCTCTCGTTCATGATGGCCAGGCCGTAGTGATCGCGTCTCTCCGCCTCCTCATCAATGCCGATGCCATTGTCCTCGATGCTGATGGTCACCCGTTCGCTGTCGTTGTCATAGAAGATACTCACCTCCGCCTTCTCCGCCTTGGAGTGCCTCGTCACGTTGGCGAGCGCTTCCCTGATGATGTGCAGCACATGGATCTCCTCATTGGCAGTGAGCTGACAACTACCCAAACGATTGTCGAGGGAGATGGCGATCCCGCTCCGCCCACGAAACTCCTCCACGGTCTCTTCCAGGGCCGCGCTCAGTCCGGGGCCATCGATCTTGAGCCGGAAGGTGGTGAGGAGCTCCCGAAGCTGGCGGTAGGCCCGGCTGATTCCCTCCCGAAGCTCGTCGATGATGGGGGTTGCCGCATTCACTCCATCCGGCTGGTTCAGGGTGACATTGAGACGGGCCACCTGGATCTTCAGATAGGAAAGGGATTGCGCCAGTGAATCGTGGAGCTCCCGGGCAATGACACTTCGCTCCTCCAGCAGGGCGAGACGCCGGCTCTCCGTCGCCCGACGGGTGATGTTGATAGCGATACCGATGTGGTGGGCGACCGCCTCGAGGGAGCGCATCTGCCACTCCTCCAGCTCCCGGTGGGGCGGAATCTCGGTCAGCAGCACACCGTATTGCTGCTTTTGATCCCGGATGGGGGTGGATACGATGCGCAGCGACTCGCCGCTCTTGCGCGGGAACTGCATGGTATGAGTATTGTATGAGCCAAAACAGGCAGAACAATCGGGTGGAGAACAGGTATCCCTTTCACCCGCAGGCGGACGACGGGTGGAAGCCAGTTTGAATGCCCGACTCCCACCATCCGTATTCAGGCAGATGGTACCCGGACCGACGCCGAGCAATCGCTCCATATCCCTGAGAAGTTCCGTATAGACATTGTCAGAAAAGGCCGCGGTATGCAGCCGATTGGTGGTTTTATATAGCAGTTCGAGCGATCGGTTGCTGCGCTCGAGATCAGAGGTCTTTGCCTGAACCCGCTCCTCCAGATCGGTATATTTCTTGGACAGATCCTCCGCCATGACATTGAAGGCAGCGCCCAGCTGTCCCAGCTCATCGTCGTTGCTGGTATAGCGGGAGCGGACGGAAAAATCGCCCCGCCGCGCCCCTTCCGCACACCCCAGCAGGTCACGCAGCGGCACCAGCACCCGGCTGTTCATCAGGTACATGGTCAGAAACACGACGATCAAGGTCAAAAAGAGGGAGCTTATCTGGATCAATCGCAGCAGACGGATCTTGGACTCCACATCCTCTTCCAGCAGCTTGACCATCCTGTCGATATCGGCCACGAACCCGTCTACCAAGGAAAGGTACAGGGTCCGTTCGTTTCTGCCTTCTCCTTTTGGATCGAAGGTGGATTTGCCATCCGGACCAAAGAAAAGCGGTTTGATCCTGGTCTGCCACTGATTAAATATATGGTTATAGATGACGGCAAGCTTGTGGGTCGGGTTCTTGGGCACTACAGAGACCAACCGAGCATCGAGCAGACGCATCTCGAACTCTGCCGCTCGCACATCGGTCTGCTTGGCGTACGCAGGCCGCAAATCCTCCGCGTGCAGTTCCTGGGCCAGCGCGCTGGCAATACGATAGGACTGCATCCGCAGCGTGCCTGCCTGGTTGATGGCCGAAGCCACACCCTGAGTGAGTTCCGCGATGATCACCGAGCTGAGCATACTGATGAACGCAAAGGTGGTGATGGTTGCCATGGCCAGCCCCATGCGCAACAACAAAGACTTGTTGGTGAATGGCAGCATATTGCTCAGCAGGTGAAAAAGATCGCGGTCATTGTTCGGCTTTTCTTGAAGTCCTTCCATTCAAGGCGAAAAAAGTAATATCAGGTTTAGACTGTTTTTGAACGACTACCAAGGATTATAGCCATCATCTCGCACTCCAGAAACTGGGCCGGTGCTGCCTAGGAGATACCACCAAAAAAACCATCGCCCCCAATATCCCTTATTTTGCCAATGGGCTTTGGAGCGTTTCCAAGGCAACTCAATGAGATAGCAAAGATACCCCTCATACCCCCTCATGGGTATTTCACCTTTTTTCACCCAGTCGAAACGGCTTGCAACATGGGTTTGGCTGGCGTTTAATTCGTTGCAGGCGGTTATGTATCCACTGGAAACGTGGGCCCAATGCGCTCAATAAACGACGAGGCTATATCCAAACCTGTAACCGCTCTGGACAGCCTTCCCTGCGTTTGGCTCATTTCCATCGTCATATCCGTCAACGCCAAGTTTCGATTCGAGAGTCGCCCGGTTCGGTAAATCACCACTACCAGGGGTAACAAAACATGAGAAACATCAAAACACACAAAGTAGAACAATTGGTTATGGCGGCGGTCGCCTTTTTCTGGTGCTTTCTGATGTGGTTTTCCAGCGCCGCCTTCGTACCGACCATCGCGTCCCAGTTCGATCTCAGCGTCAAGGGGGTCGCCCTCCTGGCGAGTTCAGCGATCTGGACCGCGCCCATCGCCAGACCTTTGGCCGGCTGGGCCGCCGACAAATTCGGGGCACCAAAGGCCTTCGTGCTGATCCTGGTGCTTACCGGAACTTTCAGTATCCTGTCGGCATATGCCGAGAAACTGGGTCCGGCCATCGGGGTGAGCGAATATCACTTCCTCTTCTGGACCCGGGTCATCGTGGCGACTGCTGGTATCTCGTTCGTGGTAGGCATCCAGCACGTTGCCCAGTGGTTCGAGTCCGAGGAGATGGGCACGGCGGAAGGGCTTTACGCCGGTACGGGTAACGTCGGTGCCGGCGTCGGCGCGCTGCTTCTGCCACGCATCTACGGGTTGGACTACCATACCGCATTCGTGCATCTGGGCATCGTTGCCTTCATCATCGCCGGCTGGATCCTGTTGCGCGGAGTCCCTGCCAAGAGCGCCGAACAGGCGGCCATGGCAAAGAAAACCGCCACATTCCGGGACACCGCCTTCGTCTGGACACGTCACGCGGCGATCGCGTTGATGCTGGCCTACGCCATGAGCTTTGGTCTCGAAATCGGCATGAATGCCTGGCTGCCGGGCTACTACAAGATGGGCTTTGAAGAAGCGATCAAGGGGTTGGGCTTCGAGACGCTGCAAGATGTCCAGATTGCTGCCGGTTCATTTGCTGCTGTGCAGTCTTTCAATGCCTCTTTGTTCCGTCCCTTCTCCGGCTGGATATCGGACGTGTGGCAGCGCAAGGGATGGACACCCTTCCCGATGATCTCGAAACACCTCGAATATGCACCCCGCATCCACTGGTTGATGTTTGCGCTGCTCTCCATCACTACCACGATGATCTTGCTGACCGTTGCCGGACTGCAGAACAACCTGGTCCTGTCGGTACTCATCCTGGCTCTGTTCGGTATTACGGTAAGCTTCGGTACCGGTGGCACCTTCGCCATCGTCCCCCTGATGTTCAAGGAGCGCCCCGGAACAGCGACCGGATTCATCGGTGGCGTCTCATGCGCGGGTGGCATCATCTATCCTCTCATCTACGGAGAAGCAGCTGGCTGGTTCGAGGTGGGAGGTATCCACTGGGGGTATGCACTGGTAGCCATATGTATGTTCATTCCTTTCATCCTTTACTTCATCTGGGCGATGCATTGGGATGTTCATCCGGAAGAACATGGTTTTGGCAGCAAAGAGAAATGGCTTGGCAAGGGCTCCTGAACCAGGGAGCCCGAACCCTTGTGGCCTGACGTAACGCTGAATCAACTATCCGGAGGTATACACCATGAGCGGACATTCCACACGACGGGACGACTATGAATATGAACCGTGGTACAAGTATGGAGTTGCTTTCCTTTTCTTTGAAGCCGCAATAGCCATAGCAGTCAGCATCTATGCACTATCCATGGCATTTTCGGGACAGGCGGTGCAGTTCAAGAAGAAAGTAACCTTCGACAAACCCAAGACTGCCATTGAGTCCGAATCGACGAGAGAGCAACAGGATCACAGCACCATCACGGTACCCGCCAAGAAGGAG
Organism: Gammaproteobacteria bacterium; assembly: GCA_015488495.1. Taxonomy (GTDB): domain Bacteria; phylum Pseudomonadota; class Gammaproteobacteria; order Thiohalospirales; family Thiohalospiraceae; genus DRMK01. Next base: position 13,660 of record WFNS01000274.1, on the reverse strand, counting down.
TAAGGCGTAAGAGCTTTCATAGAAACCCTTTCAGCCTATATCGAAAACCTTACACACCGAGGTAAGAGACATGGCAGTATTCAAGAAAATTTTGGTTCCATACGATGGGTCGCCGGCCAGCAACAGCGCAGCAGAGAAGGCCATTGCCCTTGCTGCTGATCAGGGTGCAGAGCTCATTGGTCTGAAGGTGGTGGCATTTGAGGGCGAGGTTATCCCACCCTCGGACCGGTTGTGGAATACCATCGTCGAGGATCTGCAGGAGCGTGCCAAGAAAACGCTGGACGGCCTTGCACAGATGGCAGACAATAAAGGGATACCTGTCACACTCGAAGTAAAACTGGGTTACGTCGAGGAAGAGATCGTTGCCCTGGTAAATTCGCAGGAAATCGATCTCATTGTTATGGGTATCGGAGACAAGATCGGTATGCATCGAGTCAGCATCCGCCGTTTGGTCATGGATTCTCCATGCCCGCTAATGATGACACACTGACGAGTAAAGTTTTTCAAAACGGATACGGGAATGAATATAGAAAAACTGATACCGGTCGTAGCAGTTGCGGGATTGACCGGCCTCGGGGTGAGTCTGTATCTTCTTTCAGACTATTCCGTTCCGCTGCTGAACCTGCTCAGTGATATCCTGGAAAGTCTTTGACGCTTTGCCCGCCTCCGCGTCAAAAAAATGTCCCTCCCAAGGGTCCGCGGCGGGAACACCCGCCGCGGCCTCAATAAGGAAACGGTCAGGTTTTATCAACACCTCTTTTCTCTATGCAAGCGCTTGTAGAACAAAGCAAACCGCGTCGTGATTCTATCCACCTTCGCGATAGCTGTCGCCAGCTTCTTCACCTCAAACATGTAGGTTATTTGACACAGGTCAAGGCATATAACACACTGGCATGCCATATTCTGTCCCAATTGCGAGCCGTGACAACGCCGAGGCATGGATAGAGATGGCAAAGGCTTGATAACGTAAACCCATCCACAAATAGGTTCAGGAGGATTTGAAATGAGTAGCGAAAAAAACAAGCAGTCTCTCCCCGCGGAACGGAAAGAAGGAGATGTTTTGGAAGAGGTGCTTCCTGAAGAGGTTAGCCGCCGTAAATTCCTGGGCATTGCTGCCTTTACCGGGTTGGCGGGTGCGGGGTTGTCTGTTGGCTTGGCCTCCTGTGGCAAAGGACCTGAGAAAACTCCTTCGGGCGGTGCATCGCAAGGAGCCGATACGTCGCACTCGGGCAAGACCGGTGGGCTGTCCTACCATGTGGAACCAGGCCAGCTGGACGAATACTACTCCATGTACAGCGGTGGTCATTCCGGAGAGGTGCGCATTGTAGGAGAACCCTCAGGACGCGTGATCATGCGCATCCCCGTATTCAACGTCGACTGCATGAGCGGCTGGGGCATCACCAACGAGTCCAAGGCCATTCTTGGAACCAAACCGGACGGTTCGCCAAAATACCACACGGGTGACACCCACCATGTCCATGGCTCCTATAACGATGGAACCTACGACGGAAAATATTTCTGGGTGAACGACAAGATGCACTCGCGGTTGGCTCGTATCCGGGGTGACGTCATGGTCTGCGACAAGATCACCGAAATACCCAACGTGCAGGGGTTCCACGGTATCTTTCCGGACAAGCGTGATCCCGTCGATCCCAATATCAATCACACCACCCGTGTCTTCTGTGGCAGCGAATTCCGCATCCCTCATCCGAATGATGGGACCAACATGGATGATACGGATGGTTACTATGGTCTGTTCACTTGCGTCGATGCGGAGACCATGGAGGTCCGCTGGCAATGCAAGGTGGACGGCAACATGGACCTGGTGGCCACTTCCTACGATGGAAAACTGGCCGCTGCCAACCAATACAACACCGAGAAAGGAGTGACCTTCCCTGGAATGATGTCTGCAGAGCGCGATGACTGCGTATTCTTCAACATCGCGCGTATCGAAGAGGCCATCAAGGCTGGCAAGACCATCCCCAGCCCAGACGGATCGGATATACCCATTGTGGATGGTACCAAGGAGGCCAACAAGGATCCCAAAACAGCACTCACCTGTTATGTGCCTATCCCGAAAAGCCCTCATGGGGTGAACGCCAGCCCGGATGGAAAATACTTTGTCTGTTCAGGAAAGCTCTCTCCCACCGCTTCGGTGATCGAATTGAGCAAGGTGCTCGACTGGTTCGATGGCAAGCTGAAGGATCCACGCGATGCGGTGATTGCCGAGCCTGAAATTGGCCTTGGACCTCTGCACACTTCCTTCGACGGCCGTGGGAATGCATACACCACCCTGTTCCTGGACAGCCAGATCGTAAAATGGAACATCGATGCAGCCATCAAGGCCTACCAGGGAGACAAAAATGCCAAGGTGATCATCGACAAGATCGACGTTCACTATCAGCCGGGCCATCTGAACGCGTCCATGAACGAGACAAAGGAGGCCGATGGCAAATGGCTGGTGATTGGCAACAAGTTCTCCAAGGACCGTTATCTCCCCGTCGGGCCCATGCACCCGGAGAATGAGCAACTGATCGATATCTCGGGAGAAAAGATGCGCTTGGTCCACGAAGCGCCGGTCTATCCCGAGCCACATGACTTCATACTCATCAGACGGGACGTCATCAAGACTCGCCAAGTCTACAACATCGATGACTTCCCCAATGCGGTCAAGAAGCAGGAAGACTCCAGAATCGAGCGCAACGGCAAGAAGGTGACCATCTATCTCACCTCAATGGCGCCGGCATACAGCATGACGGAGTTCCGGGTAAAACAGGGAGACGAGGTTACCATTGTCCTGACCAACCATGATAAAGTCGAAGATCTTGGGCATGGTTTTGCCATCCCCAAATATGATATCAACTTCGTGGTCAGCCCCCATGAAACCAAGTCGGTCACATTCGTTGCTGACAAGCCCGGGGTATTTTGGTGCTACTGTACCCACTTCTGTCATGCACTTCATCTCGAGATGCGCAGCCGCCTGATGGTAGAACCTGCCTGATTGCGGGCACGGAACAGCACCAGCGACTGTTCGAGTTGTTATAGCGTTGTTGGGGGCGGGGAGAACCGAGAGACTCCCCGCCCCATTGGGTTTTGTAATCTGGCATCATCAGGAAAATTCCCGTTTTTTTCACAAAGCTCTTTGATGGCAGCCCGTCACTAAAGTTATACTTTAGATTCAAGTTTTGATTTATCATCTGCATAATGGCAGATTTCCGGTGAAATAAAACCATTGCACCTGCGCGTGGCCGAGTGGGCGCTGTAAATTAGGTGGGGTACCCCTATGTCACAGATCAATCAAAAATCGTTTCTTTTGCTGTTCTGTATTTCAGTAATCTTCTTCTCATCGCTCTCATCTGTGGCTCGGGCCAGTTCATATGAAGCACCTTTACCGGAGCAGCTTTCCACCGATCCGGACATGTGCGCATACGCTCCTTGCAAAGAGGTCATCGAAGCCGACAGCTTCTCTCCCCGAAAAGGACAGCCACCTTATGTCGAGGCATACAAGGAGATCGACGGCAAGAAACAGCTGATCGGCTACGTTTTTCTCTCTACGGATATCGTCGATATACCTGCCTACTCGGGAAAACCGGTAGTAACCCTGATTGGCATGGACACCAAGGGGATCATCACCGGGGTAAAGATATTGCGGCACAGCGAACCCATCCTGCTGGTGGGAATACCGGAGTCGGAGCTGCTCGACTTCGTCAAACAGTATGTCGGGAAATTTGCAGGCGACAAGGTTGAAATCGGTGAGGCACGCACGGAGGAAGGTTACGTCGGGGTGGACGCCATCAGTGGCGCAACCGTTACCGTCATTGCAGAAAACCAGGTGATCATGCGCTGCGCCGTCGAGGTCGCAAAACAGGTCGGGATAATCGAACCTGTCGTCCGTCCGCCGGCCAAGTTCAAAAAGCTCACCGAAACACGTGACTGGAGCACCCTGGTAAAAGAAGGAAGTATCCAGCGCCTGATCGTGCGTCACTCCGACATCGGGGAACCTGAAACGGGCAACCCCTATATCGATCTCTACTTCGGCTATCTGAATGCTCCGGTCATCGGAAGAAGCATTCTTGGGGAAAGAAACTACAAACGCCTGATGGCCGATCTGGGTCCTGCGGACCACGCCATCTTCATCATCGCCAATGGAGACGGCTCTTTCAAAGGCTCCGGATTCGTTCGTGGCGGGATATATGACCGCATACAGGTGGTACAGGACATGGAAACCGTTACTTTCCGTGACACCGACTATCTGCCCCTCTATCACATTGATGCCCCCGGCGCCCCATCCTACCGGGAATCCGGTATTTTCATCATTCGAAGCAAGAGTTTCAGCGCAGCCTACCCTTGGAAACTGGTTTTCCTGGCGAACCGGCAAAACAGGCAGACCAAGGACGTCAAGACCTTCGTCAACTTCGACGTCGAGTATTGGCTGCCAGGCAGTTACCTGGAGGGAGGAAGACCGGAATACAAGCGTCCCGATCCCACCTGGCTGAAGGTATGGAAGTCGAAGAAGCTGGAGATCGCCCTGTTCGTTCTTCTGCTCTCTGCGATGACGGTATTTTATCTGACACGGGACAGATGGATACGGCGCGCCAGTTACCGGGACAAGCGTTGGGTGTCCGTCCCCAAATATCTTTTCTGGATCAGCAGCCTGGGCTTCGTAGGCTACTACACGATGGCTCAACCCAGCATCACCCACGTGATGACCTGGTTCCACTCGCTGATCTACGGCTGGAAGTGGGAACTGTTTCTTACCGATCCCATCATCTTCATCTTCTGGTGGTTCATCATCATCACGCTGTTCATCTGGGGACGTGGACTGTTCTGCGGCTGGCTGTGCCCCTATGGTGCGCTGCATGAACTCACCTACAAGGTCGCTGGCGCACTAGGCCTCAAACGCTACCAGTTTGCCCTGCCAATGGCTTGGCACGACAAGCTGAAATGGCTGAAGTACCTGATATTCGCCGGGCTGTTGGGTGTCTCGTTCTACTCCATGGGCCTGGCGGAGAAGCTGGCTGAGGTGGAACCCTTCAAAACCACCTTCCTGACCGGTGTGTGGAACCGTTCCTGGCCATTCATCCTTTACTGGTTTGCGCTGTTTGCATTGGCGGCCCTGATGGAGCGACCGTTCTGCAAGTACCTATGTCCTCTCGGTGCCGGCCTTGCCATCCCCTCCACCTTCCGGCTTTTCGGCCTCAAGCGCAAGAAAGAGTGCCGGACCTGTCACGCTTGCGCGAATGACTGCGGCTCGCTCGCCATCGACGAACAGGGCAAGATAGACCAGCGGGAGTGCATGCTTTGTCAAAACTGCATGATTCTGTATTATGATGACCACGCCTGCCCTCCCCTGTCTCAAGAGCGTAAGCGGCGGCTCAAAGCCGGGTTGCCAATGAGCAAGATCGGTCCAGACGGGTACTTCGTTCCCATACAAGAGGTTAAATGAAACGGCTTACTGTCAGGAGTGCTGTAATCGTTCTGTTTCTGCTCTGCAGCTCCTCCTTGTCCGCCAAGGAGTGGCGAGTCAGGCCCGGAGAAAGCATCTCGGAGGCGATTCGAGCCGCACAAGCGGGTGACGTGATTAACGTCGAAAGAGGCTACTATCGGGAACAACTGGTCATCGACAAGGCATTGACCCTGCGCGGCCTGAATCGCCCCACTCTGAGTGGGGGTAACCAGGAAGGTGACGTCATCCGCATCAAGGCTACAGATGTGGTTATCGAGGGCTTCATCATTCGTGACAGCGGCGCCAACCTGACGGCTCAAAATGCAGGGGTCTATATTCAGCCAGGCGCCGACAGGGCCATCGTGCGCAACAACGACCTGACCTACAATCTGTTTGGCCTTTGGATCGAGGGGGTCGATAAGGTCCAGGTCATCAACAACCTGATTACGGGCAAACGGGACCTGCGCTCGGCAGACCGGGGAAACGGAATCCAGCTGTACAACACCACCAATGCAAGGATCATTGGCAACAACATCAGCTTCTGCCGGGATGCAATATACGTGGACATCACTTATCACGCCGTGTTCCGGGACAATAAGTTGCACCACCTGCGCTACGGCACTCACTACATGAACTCCCACAACAATGTTTGGGAAAACAACCAGAGCTACCTGAATCGGGGCGGGCTGGCCTTGATGATGGTTCGGAATCAGGTGGTACGGAACAATATTGCCTGGGGAAATACCGACCATGGCATCCTGCTGCGTACCATGCAGGACTCTCTGCTCGAAAACAACATCGTTGCCAGAAACGGCAAGGGCTTCTTCATCTATGATGCCGAATACAACACAGTGAAAGACAATCTCATCATCAATAACCGCATCGGACTGCATCTATGGGCCGGCTCCATCCACAATGAGGTTGAGGGGAACGATTTCATTCACAACCAGAACCAGGTGCGTTACGTGGCAGCGCGCGACGAGTACTGGGGAAAGAAAAGAGGGAACTTCTGGAGTAACTATGTAGGCTGGGATCGGGATGGTGATGGCTATGGTGACATCCCTTACGTCGCCAATGACGCTGTGGATCGACTTATCTGGCGTTACCCATACATCAAGCTGCTCATGAGCAGTCCAGCGGTGCAAACCTTGCACATGGTCACCCGTCAGTTTCCGTTGCTACGTGCGCCCAGCATCGTAGATCTCAAGCCGAAGATGAAACCCTATCACGGCAACTGGGGAGAGTGGTTTGAAAAGCGCAATCATTGAAGTCAAGGGCGTCAGTAAGCGCTATGGGGAAATTCATGCGGTCAACGCTGCAGATCTCGTCATTTACAAGGGAGAGATCTTCAGTCTCATCGGGCACAATGGTGCCGGCAAAAGCACCCTGTTCAAGATGATGCTCGGTCTCCTTCAACCCACCAATGGCGAGATCCTTATTCGCGGGAAAAACGTCAATGGACGTGCTTTCCGGGAAGTGAAACGCCGGATCGGTTATTTACCGGAGAACGTCGTGTTCTATGATCACCTCACCGGGATAGAAACCTTGCATTTCATTGGAAAACTGAAAGGTGCCGATCTGAAAACCTGCCCTTCTCTACTCGATAAGATGGGATTGCTGAAGGCAGCCCGCAGGCCGGTGCGGGGCTATTCCAAGGGCATGAGGCAAAGGCTGGGTTTCGCCCAGGCACTTCTCGGTGAACCGGAAATTCTCTTTCTCGATGAACCGACCACCGGTCTGGATCCCGCCGGGATTCGTGAATTTTATCAGTTTCTGCAGGAGCTCAAGGAACAAGGTGTTACCATTATCCTCTCCTCACACAATCTGGCCCAGATTCAGGAGCAGGTAGACCGCATCGCCTTGATGAAAATGGGGGATATCCTGACCGTTGGTTCGGTAGCAGACCTGCGCCAACAGCTGGATCTTCCGTTGCATATACAGGTCCGGCTTGACCCCAGGGCCAAGGATACTCTGCGTCAGGCCCTGAGCGGGTTTACCGAATGCGAACTGGATTTTGGCGAGGGAAGCCTCATGGTCACCTGTACCACGAAACAAAAGATGCCACTTCTTACCATTCTCGCAACCACAGAGGGTGTGACAGACATCCAGATACAGGAGCCCTCTCTGGAAGACCTTTTCCTGGGGTACGTAAGCCGGGGGGCCACCTCCCAAGCAGTATCGGCACTGAATTGATATGGCAATCGAAACGAAACAGATTCTGACCATCGCCCAAAAGGAGTTCTGGGATCGTATACGGAACCGCTGGGTACTGGCGGTAACCGCCATTTTTATCTTTTTTACTTTTGTCATCACCTATTTCGGTGCTTCCCAGCAGGGAGTGGTAGGTTTCAGCAGCATCGAGCTGACCATTGCCAGCCTGGTAAGCCTCGCCATCTATCTGGTGCCATTGATTTCGTTGATCCTGGGCTATGACGCCATCGTGGGAGAACGTGAAAGGGGTTCCCTGGACCTGCTGCTGGCACTGCCGATCACGCGCCTCGAGCTCTTGCTCGGAAAATATCTGGGCCTTTCCGCCGCCCTCGTCTTCTCGATCATCGCAGGCTTCGGTGCTGTGGGTGTCTTTCTCTCCTATCAGCTCGATTTGGGGGCACTCGCTCAATACGCATCGTTCGTGCTCAGTACCATTCTGATGGGGCTTTCCTTCCTCAGCCTTTCGGTGCTGATATCGGTGTTGGCAGCTAACAAGACCATTGCCAGTGGTACATCTATTGCGCTCTGGTTTCTCTTCGTGCTCATCTATGATCTCGTCCTGTTGGGGATACTGGTGGTTACCGAAGGGCAATGGGGTGGAGATCTGTTTCCGTTTCTGCTGTTGCTCAATCCGGCCGACATCTTCCGTATTCTAAACATCTTCGGTCTGGATCAGGTCAAGACACTCTATGGGCTGGCTACTGTCTTTCCCAAATCACTTGCCAATCCCTGGTTGCTCAATGCAGCCATGTTCTCATGGATCATTGGTCCTTTAGGGTTGGCCTATTGGAAATTCAAATGAGGATTCCGCAATGAAACAGTCTGAAGGAAAATGGTTCCGTTTTCGCCACATTCTGGCCTTCGGGATGATGGCGCTGCTATTGGGAGGCTGCTCCGAGAAGAAAGCGACGGTTCAAGCCATCGAGCCAACACGCGAGGCGATGTGTGCCCTCGACGGCATGCTTCTGCTGGATTATCCCGGCCCCAAAGGACAGATCGTCTACAAAAACGGCGAGAGGGAATTCTACTGCGATACCGTGGAGCTGCTCTCCATCTATCTGCGCCCCGAACAGAAAAAGGCGATTCGCGCCATCTTTACCCAGGACATGGGGAAAACTGACTGGAACGAGCCTCGTGATCACTGGATCGATGCCACCAAGGCCTACTATGTACAGGGAAGTGACCTGCATGGCTCGATGGGTCCGACTTTCGCCACCTTCGCCAACAAGAAGGATGCAGAGGCGTTCATCAAGCAGCATGGGGGCAAGCTGCTGCGTTTCGAGGAGATAACGATCGATATGGTTGATCTCCGGGGAAGGGCCAAACATGATAACGCCATGTAAAAGGGGTATGGAAAACAATGGATGATTTTTACGAAAACCTATCTCCAGAAGACGTTCAGGTTCTGGATACGCTGTCGATTCTCCTGATCAAGCTGAGAGAGAGTCGTGCCGCTCTCCTGGACCACTACGAGGTGGAAAACGAAGAATCTTTGCTGGAAAAAATACGGGCGGGTGAGGTAGATGAGCATCCAGCCTACGAGGCCTATCTTGGGGCCAAATCGATCGGCACCATGCGCGAAGCAATTCGCAGGGAGCTCAAGAACTATATGTTGGAGATGTAAACCGTATGACGCTGCATACAGAAATAGCCAATAAAATCATCGATCACTATGGCGAGCGCCTGATCGACAGTCCCAAACAGAACCACGATGCGTTGACCATTTCACTTGCCAACGATGTAACCTTGGAAATTCGCATGGCATCTGCGGACGAATATTCGTTTCAATGGAAGTTGGGAGAAGAGGAGTTCCGCATCGATACTGCCCCGCTCCACCCGGATCTCTCGACCTTCCCCAATCACTTGCACCACAGCAATGGCCAATTACGCCCCGATCCACTCACGACACCTGGTGACCCCCCATGGCAAAATGTGGAGCGGGTGCTCGAGAGCATCCTCGAAAATCCCTCGCTGGCTTGATTTTGAACCGGCGCTCCCGGAATCCGCGAACTTATAAATGGCCATTTATGCAATCGGTGACGTTCAGGGTTGCTTTGACGAACTTCAGCGTCTGCTCGACAGGATTGCTTTCGACCGGTTCCACGACACCCTATGGTTCACAGGTGATCTGGTCAACCGGGGGCCCGACTCATTGCAAACGCTACGCTTCGTTCAACAACTTGGGCAGGGTGCCATCACCGTACTGGGAAATCACGATCTTCATCTTCTGGCCGTCGCCGCGGGGGTTGGAAAATTCCACAAGAGGAGCGATACCCTGGACGGGGTGCTGAATGCACCCGATCGGGAAGAGCTACTGGACTGGCTTCGCTCTCGTCCCTTGTTCCACTTCGACGAAACCCTGGGCACGGCCCTCTTGCATGCCGGCCTGCCGCCACAATGGAGTATTGCCGATGCCAGACGCTATGCCGAAGAGGTGGAGCATGTGTTACAGCGGGGAGATGACAGTGAGTTCTTCAAACACATGTATGGCGACGAGCCTGATCACTGGAGTGATGGATTGCGGGGTTGGGACCGTTTGCGATTCATCGTCAACAGCTTGACACGAATGCGTTATTGCACCGAAGGGGGCAGAATAGATTTACGCAGTAAAGGCAAGCCCGGTACGCAACCAGAGGGTTTCTTGCCCTGGTTCGAAATCCCAAACCGCAGAAGCCGCGGTACACGCGTCATCTGCGGACACTGGTCCACCCTTGGCTTGCGGATAATGGGGGATGTTTGCGCTATTGATACCGGTTGCCTCTGGGGGGGACAGCTGACCGCAATTCGGCTGGATGCCGAGATTTCCGTTACCCAGGTCCCTTGTCCCATGCGGTGTAAACCCGGTTGACCTATATCAAGGATTAACCCTACCTATTCTGGCGAAATAGAACCATCATCTGCAGAGTCGACAAACGTCTTCTGCATATGGTATTTCCTCCGTTTGGATCAGGGGAAGCAAACAGTGAACGCTGACTTCCCACCTCCAATGCCCCCCTGATCCTTCTTTTTTCCTCATTCCCGGCGGGGACGCTCTTCACAGATTTTGCTGCACCCCATGATCTCCGAGCGGTCCATTTCTCCCCAAAAAGAGGTTGGCTTGTTTCACCTCCGATCCCATGGCTTCAACTGCCGAAACAGCGCAACCCCTGTACGTCCTGAATATGAATCGTACGCCCATTGACCGTTACCAATCCCTGTTGGCTCAGACTCTTCAAAATCCTGGAAAAGGTTTCCGGTTTGATGGAAAGCCGGGATGCAAGGATCTGCTTGGAGGTGGTCAGTTCGACATCTGCGGTATCCGCGTTGCAATCCACGATCTGCTGCAACAAATAGTGAACCAGACGGTAGGTGGCGTTCTGAAGCGTCAGATTGTCGATCTCGTTGACGAAAATGTGCAGACGGTAACTCATGTCCGCCATCAGGCGAAAACAGGTCTCCCTGGAATCATAGAGTATCTGCAGAAAGGTCGCGCTGTCCACGGCCAGCACTTCACTGGGCATCAGCGCCTCAGCGTTGACGGGATAGACCCTTTTCTTCATGAACAGCACGGCCTCTGCAAAAGGCTGTCCCGGATGGACTACCTCGATGACATGCTCGGTCCCTTCCATGGAGAGGCGTGAGAGCTTGACCTGCCCGCTACACAGCCGGAAGAAGCGATCTGCCGGTTGATCCTGCTGAAACAGGATCTCTCCTTCTTCGAGATGCAGGATCCGGGAGTGCCTCGCGATCAAGGCCAGTTGCTCGGGGGTGAGTGCCGAGAAGAGGATATGCCTGCGAAGCTCCTTTTCGACATCGTGACGGTTTTTCATGACAGACGGACGCATTGGCGGAACACTCTGACAAACCTTCTTCCCCGTGGCAAAACAGGGGGGCCTGCTTTGAATTGTAGACCCAACGAGGAATTTGGATAAGCGGGAATGTACCGCTACTTGACCTGTGTCAATTCCGGCTCGGGCGATGTGTTCCTGCTACCCAATCAACGTGGCTTCGGAAAAACGGATCGTTTTTATGTGTGAAACCAGTTCAGCTTGTCCCTCAATTTCACCACTTCGCCCACGATGATCAGCGTTGGCGGTTTGGGCTGCTCCTTCTCGGCGAGCGCGGGCAGTGTGGCGAGTGTACCGGTGTGAACCCGCTGCCGCGGGGTGGTGCCCCGCTCCACCAGGGCCGCAGGCATGTCGGCAGATACCCCGTGGGCCAGTAACCGTTCACATATCAGCGGCAGGGCCATCAGCCCCATATAGAACACCACGGTCTGCCTGGGCTGCGCCAGCATCTCCCAGTTCAGGTCCAGTGTTCCATCCTTGAGATGGCCGGTCACGAACACCGCTGCATGGGCATAGTCCCGGTGGGTGACGGGGATTCCCGCATAGGAGGCGCAACCGGATGCCGCTGTGATTCCAGGCACCACCTGGAACGGGATGCCCTCTTCGGCCAGGGTATCGATCTCCTCCCCTCCCCGTCCGAAAATAAAGGGATCGCCCCCCTTGAGGCGAACCACCCGCTTGCCCTCCCTGGCCAGCCGGACCAGCGTCCGGTTGATATCCTCCTGACACATCACATGATGGCTGTTCTCTTTGCCCACATAGATGCGCTCGGCATCCCGTCTCACCAGATCCACGATGGCAGGGTCCACCAGCCGATCGTACAACACCACGTCCGCCCGTTGCATCAGGCGCAGGGCTCGAAAGGTGAGCAGATCGGGATCGCCGGGGCCGCCACCGATGAGATACACCTCCCCCTCTCCTCCGGAGGGTTCACGCCGCTCGAGTGCGATTTCCATCAGTCTGTCGGCTTCGTCCAGATGGCCGGAAAAGACCCGTTCTGCGATGCCCCCCTGCAGCACCTCCTCCCAGAAACGCCGCCGATCCGCCGGGTCCGAGAAGCGCTCCTTCACCCGATCACGAAAACGGCTCGCCAGCTCCGCCAATCGTCCGTAACCTGCTGGGATGAGCGATTCCAGCCGGGCACGGATGAGACGTGCCAGCACCGGCGAGGCGCCACCGGTGGAGACCGCGGCTATCACCGGCGACCGATCGATGATCGAAGGCATGATGAAACTGCTCAACTCAGGTTGATCCACCACATTGACCGGGATACGGCGGGCTTGCGCCAGTTCGGAGAGCTCGCGGTTCACCCCGGCATCATCAGTGGCGGCCACCACCAGACAGACATCGCGCAGATCCTCCGCGGTGAAAGCCCGCGGTAGATGCTCGATCTTTCCCTCCCGCTCCAGCGCCTCCAGAGTGGCACCCAGTTCGGGAGAGACGACGCGAATGCGCGCACCTGCCCGCAGCAGCAACCCCACCTTCCGCGCGGCGACCTCCCCGCCACCGACCACCAGACAGGGTTTGGACTTGATATCGAGAAATATCGGCAGCAGCTCCATAGAGGGTATCGATCTCCATCAGCGGTCGATTTCCGGTTTGCCCGACGATCTGCCGAAAAACCAAGTTTTTCAGCAGCCTGCAAGCAGCACGAGGAAACCAGGATCATGCTTTTCGGTTTCTGTGGCTGAAAAGGCCAAGGGTGGCTTTTCGCCGTTCTGCTAGTATAACCGGTTCACCCCGGTACGGCTCAATGACTGGTACCGGCGGAGCGGCTCAGCTTGTTGTGCACGTTGTATTTCCCCGAAGGCTTGCACATGGGAATCCGTTTCACCTCTTTCAGGGTGTGGGCATCGTAGACGATGATGGCCCCCTCCTTGTCCCAGATACTCAACAGGGCGTAGGAGCCGTCCTTGGTAAATTCGACATGCGCCGACACCTTGCCAGGCACCGGCCGCAAGGTCTTGACGATCTCCAGCGTCTGCTTGTCGATGACATGCACGGCATCACGATTGGGACCGAAAAAGACATCCACCCAGGCATAGGGGCTGTTCTCATGGCTGCGCATGAAGAACCCGGGACCCAGCGTCTCGATATGCTTGATGGTCTTCCAGTTGGTCATGTCGATGACCGTAACGATCCCCCGCTTCATGTTGGGGGTCGCCAGTACCGTCCG
>WFNS01000273.1 GCA_015488495.1 Gammaproteobacteria bacterium | reverse complement strand
GGGACTGGACGTGATTGGGGACTTCCTCACCGAAATCAACGTCACCAGCCCCACCGGGGCGCGGGAACTCGACCGACAGTTCGGACTCTCTATTGGGGACCGGTTGATGGAATGCATCGACCGCAAGATCCAGGAGACCCATGGCTGCTGACCCGGCGACCCGATATCCCGGCCTCGACGACGGCGCAAGACCTTTGCGACGGCCCGGCCGAGCTCTTCCCCTGCTGCTCGTTCTCCTCCTCTTCGTCGGGGGATGCAGCCGGGAGGAGCTGCATCATACTCAGCTGTTCAGCTTCGGCACCCTGGTGGATATCAGCCTGTGGGGGGCCTCGTCCACACAGGCGGAGCATGCCGAACGGATCATCCAGGAAGAGCTGCAGACCATGCACCGCGCGTGGCATCCCTGGCTCCCCGGTCCCCTCACCGAAACCAACCGCAGACTCCAGACCGGAAGCTGGTTCGACTGCCCGCCGGAACTGCTGCCGCTGATCGTAGAGGCGAAACGGCTCTACGAGCTCAGCGACGGTCTGTTCAATCCGGCCATCGGCAAGCTGGTGGCCCTGTGGGGGTTCCACAGCGACGTCCCGCCGCAAGGACCGCCGCCCGAACCCGCGGCCATCCAGCAACTGCTGAACCAGCATCCCGGCATGGACGACATTGCCATCGACGGGAAGCGGCTGCGCTCCCGCAATCCCGCCGTACAACTGGATCTCGGTGCCTTCGCCAAAGGCTACGCCGTCGATCGCATCATCGGACGGCTCGAGAGGATGGGCATCGAAAACGCCATCATCAATGCCGGCGGCGATCTGCGTGCCATCGGCCGCCACGGAAAACGCCCCTGGCGGATCGGAATCCGCAACCCCCGGGGGCCGGGCGTGCTGGCATCGGTGGAGCTCAGCGGGGACGAGAGCGTCTTCACCTCGGGGGACTACGAACGCTTCTACGAATACGAAGGGAAACGCTACCACCACATCATCGACCCGCGCACCGGCCACCCCGCTGCCGGCGTCACCTCGGTCACCGTGATCCACGACAACGCCGCGGAGGCGGATGCCGCGGCCACTGCGCTGTTCGTCGCCGGTCCCGAGGGGTGGTATCCCGTTGCCCGGAGGCTGGGGATAAAATATGTGATGCTGGTGGACGATAAGGGAGGAATCCACATGAACCCGGCCATGGCCAAACGGATACGGTTCGAGACTACCGACAGACCGGAGATCATCTACAGCAAGCCGCTATGAGATCCTCTCTCCTGACCCGCTCCGACTGGCTGCTCCTCATCGCCTCGGTGGCGCTGCTGCCCTGGCTCTACGGCAGCTTCTGGGGCAGCACTGGCGGAATGGGGGAAGAGGTACACATCATGGTGGATGGCAGGGAACTGCCGCCCATCTCCCTGTCCAAAGACCAGACCCTGACCATCCAGGGAAGTATCGGTCCGAGCGTGCTGGAGGTTGCGAACCACGGGATCCGCTTCATCAGCTCACCCTGCCAGGGCAAGCAATGTATCCATAGTGGCTGGCACACCCATGCGGGGGAGTTCGCCGCCTGCCTGCCCAACCGGGTGGCACTGCTGATCACCGGCCGGGAGAGCCGTTACGACACGTTCAACTATTGAATCCGGACACCCAGTGGACAGAACCCTGGTCGCCACCGTCGAGGATCACCGTATTGCGCTGCTCGCCGCCCTGGCGATCACCATCCACATCGCCGAAAGCGCGCTGCCCACGCCGCTGCCGGGCATCAAACCGGGGCTGGCCAACATCATCACCATCGCCACCCTCTGCCTCTATGGCTTGCGTACCGCGGCCTGGGTGCTGATGCTGCGGGTACTGGCGGGCAGCCTGCTGCTGGGAACCTTCCTCTCCCCCACCTTCGCACTCAGTTTCAGCGGCGCCGTCGCCGCCCTGCTGGTGCTCTCGGTTGCGCGCCTCACCCCGGGGCTGGGTTTCGGCGCGGTGGGATACAGCCTGCTCGCCGCCATGGCCCACATGGCTGGACAGTTCACCGTCGCCTACTGGCTGTTCATCCCCCATCCGGCACTGCTCCAGCTGTTCCCCGTGCTGATGACCGCAGCAGTGCTATTCGGGCTGGTGAGCGGTATAATCGTGGCAACCATGCTGAAACATTTCCGATGACTGCGCATAACCCCTCCACATCGATAACCGCGTTCGATCGGCTGGCACTGACCGTGTTTCTGGCGATCGCCCTGCACATGATCTTCATCCTGGGGGTTTCCTTCGACCTGGAGCTGCTCCGCACCCCGGAGGAGAGCCCCCTGCCAACCATGGAGATCACCCTGGTACACAGCCGTAGTGAAGAGGCGCCCGAGCAGGCCGACTACCTGGCCCAGGTCAACCAGCGTGGTGGCGGCAACAGCCCGGAGAAGGTGCGCCCCTCCAGCCAGAACTTCAACCCCCTGCCCATCCCCAAGCAGGGGGATGCACCGCTCACCCAGCAGGCCGCCT
>WFNS01000272.1 GCA_015488495.1 Gammaproteobacteria bacterium | reverse complement strand
TCCGTCACAACCCGTTGGCCCAATCCCTCCACCATATCGGAGTGGCCAGTGTGATGAACCGCAACTTCGCCGCCAGTGAACGGTTCACCACGAGGGAATCACTGCGGCATCTGTTGAAACAGTCTCCGCAGTGGATCGTCATCAAGGAGGAGAACCAGCCCCAGGTCCTGGTCCCCGGGACGGATCTGGCCCTCTATCTGGAAGAGACGGCAGAGAAGGAAGGGGAAGAGTCCCTCGATCTGATGGAGATCCCCGCCGCCCGCCAGAAGCTGATCCCGGTGCCCCGTCACGTCACCCTGTGGGAAGCGCTCGACCTGCTGGACAAGGCGAAGAGCAACGCGGCCTACATCACCCGCGAGGATGGAACCGGCATCGGGATCTATGGCATCCTGACGCGCAAGGACATCGAGGCCACCTATCACTATACGGAGTAAACCGGCATGCTTTGGGTCAAATCCTTCCACATCATCTTCATGGTCACCTGGTTCGCCGGGCTGTTCTATCTGCCCAGACTGTTCGTCTATCACGCCATGAGCGAGGACCGGGTGTGCAATGAACGGTTCAAGGTGATGGAGCGCAAGCTCTATCGCTTTACCACCCCCTCGATGATCCTGACCGTCTTCTTCGGCGGCTGGCTGCTGGTGGATTATGCCTGGGCCGCCTATGCCAGCTCCGGCTGGCTGCATGCCAAACTCCTGCTGGTCGCCTTGCTCATCGTCTACCACTTCTATTGCGGCAGACTGGTCAAGGCCTTTCAGGAAGACCGTAACCGGCACAGCCATGTGTTCTATCGCTGGATCAACGAGCTTCCCGTGCCCATCCTGCTCGCCGTCGTGATCCTGGTGATAGTCAAGCCGTTCTGACAGACAGAGGGAGAGAAAAAAGATGACTCGCTCCATCGCGTTCGTCACCGGTACCAGCTCCGGGCTCGGCCACGGGCTGGCCCACCGGCTCCTGCAGCAGGGATGGCGGGTCCACGGCTGCAGCCGCAGGGATTGCGACCTGCCGGGGCTTCACCATCACCGATGTGACCTCACCGACTACGCAGCCCTGCCGCACAATCTGGATGCGTTGCTGGGCGAACTCCCCCGGCTCGACCTGGTGGTCCTCAACGCCGGGATCCTCGGTCGCATCCACCCCCTGGTGGACACCCCGCTCGAAGAGGCGAAGGAGGTGATGGAGACCAATCTGTGGGCGAACAAGGCGGTGATGGACTGGCTCCATCACTGGGGTCGTCCCGTCGGTCAGGTGGTGATGATCTCCTCCGGTGCAGCGATACTGGGCAACAAGGGATGGGGCAGCTACGCCCTCTCCAAGGCGGCGCTCAACATGCTGGCAAAACTCTACGCCCACGAGTTTCCCCACACCCATGTCACCGCGCTGGCACCGGGCATCATCGACACCGCCATGATGGACCATCTGTGCGAGGAGGCGGACGCCGAGCGGTTTCCCGCCCTGCGGCGTCTGCAGGCGGCACGCGGCACCGATGCGATGCCGGGGCCGGAAGAGGCTGCCACCAAGGTGCTTGCCGTACTTCCCCTGCTGAAGCAGCGCCCGTCGGGAAGCTTCGTGGACATCCGCGAGATACTGGATCCGGAAGGGTATGCGCGGCTCTACGGAAAAACACCGGAACACACCTGAAGCAGCGGGGGAATCCCCGCTGGAGTGCGCCCGCAGCCGTATCCGCGACTATATCCGCGGATCCCGGGTACCCGAGGATCCGCGTCACGCGGAGAACACCCTGCACTGGCTGCTGCGGCTCGATCCCTCGGCCGACCCGGCGTTGCAGCTGGCCGCGCTGGCCCACGACATCGATCGCGCCTCACCGGAGAAGGTACGGCGAGAACGGTTCGACGACTACGATGCCTTCAAGGCGGCCCACGCCGAACATGGCGCACGCATCCTCGCCACCCTTCTCGAAGCCTGCGACGTGGCACCGGAGATCACCCGCGAGGCGTGCCGTCTGGTGCGCTACCATGAAACGGGCGGCGATCCACGCGCCGATCTGCTGCGCGACGCCGACAGTCTCTCCTATTTCGATGTCAACCTCCCCCTCTACCATGCGCGGGAGGGGGACGAAGAGACCCTGCGGCGTTGCATCTGGGGAATCCGGCGACTGTCACCCCACGGCCGCTCCCTGCTGGAGCGGATGGAACAACCCGACGAGCGCCTGCGCCGGATCGTGGCCCGAGCGCTGGCAGTGGCCGCCGGCGCCCGGACCGACCCTGCCTGAGCTACGCCGGCGTGAGCAGATAGTCGATACTGATACGGTCTCCGGCCACCGGGCGGAAGAGCTCGTCGGCGAAGCGCACGTGCTCCGGATGGTCACGATAGCTGTCGATCACCGCCGGGTGGACAAAGCGGATCAACCAGCAGAAGCGGTACTTCGCATCCTCCTTGACCGCTGTACCGGTATGGACGTAACGAACACCCGGGATGGCGCCCAGGATCTCGCGCCCCCTGGCCATCATCTCCTCCGCCTCCTGGTCGCCGATACCGCTGACGTTGAAAATGATGAGATGTTCCACCGGAGACCAGGGGGAACAGGACGCGGCCACCGTTTCGGCCCGCCCGGCGCTTCCCCAGAGGCGCATGCAACGCTCCACCTCGTCGGCGATGGCCTCGCGCGCCCCGCTGAGCAGGCGAGTGTAGCCATCCCTCTCCCCCTGCGCCGCATTGGCCGCGATGCGGCGACCAGCGGCGTCGGAAAGCGCGGTATAGTAGTTGATCTTGGCCACACCATTCTCGATCAGACGGCGAAACTGCTCGTCGCCGAGACCGGTTCCGCCGTGGATGACCAGCGGAATCCGCAGCGCCCGGTTGATATCTCCCAGCCGTTCGAAATCCAGCTGCGGCTCTCCCTTCATGCGCCCGTGTACGGTACCGACGGAGACTGCGAGAAAATCCACGCCGGTCTGCTCCACATACTCCTTCGCCTCTTCCACCGTGGTATAGGCAATCTCACCGGGGTGGCGTTCGGCATCCTCTCCTTCCACGCCGGGAACGTAGCCAAGCTCCCCTTCCAC
>WFNS01000271.1 GCA_015488495.1 Gammaproteobacteria bacterium | reverse complement strand
ACCATGGATGGTTATCCGCAAAATGGTAACATACTAGTACTCTTTCAAGGTAATAAATCAGGGTCTTCACCAAATCGTGTGGGTAAAACGGTAAATCATCCTTGACAGGCGGAATGCTCGCCACATACTCGGCTGCCAAGAGGGGATTGGGGCTGCCTGGCTGGAGACTACCGGATATCCACTATCTGCGGAAATGGCAAGTGATCCGGTTATCCCAAAGCGACCCCAATCCCCTCATGCCGACCATCTTCCGGCGTGCATTCTGCCTGTCAAGGAGGAAGCCGCTACATGGTGATTTACTGTTTTACCCACTCGGTCAGGTGAAGGGCCAGGAATCAGGACTCAACGTCCCTGCCGGCAATACCAATCAACCGAGCACAAATTCCTGGAGTGGATACCACTCTGCCGGCCCTCCCGGAGCCAGGTAGAGCGCCAGGCTCCCCGCCTGCACGGTTCTCGGCCAGCTGTCCGCCAGTTCAGCGATGATGGCCTGTTTGCGGCTCACTGGAAGTTCACCGTACATCAGACTGACATGAGGCTCGAAACGCCAGCTCTCGTCGTGGGGAAAACGGTGCCCCGCCCGGATGTGGAGATTCTCCAACATCGGCGATTGCTCCAGCTCCAGAAACAGGCAGCGGTAGTATTCATCCCTGAAATCGATTCCATGGAAAACCAGGGGAAACCGGGCAGTACCGGACGCCAATGAGTGGAGCCCGTCCATCAGCTCTTCCCGGCTCCCTCGCAACCTGGCGAGCAGGGAAACATGGGGCTCGAATTCCGGCGTACCGTGAACCGAGCTCAATCGCCGGATGAGTTGCCGCAACTGCGACAACTCCGGCTCTGCAGGCTTCAGCCAGAGATAACAGTGGCTCTCCTGATCGCTCATTCGCACACCCGATCCGGATGAGACACCGTAGATGATAGAATGGGGGGCAAGAACGGGACCATTTCAGCGATTTTCCATTCCCATGCCCGACGATGATATCAGACGAAACTGCATTGCGGTCATTCCGGCAGCCGGCAAGGCAACGCGAATTTCGCCGTTACCCTGCAGCAAGGAGATCTATCCCCTGGGCCTGTCCGCCGGTCACGACGGGCGGCAGCACCCCAGGACCGTTTGCGAATATCTGCTCGAAAAGCTGGCTCGGGCCGGTATCAACCGGGTACTGGTCGTCCTGAGAGAGGGCAAATGGGATATCCCGACCTACCTGGGCAACGGCGTCCAACAGGGATTGAACATCGGCTATCTGCTTGCGAGGCAACCCTGGGGGGCACCCTATACCATCGACAGTGCGTTCGAGTTCGTCGCAGGCAACCACGTCGTCCTCGGCTACCCCGATATCCTCTTCGACGCCGATGATGCCTTCGACAAACTGATAGAACGACAGGTGCAACACGGTGCAGAGGTGGTGCTGGGACTCTTTCCCGGCGATCGCCCCGACAAAAGCGACATGGTAGCTACGGATCCGGATGGCCGGGTGCTGCGAATCGAGATAAAACCTGCGGTCAGTTCACTGCGTTGGACCTGGGGCATCGCATTGTGGACGCCACGCTTCAGCCGCTATCTGCACGAATATCTGAAATCACACGCTCCCCGCGAAAAGAAGTCCCGCGAGCTGTTCGTGGGCGATGTATTGCAGGCCGCCATCCGGGATGGGCTTCTGGTGGACTCCGTCCAGGTGAGCAGCACCCCTTATCTGGATATCGGCACGCCAGAAGATCTACAGCGGGCCATCGGTCGCTTCATCTCCCCCTGACCCACCGCACGGGGCCCGGCAGCTCTTTGTTCAATCACCCCCGCTGTCGATCCGATCCGCTATCTGCTCGCAGACGTACCTGGCGAAAGGAAGCCCACAGGTGAATGCGGGCGAAACGGTGTTCAGGACATGCATGGACTTGCCGTCCCCTTCCACGACGAAATCCGCCACCAAACGGTGGGTTTCGGTGTCCACCAGTTGCGGCTGGATCTCGGGACGAGCCCAATCGCGGTAGTCGTTGGGCGAGATACCCTCGGCAAGCCGGCTGCCCGCGGCAATCAGGCGGGAATGGGCCTTGCCCCTGAAACGTTGCAGACACGCCCTGCAGATCTCCTTCCCTCCCTGGAACATCTGACTCAGACCGAGCTTGACCACGCCGGACATCTCGAACGGCTGGAACCCCTCGGCGCCGTGATACTGCTCCCGCCACAGGGCCGGTTTCACCTCCGGGCCGAGCCGGGGCCGGCCATCCACGCCAAGGACGATACGCACGCCCGGATAACTGCCGGAGAGTTCACTGGCCGCCGTAATATGGGTGCGAAACGCGCCCGGCGGCTCGCTGGACTCCAGGTAGCTGTGTTTGATGGGCAGCATGCGGTAACGTGTTCCGAAACCGAACTCCTGCGCAATCCGGTCGGCATGGAGCCCGGCGCAGTTGACCACGTAACCCGCCTGGATCGTTCCTCGGGTAGCAATCAGCTCGTCACCTGCCTTCCGCAGGTAGCTGTTGCCATAATGGAACTTCACTCCGACGCTGCGCGCATCCTGCTCCATCTGTTGCAAGACGGCCAGGGGATCCACCGCTGCACTGGTGGGGGAGAACAGGGCCTGCTCGTGGACCCGCGCCCGGGGCTCGATCTCCTTCGCCTCCCTCGCGGTAACCGTCTCCAGTTCCACCCCGTTGCTTTCCGCGCGACGTTGAACTCCATCGAGTGACGACAACTCATCGTCATCTCTGGCGATCACCAGCTCCCCGCAGCGGTTCAGAGCGAGCTTCCGATCTTCACAATACCGGCTGAGCTGCTCGTTCCCCTCCTTGCAGAAACGGGCCTTCAGGCTGTCGGCAGGCCAGGAAAAACCGGCATCCAGCATTCCCACGTTACGCCCGCTGGAATGTCGCCCGCAGCCGTTCTCCTTGTCGATTACCGCAACCGAGGCATCGGCAAAGCGTTGTTTCAATTCACGAGCGACGTTGATACCCATCACTCCCGCACCGATCACCAGAAAGTCTGTCTTCATCGCTCAATACCCCCGATTCTTTGATTTTTTCCGGAGCCAACTCCACGCAAAATGCCGGCTCGAGCCGGCATTTCGGCGCTTTCAGACTGTGCTATTTCCCCTTTCTCTTTTTCTCGATCAGCTCGTGAATGAGCGGTGTCAGCACCACCTCCATGGCGAAACCCATCTTGCCGCCGGGCACCACGATGGTATTGGGGCGAGACATGAAGGAACCGTCGATCATGCTGAGCAGATAGGGAAAGTCCACCCCTTTCGGGAACCGGAAGCGAATCACCACGAAGCTCTCGTCCGGTGTGGGAATGTCCCTGGCGATGAATGGATTGGAGGTGTCCACCGTCGGCACCCGCTGGAAGTTGATGTGGGTGCGGGAAAACTGGGGGGTGATGTAGTTCACGTAGTCGGGCATGCGACGAAGTATGGTATCCACAATTGCCTCTGGGGAATAGCCGCGCTGCCCGTGATCCCGAAAGATCTTCTGGATCCACTCCAGATTAACGATGGGTACCACACCAACCAGCAGATCCACGTACTTACTGACATCCACGTCGCCGGCCACGACACCACCATGCAAGCCTTCATAGAAAAGCAGATCGGAGGTTCCGGGCGGGATCTCCTCCCAAGGGGTGAACTCTCCGGGCTTCTGGCCGTAGGGTTCCGCCTCCTCTTCGCTGTGCAGGTAGAAACGACGCCGGCAGCCACCGGTCTCGCCATAGGTCCTGAAGGTCTCCTCGAGCTTGTCGAACAGGTTGGCTTCCGGACCAAAGTGACTGATGGTCTTGCCCTTTT
>WFNS01000270.1 GCA_015488495.1 Gammaproteobacteria bacterium | reverse complement strand
GCTCCGCGTGGTAGAGGGGAGAGGGGCGCCCCACGTACTGGCGCAGGTCATCGTCGAATTCGGCGAGGAAGGCGGGATCCTTCATATAGCGCTCATAGGCCGCACGCAGCTCCTCCACCGGCCCCATCAGGGTCTCGGCGATGAAGCGCCCGCCGTAGGGCCCGAAATGCCCGGACGTATCGGGAAATTCGGTGTAGTCGATTTCGGTCATGTGGTGAAAAGATCCGGGTTGAACAAAGGAAAGATCCTAACCCGAAGGAGGGTCAGGCAACAATCTCGGTAGGAATCGATACCTGACTAACCGCCAAACACGCTACGCATGAACCGCTCGATGAGCGCCGGATCCTTGATCCCTTTGGCCGACTCCACTCCGCTGCTCACGTCCACCGCGTAGGGACGTGCCGACTCGACGGCCCGGGCCACGTTCTCCGGGGTCAATCCGCCGGCCAGGATCAGCGGCTTGCCCACATCGGCCGGGAAACGGTCCCAGTCGAACCGGTGCCCGCTACCGCCACGCAGATCCGGGTGCCAGGCATCCAGCAGCAACCCCGCCGCGTCGCGATAGCGTTCCGCCTCGCGACGAACGTCCATCGCCTCGTGCATCCTGAGCGCCTTGATGTAAGGCCTGCCGTAGATCCCGCACTGCTCCGGCGGTTCGTCACCGTGGAACTGCAACAGGTCGAGGGGAACTCCGGCCAGCACCTGGCGGATGAAGCGCTCTTCGGCGTTCACGAACAGCCCCACCACGGTCACGAAGGGAGGCAGCCGCTCCACCACAGCGCGCGCCCGCGCAATATCCACCCCGCGCGGACTGCCGGAGTAGAACACCAGGCCGATGGCGTCGGCCCCGGCCCGCGCCGCGACAACGCCATCTTCCGGGCGGGTGATCCCGCAAATCTTGACCCGGGTTCGCATCGTTCTCCGTCTCGCTTCGAAAATCGAGAGCGTACCACACCGGGAAAATCCCTTGAAATCCATCCCCGGCAACCACACTTACCAAAACAAGCGATGGCATGAATACCAAACGAGGAGGTACACGGTATGCTTGGTTCACCTTTTTTCAGCCCCACCGGGCTGCTGGAAGAGTTCGACCGCTTGCAGAAACAGATGGATTCCCTGCTGAGCACCACTTGGCCAGGCCTGACCAATATCCGCGCCGGTCGCGCGGGCGGGTTTCCGGCCGTCAACGTGGGTGCCACACCGGAAGAGATAGATGTCTATCTCTTCGCGCCGGGGATGCAACCCGATCAGTTCGACATCTCCATCGAGCAGAATGTGCTGACCATCAGCGGTGAGCGCAACGATCCGCCGCCGGAGAACGCCCGGCAGTATCTGCAGGAACGTTTCAACGGCAAGTTCAGCCGGGTGATCACCTTGCCCGACGACGTGGATCCGGAACGGGTGGAGGCGAACTACAGGAATGGTGTCCTGCACATCCGGCTGAAGCGGCAGGAGGCCACCAGACCCCACCAGATCGAAGTGAAAGCGTAAGGAGGGTTGACCATGAGTGACAAAGAGATCGTCCAGCGCACCGAGCAGGAGGTGAGTCGGCCGGAGCAGGCCGGGTCGGAGGTACTTCTTCGCCCCGCAGTGGATGTGTACGAGACGGAAGAGGGAGTCATCGTCAAGGCGGATCTGCCCGGAGTGAGCAAGGAGAGTCTGAACGTCCAGGTGGACAAGGAGATCCTGACCATCGAGGGCACCGTCTCCCTCGACGTGCCGGAGAAGATGGAGGCACGCTACGCAGAGGTGCAGTCCAGCCGTTACCGGCACAGCTTCACGCTGAGTCAGGATCTGGACACCTCCCGCATCGAGGCGGAGCTGAAGAACGGGGTTCTGACCCTGACCATCCCCAAGCGGGAGGAGGTGAAGCCGCGCAAGATCACGGTGAACGCGGCCTGACGCGGCGGTTGTATCCATCATGGGGGCGCTCCAGGAGCGCCCTTTTTTCTTGGCTCTTCACCTGATCGACTGGGTAAAACGGTAAATCATCCTTGACAGGCAGAATGCACGCCGGAAGATGGTCAGCACAAGGGGATTGGGGACACTTTGGGATAACCGGATCACTTGCCATTCCCGCGGATAGTAGATATCCGATAGTCTCCAGCCAGACAGCCCCCAATCCCCTCTTGGCTGCTAAGTATGTGGCGTACATTCTGCCTGTCAAGGACGAAGCCGCTACGCGGTGATTTACCGTTTTACCCACACAATTTGGTGAAGCCCCTTTCTTTTGCAGAAATCACATGGTGCGTTTCAACAGGCGGCGCAACTCCGGGAGTGGCCGGGTGTTGAGCACATCCTTCTTCTCCAGCCAGCCGCGACGCGCCTGGCCTACGCCGTATTTCAGGTTTCGGAAATGCATGGTGCTGTGGGCGTCGGAGTCGATGCTCACCAGGACCCCTTCGTCGCGCGCCACCCGGCAGTAGCCGGCCAGCAGGTCGAGCCGCTCGGGATGGGCGTTGAGTTCGAGAAAGCAGCCCCGCTGCCGGGCGTGGCGGATGATGCGCAGCATGTCCACGTCGTACGGCTCGCGCTGCTGGATCAAGCGCCCGGTGGGGTGGGCGAGAATGGTGAAATGGGGGTGGTCCATGGCCCGCAGGATGCGCTCGGTCTGCTTGCGGCGGCTGAGGTTGAACTTGCTGTGCACCGCGGCCACCACCAGATCCAGCCGGCCCAGCACGCCGTCGGGCAGGTCCAGCCGTCCGTCCTCCAGGATGTCCACCTCGATCCCCTTCAGCAGGGTGATCCCTTCCAGCCGCTCGTTGAGCCGCTCGATCTCTTCCATCTGTTTGAGCAGCCGCTCGGGGGTGAACCCTTTGGCCACGGTCAGCCTCCGGGAGTGCTCGGTGATGGCCAGGTACTCCAGTCCACAGGCCCTGGCCGCTTCGGCCATCCCCTGCAGGGTATCGTGGCCATCGGTGGCCCGGGTGTGGGCGTGGAGGTCGCCGCGCAAATCCTTCAGCTCCACCAGCTTCGGCAGCAGGCCGTTGCGGGCCGCCTCGATCTCTCCCTGGTTCTCGCGCAGCTCGGGAGGGATCCAGGGGAGATCCACGGCGCGGAACACCGACTCTTCGGTCTCCCCCGCCACCCGCTCGCGCCCGCGGAATACCCCGTATTCGTTGATCTTCAATCCCCGCTGGCGAGCCAGGGTGCGGATGGCGATGTTGTGGGCCTTGCTGCCGGTGAAGTAGTGCAATGCGGCGCCATAGCTCTCCTGCCGCACCAGGCGCAGATCCACCTGCAGGCCACAGCGCAGGATGACGGTGGCGCGGGTGGGCCCCTGGGAGACCACCTCTTTCACCTCGTCGTAACCGGTGAACCGCTCCATCACCGGGCTGCCGGGAGCCGCGGTGACCAGGATGTCGATGTCGCCCACCGTCTCCCTGGCGCGGCGATAGCTGCCGGCGATCACCACTTCCTTCACCCCTTCCACCTTGCGCAGGAAATCGGTCAGCGGCTCGGCATACTGGGCAGCGAGCGCCAGCTTGAACCGGTC